>JBAYVP010000270.1:0-7439 GCA_041674485.1 Sulfuricellaceae bacterium
GAGCTGGATTGCACGGTTTTCCGGGCGCATGGCGGCGTTGCAACTCCTTGCAATGGAATGACCATTGCGCGTCGTTGCGCCTTGCCATGCACCCGGAAAACCGCACACTCCAGCCCGTTCAACTGAGCTTTCTAGGTTGAAGGCGCATGTAGTCCGTCGGCGTAATCTCCGGGTGCTTGCCATATTGCTTGGCGCTTGTGTGTTGAGACAGCAAGACGACTTCGCTGCTTACGTTCAATAGGCTCTTGATGTCGTCCGGCACTATGGCTATCGGCCTTTCTCCAGGGACGGCGCCCTGGGAAAAAGCGTTAAAATCTTTGGCGGAAAAGGTCTTTTCGATGCGTTTATCCATATCCACCATTATCCCAGAAAACTTATGTTATCTTACCAATCGTAGGGTGGATAAGCGCAACGCATCCACCTCATTTGTCTTCTGAAAACCGGTTGGCTTTAGGGGAATTATTCCCGCAAATTCCCTTAGCCCGCCACATAGTTGTCATATGGCTTTGCTCTAATGGCCGTTCAGTGCTACATTGAGCAAGTCAGCAACTACCGTAGGAGGGTTGGACCGGTGATTGAAATTCGCATACATGGGCGCGGCGGCCAGGGCAACGTGGCGGCGGCCTACATTCTGGCCAGCGCGGCCTTCGAGGATAGCCGCTTCAGCCAGGCTTTCCCCAGTTTCGGCGCGGAACGGCGCGGCGCTCCGGTGACCGCTTTCGTGCGCATCGCCGATAAGCCCTTCAGCCGCCGTTGCCAGGTTATCCACCCCGGCTATTTAATTATTCAGGACGAGGCGCTGCTGCATGTGCCCGGCGTGACCGACGGGCTGCTGCCGGGCGGCGGCATTCTGGTCAATTCCACCCGTTCTTCGGCGGAACTGAAAGAGATGACGGGCTTGGATATGATCGCCATCCCCGCCAATGCGCTGGCCAAGAAAATTCTCGGTCGCCCGGTGCCCAACACCGCGTTGCTCGCCGCTTTCCTGACGCTCACCGGCATGGTTTCCCTTGACGCGCTGGTCAAGGGGCTGGGACAGCGCTTCAAGGGAGAGGTGCTGGAACGCAACACCCGATTGGTCAACGAAGCCGCCAAGATGGTCCCGGTCGGCATATGGAAGGAGGCGAATCATGCCGCAAATGCTTGAAGGATCAATGGCGTTGGCCCGTGCCATCGCCTTGTGCCGCCCGCAGGTGGTGGCCGCCTACCCGATCACGCCGCAAACTCACATTGTCGAGAACATTTCCAAGCTGGTGGCGGACGGTAAGCTGCATTGCGAGCTGGTCAGCGTGGAAAGCGAATTTTCCGCAGCCTCAGTGGCGCTGGGCGCGGCTGCTGCGGGTTCGCGCGCCTACACCGCCAGTTCCTCGCAAGGCATATTGCTGATGAGCGAGGTGCTATACAACATCGCCGGGCTGCGCGTGCCATTGGTGATGACCTGCGCCAACCGCGCGGTGGGCGCGCCGTTGTCGATCTGGAACGATCAGCAGGATTCGATGGCGGTGCGCGATGCCGGCTGGATCCAGATTTATTGCGCCGACAACCAGGAAGCCGTGGACGCAACGATCCAGGCCTACCGCATCGCCGAGCGCACCGAACTGCCGGTGATGATCTGCGTGGATGGCTTCGTGCTGACCCATACCATGGAACAGATCGAGATGCCCAGCCAGGAGCAGGTGGACGGTTTCCTGCCGCCCTACTGCTTCGCGCGCGCGTTGAATTCCGCCAAGCCGATCAGCATAGGCACACTGGTTTCCCCGGATTTTTTCTCCGAAGTGCGCCACTCGCATCATCAGGCCTTGCTCAACGCCAAGGCGGAGATTGTCTCCGCCGACGAGGATTGGGCCAAGGTCAGCGGACGCGCCGGCGGCGGCTTGCTGGGCGTGGAGGGCGATCCCGGCGCCAAGGTCGGCCTATTGAGCCTGGGTTCGGTGATCGGCACGCTACGCGATGCGCTTAATGAATACCCGGAAGCCGGACCGGCCAAGCTAATCAAGCTGCGCACTTTCCGCCCCTTTCCAACCGAAGCGCTGCTTGAGACTTGCGCCGGCCTGACCGATTTGATCGTGCTGGAGCGCGCGCTGTCGCCGGGCAGCGGCGGCATTATCGGCACTGAGGTGCGGGCGGCATTCGCCGGCGTGGCGGATGCACCGCGCATCCACAATTTCGCCGTCGGCCTGGGAGGACGCGACATCCCGCTCAATATTTTCCCGCGTCTGATGGAAGCGGCAAAAACCGCTTCCCCCATTCCGTTCGCGATTTTCGACGTGAATCTGGAAAAATTGCCGGAATCCGAGCGCTAAGACGAGGAATTATCATGACTACCGAAACCATTTCCATCACCGACCTGCGCCGCACCCAACCGCGCTTTTCCGGCATAGAATCCGGCCACCGCGCCTGCCTGGGCTGCGGCCAGGCGCTGGCCGCGAGGCTGGTCACCGAATCCGCCGGGCCGGACGTGATGATCGCCAACGCCACCGGCTGCCTCGAAGTCTTCACCACGCCTTGGCCGGAATCGGCCTGGCGCCTGCCGTGGATGCATTCGCTGTTCGAAAACGCCGGCGCCATCGCATCCGGCATGGAAGCCGCAATGAAGGCGCAAGGCAAGCACACCAAGGTGATCGCCATGGGCGGCGACGGCAGCACCTTCGACATCGGCTTCCAGGCGCTGTCCGGCATGTTGGAGCGCAACCACAACGTGCTCTACGTGTGCTACGACAATGAAGCCTACATGAACACCGGCATCCAGCGTTCCAGTTCCACGCCTCATGCCGCATCCACCACCACCTCGCCGGTCGGCAAGGAGCGCATGGGCAAACGCCACCTGAAAAAAGACATCATCACCATCATCGCCGCGCACCATGTCGCCTATGCGGCCACCGCCTCGGTGGCCTATCCTTCCGACCTGCGCAAGAAAGTGCGGCGCGCGATGGCGGTCGAGGGCGCAACCTTCCTGCAAATCCATTCCCCATGCCCGTTGGGCTGGGGCTACAACGATGCGCTGGGCATTGAGGTGGCGCGCTTGGCGGTGCAAACCGGGCTGTTCCCGCTAATCGAGCTGGAACGCGGCGAACTGACCGGCGCGATGCCGCTACGCCATCCCACGCCGGTTTCCGCTTATCTCAAAATGCAGCAGCGTTTCAGCCACTTGTTCAAGGACGACCCGCGCGCGCTTGAGGAACTCGAACATTTGCAGGCCATCGCCAACCACAATATCGAGATTTACCGGCTGCGCGGCGACGGCATTGACGCGCTCGACAGCGAAGGCTCGGACACCGTGCGCCGCGGCGGCAGTCGTTGGGCATAACAATTTATAAGCGCAATGCTTTGAAAGGTATTGAAAATGGCAATACTTAACCGTGGCGCTTTCGCCCACCCCTCCACCTCTCTGCAATACCACACCGGCACTTGGCGGGTGCAAAAACCGGTGCATGAACACCGCGCCGCGCCCTGCCACAACGCCTGCCCGGCCGGGGAAGACGCACAGGCCTATCTCGCAAAAATCGCCGAAGGACGCTTTCAGGAAGCCTGGGAGACCATCGTCAGGATCAACCCGCTGCCCGCAGCGACTGGCCGGGTATGCCATCATCCCTGCGAAGGCGCCTGCAATCGCGGCGAATACGACGAGGCGCTGGCAATCCACAGCGCCGAACGTTTCCTCGGCGACGAAGCCATCAAGCACAATTGGCCCTACCCGATGCCGCCCGCCCCATTGGAATCTGCGCCGGCGGTAGCCGTAGTCGGCGCCGGCCCGGCTGGACTATCCGCCGCGTACCACCTGATCCGGCGCGGCTACAACGTCACCTTGTTCGACGAGCTGCCGGAAGCGGGCGGCGTGTTGCGCACCGCCATCCCCCAATACCGCCTGCCGCGCGACATTTTGCATGCGGAAGTGCAACGCTTGCTTGCGACCGGTATGAAATTCGAGCCGCAAAAACGCTTGGGGCGCGATTTCTACATTGAGGATTTGCAACGCGATTACGCCGCCGTGTTCCTCGGCATCGGCAACCGCCACGACCGCGAATGGAGCGTGGACGGCGTCACGCCGCGCGGCTTGCGTAGCGGCCTGGAATTGCTGGAAGAATGGGTGGCGCTCGGCTCCGTGCCGACGCCGCAAAGCGTGGCCGTCGTCGGTGGCGGCAACACTGCGGTGGACATTGCCCGCGTGTTGAAGCGCGCCGGCACGCACGAAGTCCACGTCATCACCCACCAGGCGTTGCCCGGCGTGGATGTGCCGCCGGAAATCACGATGACGGCGATAGCCCGCGAAATCACCCAGGCGCAGGACGAAGGCGTGATTTTCCACGAGTTTCGCGGCATCCGCCGACTCATCCTGCGCGGCGAAAAAGTCGTCGGCCTGGAACTGGTGCATATGAAAAAAGTGCCGCAAGCCGACGGCAAATTGCTGACCAAGGCGTTCGAAGGCACCGAAACCGTGCTTCATGTCGAACAGGTGATCCCCGCCATCGGCCAGGATGTCCTGCCGTTCGGCGTGGAAGGCCTGCTGGAAAATCGGCCATTTTTCGCGGTGGACCATAATGGCGCGCTGGCCAAGCATCCCGGCATCTTCGTCGGCGGCGACGCGTGCGGCGGGCGCGGCACCCTGAGCCGCGCCATCGGCGACGGGCGACGCGCGGCTGAAGCGATAGACGCCTACATCCAGGGCAAGGAATTGCCCCAGCCCGCCCCCGTGCAAGTCGTCCCCTATTCGCAGATCAACCTGAATTATTTCGAGCACGCCGCGCGCGTCAAAACCCCGGTGCTGCCGCTGGAAGCGCGCAAGGGCAGCGAAGAAGTGGAAGGCGGCCTGAGCCAGACGCAAATTTTCGCCGAAAGCCAGCGCTGTTTTTCCTGCGGCAACTGCTTCGCCTGTGACAATTGCTGGACGCTATGCCCCGACTCGGCGGTGCTGAAAACCACCGAACTGGCGAGCGACGGCTCCCACTACGTGTTCGATTACGATTACTGCAAGGGCTGCGGCCTGTGCGCACATGAATGCCCGTGCAGCTTTATCGTGATGAAGGAGGAATTGTAATACCCAACTTTGTAGGGTGGGCGCGTTTTTTGTGCCCACGCGGTCAGTGAAGGTCATTCCCGCGTGAGCACAAAATAGGATGCGCTAACGACAGGAAGCGCATCGCTCGCAAAAATTAAAAATAAGGTAGGTCGTAACGTTTCTTGGCATATCTAAAAATCGGGAAGCTGAAATTCGATAAAACCGCTGTATTTCGACAGCCTACCTAGGCTGTCGAAATTTATCATTTTTTGACAAAAATTCAGCACCGGTTTGTGGATTCCATCAACTTATGAACAGGGTCAAATTTTCCTGTTCATGGTTCGACTGGGCTGCACCACGAACGGGGAAATTTGACCCAGTGCCTCGCATGTATGCCGAGGTTGCACCATG
The DNA here is from genome assembly GCA_041674485.1 of Sulfuricellaceae bacterium. Lineage (GTDB taxonomy): Bacteria > Pseudomonadota > Gammaproteobacteria > Burkholderiales > Sulfuricellaceae > JAGXQV01. The sequence continues at coordinate 5,408 of JBAYVP010000270.1, forward strand.
ACAACCTACCTTATTTTTAATCCGTTCGTCCTGAGCCTGGCCTGCCCTGAGCTTCGCCGAATGGGCGAAGGATGAACGGATTAAAAATAAGGTAGGTCATGACGTTTCTGGGCATATCCAAAAACCGGGAAACTAAAATTCGATAAAAGCGCCATATTTCGACAGCCTACAGCCTACCCCTATCCCCATTTTATTGTTGACTGTACTTCCCGGACTATTCCTCCGGCTTCGGCTCAACCGGCGGCAGGAACAGCGCAGCCAAGGGTTTCCGAAGTTTTTTGGGATCGGGTTGGCCGAGGGGCGTGAGTGCTGCATGCACCGCCGTCGGTAGCGGGGCTGCGGACTGGTAGGGCTGGGATAGGTCGAAGAAGCCGCCCGGCGGTGGGGGATTGTGGATGCGTGCGGGCGCCGGACGCTTATCGCCGCGCGCGCTGTGGTCGCTACGCTCCCGGCCTGCGCTACGCTCGCCGCGTCCGCCATGTCCAGCGCGCTCGCCGCGCTCACGTGGTGCGGCGATGTGGCGGGGGGGGGGAACATCAATGGCAATGGCCGAGTTGACTTCGAAGCCTGGAATGACTTCCGAGGGGATCGCGCGCTTTAGCATTTGCTCGATTGCGGCGAGTAATTTCAACTCTTCCTCGCATACCAGCGAAATGGCGCTGCCTTCGGCTCCGGCGCGACCAGTGCGACCGATGCGATGCACGTAATCTTCCGGCACATGCGGCAACTCGTAATTGACCACATGCGGCAACTGGTCTATGTCCAGCCCACGCGCGGCGACATCGGTGGCGACCAGTACGCGCACCGTGCCGTCCTTGAATGCCGTCAGGGCTTCAGTGCGTTGCGGCTGGCTTTTGTCGCCGTGTATCGCGGTGGCGGTGACGCCGTCGCGTTCCAGTTGGCGGGCAAGCTTGCCGGCGGTGATCTTGGTGCGGGTGAATACCAGGACTTGTCTCAGGTTCCGCGATTTGATCAGGTGCGCCAGCAGTTCGCGCTTGCGCTCCAGGTCCACCGGATGCACCACCTGGGTGACCGTATCGGCGACGGCATTGCGTCCTGCGGCTTCGATCAGCACCGGGGCGTTGAGCAGGCGGTCGGCCAGTTTCTTGATGTCGTCGGAGAAGGTGGCGGAGAATAGCAGGTTTTGCCGCTTGGCCGGCAACAGGCCGAGGATGCGCAGTATGTCGGGCATGAAGCCCATATCCAACATGCGGTCGGCCTCGTCGAGCACCAGAATATCCACTTGTGACAAATTCACCGATTTCTGCTGCACATGGTCGAGCAGGCGTCCGGGCGTCGCCACCAGGATTTCCACGCCGCGGCGCAATTCCTGTATCTGCGGGTCTATTGCGATGCCGCCATAGACCACGGTGGAGCGTAGCGGCAGATATTTGCTATAGGCCTTCACGCTTTCCGCCACCTGGACTGCCAGCTCCCGCGTCGGGGTGAGTATCAACGCGCGTATCGGGTGCTTTGCCGGGGAAGCGCCGGTGTTGGCGTAAGGGCTGAGGCGCTGCAACAGCGGCAGGGTGAAGCCGGCGGTCTTGCCGGTGCCGGTCTGCGCGCCGCCCATTACGTCGCGCCCCTGGTTGATGACGGGGATGGCTTGCGCCTGAATGGGCGTCGGTTCGGTGTAGCCTTGATCGGCAATCGCCTTCAGTAATTCCGGGGAAAGCCCTAGCGATTCAAAAGACATGCAAGCATTCTCCTGGTGGTGTTCCCCTTCTCCCGCTACGCACTCTATTCCCATAGGCACACGCCAACGGGGAGGAGAGCGAACGGGCATAGAATAGGGGGTAAGGTAAAGTAGCGCAAAGCGGAGGTGAAAATTCGGCTGGATTAACGGACGGATAGTATCGCAAAACGCGTGTTCTAGGCAGAAATTGTGACATTATGCCTTGCGCGGGGGAATTGTCCGGTTGGATTGCCCCCAGCGGGCGCACTGCCGCGTTGCAAATTGCTTGTGTGAGAATGACCACACGGCGCAATTTGCGCCTTGCATTGCATCCCGCTGGGAACAATCCAATCCGGA
>JBAYVP010000271.1:0-7396 GCA_041674485.1 Sulfuricellaceae bacterium
GAAAACCGTGCAATCCAGCCCGTAGCGTTCTCACCAAACGGGTGAACGCAAAATAGATGATAAAGCTGTTTAGAACCACTATGTTACACATCTTGGCAAGCGGTCAACGGAGGTTTCTAGGTTTAATCTTATTTCCGAGCTTTGGGAACGCGCCGCGCCCAGCCTGGACCATGAAACGCTCGCGTGGTTCGCCGGCGCAATCGATCAAGCCGAGAATGTGGCGGTTCATTTGCAGGAATCCGTGGAAGGCATCGGTTGCCTAATGGGGGGCGGTGCGAGTGGCGTCAGTCAGGCCAAGGCCGGCAATGCGCTATCGGGACACGACACCCCGGCGCAGCTGTTCGCTATCGCTCACGCGATTGACACGATTCGCGCGTTGATTTTGGTGGGGGATGCGGCCAGTCATGCGTTGTGGCGCGCGGGAGGGGGGGGCGCTGATTCGTGGGATGTCGGCAGCCGGGTGGACGCGTGTTCACTCTTGACGATGTCACCCCAGGCCGTAGGATGTGCGAGGTACGAGGCGCATCTGTCGCGTATTGCAGCCGGGATGCGCGAACGATGCGCCTCCTGGCGTCGGCACATCCTACGAGTTTGCCGCCTTTCTCCGTTCGTCCTGAGCTTCGCCGAAGGGGCGAAGGATGAACGGAGAAAGGCGGTAAGCCGGGGAGTAGCGCGTAAGATGCGCCGGGTGCGAGGCGTTTCCTGGCGGAAGCCACATTCTACGGGCTGCGATGCTAGACTGAACCCTTGGCTTCCGTACTTTGGTGGGATACAAAATTAGCGAATGTGTTGTTATAGTTGTTATATTGTTCAATCAAAAACAGCCAGTTCGCCAAAATAGGAAGATTCAATCTCTTTTGTTTACGTGCATGATACAACGCCCTGTAAGCGTGGTGCTTATAAGGCTTGCTATCTTTGGTTGGGGGATAAACTACAGGCGAAGACCAATGGGGCGCAGATATGCCTTTCAGCCGCGCGTCGTGCTTATTAAACCCCGCCAAGATTCTCACTGCCGTTCGAAACGCCAATACTTCGTTTCTTAGTAATTCGCCTTCATGGGCTGGGAGGGCGCCATCTTTGATAGCCAAAGGCTCCGCTTCAATAATCGCCATGATGAACGAAGCGCCGATTTTATGTCTGTCGATAAGTAACGCATGACCGGGGTCTTGGAGGTTTCTCATTAATGCCTCTGCTTCATCACGATACGCTTTGTACAAATCAATGACCTTACCAATGGCGGCAACATTCCAAGCCAGGTTTGAGAAAGTTTTGGTTAACTCGGCGCCAACCGGAATCATTTCCTTTTTGAGCAAACGAATCCGTGCATTGTCCCGACTTGGGCGATCATCTGAATGAGGCATATTGATTGTCAGGCAACGTGAGTTGAGACATCCAAGTCATCGTCCGACAGGTCTTCTATGCGATAATCAGCGTTATCAAGAATATCACCTTGACAGCCTGACCCCAATGGCTCAAGCAAATAAGGCTCGGCATCCGCTAATCGGGACGGATGTTTCCCTATCTCGTTGATGGCATCCAGAAATTGCTGTTTGACTGATTCTTCCATGTGTATAGGTTGTTTTGCCGTTTTATGATGGTTGCGTTGTGACGTTTTTCGTAAGCCGGACTTGAACTATACTATAGTAGCGCTTGTAAGAATACCCGCGCAAGCAAAATTTATTTGCATATCCCTCTTAATGTTGCGCAATAGCAACACCAGCCCGTAGGGGGCGTCGTTGAACGAGGCACATCTGTCGCTTGTCGCCGTCAATATGCGCGAACGATGCGTCTCCTGTCGGAGACCGCATCCTACGGGCTACGGCACTCGTTGTCGATGGTCTGTTATAATGTATTGCCGATTGATGGGCGTGCCGGTTTCGCATCCATTCAGAAAATCACCTAAGCAGCCATACGGAATTATTATCCCGTGAAATACGCCTACCATGATATGCATGAAGATCAGTTTGAGCAACTGGTGGTCTGCATTTGCCGTCATCTGCTAGGGGTAGGTGTCCAAGGCTTTGCAAAAGGGCCTGACGGTGGTCGCGATGCGAAGTTTGTTGGAACAGCCGAGTTGCACCCGAGCAAGGCATCTCCGTGGAAAGGCGTCACGATTATCCAAGCCAAACATACCAACGGTTATAACAAAAGCTTTTCTGAATTTGATTTTTTCAGCAATACGTCGAAAAGCTCAATTGTTGGAGAAGAAATTCCGCGAATTCAAAATTTACGAAAGAAAAATCAGCTCGATAACTACATGCTCTTTTCAAACCGTCGACTTGCCGGCAACGCTGAAAGTGAGATTAGGCAACATCTTGCCAAAGAATGCGGCATCCCGGAAGAATCCATCGCTTTATTCGGTATCGAGCACCTTGAACATGTATTAAAGCAATTCCCCGAGGCTGCTGAAGCTTCTGATCTTGATCCCATTGACTGCCCTCTGATTGTCAGTCCTGATGAACTGGCGGAGGTTGTGCAGGCGTTTGCCCGCCAGCGTGAAGTATTCGGAGCGGTGCCTGATGCGCCGCCTGCTGATCGAGTGTCATATACAGAGAAAAACGCCCTCAATAATATGACTCCGGATTACGCAAAGATTCTATGCAAGAGGTTCCTGAAGGAGAGCGGGCAGATCAAAGCGTTCCTTGAAGCCCCTGAAAACTATGAACTTCTTCAGTTGTACGAATCTGTCGTTGTTGACTTCCAACTCAAAATCATTGCACATCGCCGCAATTACCAGGCCTTCGATGCGGTGATGAATTATTTGACTGATCTTTTGTTTGATCGTGATCCTGTGTTACGTCAGCGTGCTCACAAACCGCTTACGCGGGCATTCCTTTTTTATATGTATTGGAACTGTGACATAGGCGATGCAGGGGATGATGATGCTTAGACCGACGAAGCATTCCCATCCAGACCGCACCGTAGTAAACGTGGCGCTGCTATTGCTTGTTCACCTCAAACGCCAACGCATTGATACTTATGATAATCTGAAAAAACTTTCCAAGAAAACCGTTGATGGCGGTGACGTGCTCTTTTTGCCTGCTCTGAACTTTCTTTTTCTTTTGGGTTTGATCGACTACCGCCCGAAGACGGATGTTGTTGAGTACGTGGGGCCATAATGAGACTGTCCAGACTTTACGCAAACCAGCCTAATCTGTTTGATCCGATTGACTTCGTTTCAGGGCTGAATGTGGTGATGGCTGAGATTCGCTTGCCTGAAAACAAGGAGAAGGACACCCACAATCTAGGCAAGACCTCTCTTGGACGGCTGCTCGACTTCGTTTTTCTGTCGAAGAAAAATCCGGATTTCTTTCTTTTTAAGCATGAACCACGTTTCAAGAACTTCATATTTTTCTTGGAAATTGAGCTTGCGGATTCGTCCTTTGTCACTGTTCGTAGAAGTGTGGAAAATGCGAGCAAGATTGCTTTTAAAAAGCATGAAGCATGTCGCCAGGATTTTTCGGCGTTATACCTGGAAGAATGGGATCACTACGATATTCCCTTTGATCGTGCGCTTATTCTGCTGGATGGTCTGTTGGATTGGCGAGCCGCCGCTCCTTGGCGATATCGGTCTCTTTTGGGTTATCTCCTGCGTTCGCAGCGGGATTATGGCGATGTCTTTCAGTTGGGCGCGTCTGTTGGCCGTCATGCTTACTGGAAGCCTTTCCTGTCGCATATGCTTGGCTTTGACGCACGGTTAATCGAAAAGCATTATGCAAAAGAAGAAGAGTTGGACAGCAAAAAAAAATCCGCCCAAGTAATCAAGGATGAGTTGGGGGGAAATACGGTAGAAGATATCAGCAAGATCGAAGGCTTATTGCTTTTGAAAGTTAAGGATGCGGAGAAAAAGCAAAAACTTCTCGATGCCTTTGACTTTCGTGAACATGATAAAAGCACGACGAAAGAATTGGTGGATAACATCGATAAACAGATTGCTTCGCTCAACAGCAGGCGCTATTCCCTGAGCCAGAACAAAAAGAAAATTGTCGCATCACTTGCTGACGACCGGATTCTGTTTAATCCTGATGAGGCCCAGCGCTTGTTCCAAGAGGTAGGAGTTTTGTTTGAGGGGCAGATTAAGAAAGATTTTCAACAGCTTATCGCTTTTAATCGGGCGTTGAGCGGGGAGCGGCGCCAGTACCTCGTCGAGGAACGGGACGAAATCGATGTGGAACTAAAGAGTGTTAACGCTGAATTGACAGCACTGGGTCGCAAGCGCTCCGATATGCTGTCGTTTCTGAGCGGCACCGACGTGTTTGCCAAGTACAAACAAGTGGCTGATGAAATGGTCACCCTCAGAGTGAACATTACTTCTCTAGAACGTCAGCGCGCTTCCTTACATCGCCTTCAAGAACTTCGTGCAGAGATTAGGTCCTTAACTGAGGCATGCAGCCACCTGCAAAGTGCGATAGAAGAGGATGTGGAGAAGCGGAACTCGGATAAAACAAGCCTTTTTTCGAACATTCGCGTCTATTTCAGCGAGATCGTTGAAGAGGTGATTAATCGCAAAGCCTTGCTCAGTGTCTCTCCCAACAGCCAAGGGCATCTTGAATTCAAGGCCGAAATTCTCGATGGCGTTGGCAATGCAACCAGCGCAGATGACGGGCATACTTATCGCAAGCTGCTGTGCATCGCCTTTGATCTTGCTGTGCTGCGCGCTCACCTTGACCAGAAATTCCCACGATTTGTGTACCACGACGGTGTTTTTGAGTCGTTGGATGATCGAAAGAAGGAAAAATTACTGAAGGTGATCCGCGAGTACGCTGACCTCGGTTTGCAGCCGATCATTACATTGATTGATTCCGATATGCCGCCTCAAGCATCAAACGAACCTGTGTTTTCCTCGCAAGAAATTGTCGTGAGTCTGCATGACGAGGGAGAAGACGGCCAGTTGTTCAAGATGCCCTCTTGGTAGCAATCAAGCCCGTAGGATGTGCCGCGACACGAAGTCGCTTATAGCCCGGTAGGTTGGGTTGCCAGCTTTTTGCAACCCAACACTATGCGAAAAATGTTGGGTTGATGACAAGACCATTAACCCAACCTGACCCCATTGTGTTCGCTCATAAAGGCTTGGATTCTTTCTGCCAAGCCAGTCTTTATTACCAACACCACATTCCCACAATTCGGGTGCGAACTATGCTGCCTGCGCGTTGCGACCAATGACCATTGACGCCGCAGCCAACCAAGCGCATGATGCGCGTAATGTCGCAAACACGGCAGGCGGGTTTGGTAGCCCGGAGAATTGGCGGACAGCCGCCACCGTCGCGGTTTTTTTCTGTCCGTCATCCATGGCAATCTCTTTTATGGGCGCGCCTTGTGGGGCAGCTTCGGCTGCGCCGGTCCTGTACCCGGTCTGCTAACCCGTAAGGTCGCGCCCTCCCGTTTAGCAGCGGGTGGCGCGAAACTCAATCCGCACGTACAGGAGTCACACCATCATGAACCCCACCACCGCACTAAATTCCGCCATTCAGGAACTGAACCTCACCATCGCCACGCTGGCACGTTGCCCCGCAACCGATCAACCCGCCACCGCAGCATTGCACAGCGCCACCACCGCACAGGCGCACTTGCGCGATGCGCTGGCGGCGGCAACGCCTGCCGACGCCCCAACACTCGCCGCACCCACGGGCGAACCCGGTGCTTTTAATCTCATTTCCGAACTTTGGGAACGCGCCGCGCCCAATCTTGACCATAAAGCGCTCGCGTGGTTCGCCGGCGCAATCGATCAAGCCGAGAATGTGGCGGTTCATTTGCAGGAATCCGTGGAAGGCATTGGTTGTCTGATGGGTGGCGGGATGGATGGCGTCGGTCAGGCCAAGGCCGGCAATGCTCTATCGGGGCACGATGCGCCGGCGCTGCTGTTCGCTATCGCTCACGCGATTGACACGATTCGCGCGTTGATTCTGGTGGGGGATGCGGCCAGTCATGCGTTGTGGCGCGCGGGAGGGGGTCGCTGATTCATGGGATGCGGGGAACGACGATGCAACCCCAGGCCGTAGGATGTGCCGAGGTACGAGGCGCATCTGTCGTGTATTGCCACCGGGATGCGCGAACGATGCGCTTCCTGTCGTCAGCACATCCTACGGCACTGCCGGGATGCGCGAACGATGCGCCTCCTGGCGTCGGCACATCCTACGCCCCTCGATAGATTGCAGGAGCGGTCTTCTGGTCGCGAATGGTGCGGGCGGTGAGTCGGTTGCCCGTGGCGGTAATCGCGAGCCGTGCGGTCGCGCCTCAAGCATTGACGCCGCCGCCGACCAAGCGCATGATGCGCGTAATGCCGCAACGCGGCAGGCGGGTTTGGTAGCCCGGAGAATTGGCGGACAGCCGCCACCGACGCGGTTTTTTTCTGTCCGTCATCATGGCAGCCCTTTTTATGGGCGCGCCTTGTGGGGCAGCTTCGGCTGCGCCGGTTCCAATTCCCGGTCTACCAACCCGCAAGGTCGCGCCCTCCCGTTTGGTAGCGGGTGGCGCGAAACTCAATCCGTTTGAATTGGAGTCACGCCATCATGAATCCCACCACCGCCCTAAATTCCGCCACCGCCCTAAATTCCGCCATTCAGGAACTGAACCACACCATCGCCACGCTTGCACATTTGCGCGATACGCTGGCAGCGGCAACGCCTGCCGACGCCCCAACCCTCGCCGCGCCCACGGGCGAACCCGGTGCTTTTAATCTCATTTCCGAACTTTGGGAACGCGCCGCGCCCAGTCTTGACCCTGCAACGCTCGCGTGGTTCGCCGGCGCAATCGATCAAGCCGAGAATGTGGCGGTTCATTTGCAGGAATCCGTGGAAGGCATCGGTTGCCTGATGGGTGGCGGGATGGATGGCGTCGCTCAGGCCAAGGCCGGCAATGCGCTATCGGGACACGACACCCCGGCGCTGCTGTTCGCCATCGCAAACGCGATTGACACGATTCGCGCGTTGATTTTGGTGGGGGATGCGGCCAGTCATGCGTTGTGGCGCGCGGGAGGGTGTCGCTGATTTGTGGGGTGCGGGGAACGACGATGCAACCCCAGGCCGTAGGATGTGCCGAGGTACGAGGCGCATCTGTCGCGTATTGCCGCCGGGATGCGCGAACGATGCGCTTCCTGTCGTCAGCACATCCTACGGCACTTTATCTCTTTAAAAAAGGGTAGCGTCCCCTTTATCCCTTTCCTTTTATCCCCTTTATCAATAAAGGGGGCTGCCTTAGGCTGTCGAAATACAGCGTTTTTATCGGATTTCAGCTTCCCGGTTTTTGGATACGTCATGACCTACCTTATATTTAACCTAGAAACCTCCGTTGAACGGGCTGGAGTGTGCGGTTTTCCGGGTGCAGGGCAAGGCGCAACGACGCGCAATGGTCGTTCCATTGCCTTCTCTTGTAGTTGCAACGCCGCCATGCACCCGGA
>JBAYVP010000272.1:0-7378 GCA_041674485.1 Sulfuricellaceae bacterium
AAAAAACAACGAGTTATAGTGTCGTGCGACACCACCCATTTGGTGAAGCGGAAAATTGTTGTAACTTATTTATTTCTCTGCGTCTCTGCGCCTCTGCGGTTAAGCAAATGCGGTTTTTAGGTTTATCTTTATGGGTTGCCGCCATGAGCCGGGTAGGGTGGGCACGTTTTTTGCGCCCACGCGGTGCGGTCATCGAAACCCGTACCCGGTGGGAAACATTCGTCTCTAAACCGCGTGGGCACAAAAAGCGTGCCCACCCGGCTGAACTGGCTGCGGAAATGGTAAGCCGGGCCGCCTGTCTCCCGGACACCTTACGGGGCTCCCGTGGCGTTTAAACGAACACCGAAATCCCGGCGTATTGCGGCTGCATGGAATTGTAAAGCATTTGATTCTGATAAATTGCCAGTCCAGCCGATTGGAACAAGTTCGGCGCGCCCGCCAGCGTAGTCTGGATGCCGTTCAGGATGCCGTTCATAACGGTGTTGGCCTGCGTCTGTAGCGTTCCGGCGCTGCCGCCATAGGTTTGCGCCAGCGTGTTGAAGGAGGTCCGAATTTGCTCCAGCAGCGCGCTGGCGCCCAATGGGTCGCTGTTAAAGGCCGTTTGCAAAGTCGCCGCATTGAGGGAAATCGGGCTGCTTTGAGTTGCCGCCGTCAAGCCGATTGAACCCAGCGTGGTTAAAGCGGAGCCGGGATTGGCAAAGGTGCTCTGGGTGGCATTGTACGCATCCAGAGAGAGCTGATTCGCCGAGGCGTCTCCATTCAATTGGCCGCCGGCGGCTGTCAGCAGGTTCAGGTTTCCGCGTAGCACATTATATTGAGAAATGATGCTGTTGGTGTTGGCCAGAACGCTATTGTAGTCAGGCGCCACAGTAATGGTTGTGCTGCCGACAGCCAGCGTATTCATGGTGACGCCAACGTCCACCGCGACATTCTGGTTGCTGCCGCTGCTTCCGGCGACGCCATTAATGGTGTAGCTGGAATCTGCGGATGCCTGGGTCTGGCTAAGCGCCAGCAAGCCCAGGCTTTTGCTCCAACCGAACGGATCGCTGGGCGAAGCGGAAGCGGAAAAGGTATTGGCAGCGCCGGTTTGCTGACCGGTCAATGTCAACCGGTAACCGAAAGTATCCGACTGAACCGCAGCCGTGACGCCCGCATTGGCGCTGTTAATGGCGGCAGCTACGCCGTTAAGCGAACCGGTGCTGACGCTAACCGAGGTGCTGCTGCCGCCGGACTGGAGGACAAAGCTGCCCGGCGTGAAATAAGCGGCATTAGGGTCGCCAAAATAAGCACTCGCGCTTATTTGCTCTTTCGCCAGTTGCGCGATGTTCACGCTGTAAGTTCCGTTGGCAGCGCTGCTGGATGCCGTGGTAGTGGCAACGGCGGGCGCGGAACTGACACTGGCTGACGCCACCGCCGGAGTAACCTGCAAGCCATTGGAAAATTGCGAAACGGCGGACAACGCCTGACCATAGCCGGACAATTGCACCAAGCTGCTGGCGGGAGGCGCATAGGGGTCCGCCCCCGGCGCAGGTGGCGGCACACCGACATCCGCCGACGTCACCGCCTGTACGGGACGCCCCGCGTTCGTCAGTTGCAGATTAAGAATGGCATCTTTCAGGTCCATGATTTATCCTCCGGTTTATGCCCAATTTTACAACTTCGCTGATTTCATTATAGACCATTTTGGGGTGCATCAGGCTGTGTCGGAACGCCACCGGCAGGGTAAATTTGTTTTCATAAATTAATGATTAAAATCAATGATGTAAGACATTCATGAATCCCAGGCAAACTTAGCGCGACGCTACTCGACGCTACTCGACTCATGGCGGCAACCCCATAAAGACAAAACCTTTTTCACCGCAGAGGACGCAGAGGACGCAGAGGAAAAGCATGAGGGGTTTCCTCTGCGTCCTCTGCGGTGAATCGATTTTTTCCGTGCCGAGAACAAATTTACCCGGACGTCACCGGACGCGCCGATTTTCCCCGAATCGAGGATATGCCCCGCCACAATTTGCCTATAAAATTCAGTTGAACTGTTGATGTGATATGATTCCATATAGTCCGGCGTCAGCTGTTTTTCATTGTCCCGCCGCCATCCGGAGATTTGCCATGAAACTTGCCTTAAGCCTGTGCCATGTCCTGCTTGTCGCCTGCTGTGCCGCTACCTTTTCCGCACAGGCGCAAGATGTCACCAGCCCACCTGCACAAAACACCATCAACCTGTCGCAAACAAGCTACGTTCCTGTCGGAACCATGGTCTTGATCCGCAACATCCAAGGGCCGGACGGTCGCTACTATGACGCAAAATTTAACTGGGACACCGCCACTAACTCATTGATGGCCGATCTGTCGAGCCTCGCCGTGTCTACTGCCGTTCCGCCGACCTGCGGTGCGCAACTCTTGTACGAGGTCGGACTGAATAACGATGGATTCACCACCCCGGTGACCAAGAGCGCCCATATCGAGTTTGGCCTGACCGGCGACCTGAATCAGCGCAAGCTGTATCTGACATTTTCGCTTGCCGGGGAAAACAATGGCTATCTCCCGGAGGTCAGACCCTACTTCTTTCCCGAGCGACTGCGTCTGGTGCAAAACGGCGTCACGCACGGCGTCAACAACATATCCAACAACGCGGCGCCCCACTTCGTGCCCGACAACAACTGGCAGCCGCATCTAACCGCGATCACGGACAACAACGCCTTCCAAGGTACGATTACGAACATCCCCGCCAGCTTCGATCTGGGTAAGCCGTTCTATGTCTACTACGGCAAAGGCACACCCGGTACACCGGCGACCGACGGCACCGACAGCTACTTCCTCTGCGGCGGCTGAACGCCGGTTCGGCGCTTTCCCGCCCCAACGCAAACATCGCGCACCTTTCCACAATCAGTTGAACTGCGGAGACGCTGAACAAAAACAATACGCGCTATACTTCCCCGGATGCGATGCGATGCTTCCCAAATCCAGTCTGCCGCAATCAGGCTGATCCTATCCCTGGCGCTTTCGCTCGCGCTGCATCTGGCTCTAGCTTTTTTGGTGCAGGTCAAACCGGCTGACCGGTTCAACGCGCGCGCCAGAGCGTTGCAGGTCCATTTGCCTAAGCGCCTTGCCGCCGATAGCCGGCAAGCGGGTGAAACCCCTTCTCCAGCGACAGCGCCAGTATCCGTACAGCCACCTGCGCCGAAACTTGCCCGGAAAACTTCCGCCCCCCCCAGCCAGCCAGCCGCGGCCCCACCCGCGCCCGTTCCGACCGCGCCGGCTGCGGCGCCATTGCCCGCAGCGAACGCCCAAGCGAAGGAGGAGCCTGCCAATGACACGGCTGCGCCGCCGGCTCAGGCTATGCTCCTTCCACAGTCGCCCTTGCCGGCGGTGGATATTCCCCTGATCGAAGACCCGACCTATTACACAGCCAAGCAAGTGGATATACATCCGATGGCGGTCGAAGCAATCAAGCCGGAATACCCCGAAGCCGCAGCGGCAGCCGGCATCGAAGGCTTCGTGACATTACGCCTGCTGATAGACGCCACGGGCGTAGTACGCGAAATTTCAGTAGTCGAGGCTCAACCGCCCGATACTTTCGAGACGGCGGCAGTGAACGCGTTCCGCAACGCACGCTTTATTGCGGCACAACGCAATGACCGCCCAGTGAAGAGCGATGTGCGGATAAAAGTTATGTTTGAGATCATAGAGACGACAGGAGCGAGGGGTGCGGAGTAAAGAAGAGCGACGCTACGCGGAGAGCCAGCCCCTAATCCTCACCCCTCACCCCTCACCCCCAAAAAAGCTATATACTCAAAGCTGCAAACCAAAAATCGATACGGGAGGTGGCGTGGAAGTCGAGCTGAAATTATTGATTGCACCTGCCGATGTTTCACGTTTGCGCCGCTTTACTGCGCCGGATGGTTGGTCGCGTAGCGCACCTTGCCAGCGCAAGCTGTTGAGCATTTATTTCGACAGCGACGATTTATTTCTCTGGCGACGTAGCGTTGCATTGCGCGTGCGGCGCGACGGCAGGCGCTGGATTCAAACCGTGAAGGGCGGCGGCAGCGTCCAGGCCGGGTTGCACAGCCGCATCGAAATCGAGGCGCAGGTCGCCTCCGACCACCCCGATTTCGCCAAAATCAGCGACCCCGCATTGGGCGAACTGTTTCAATCGCCCGAACTGCAAGGGCGGCTCAAGCCTATGTTTACCACCGAATTCCGCCGCACCATCTGGCTGCTCGAATCGGCGCAAGGCGACTTGGTGGAAATGGCGCTGGACCAGGGGGAAATCCATGCCCCGGACACCGGCAGCCCGATCAGCGAAGTGGAACTCGAATTAAAGGGCGGCAACCCGGCTGCGCTGTATGAACTCGCGCTGGCCTTGCTCAATGTCGTCCCGTTGCGCCTGGAAAACGCCAGCAAGGCGGAGCGCGGCTATGCGCTGTGCGTAGCACCTCCGCCGCCGCAGCCGCAGCCGGTTAAGGCGAGAGCGCCGGACTTGCACGGAAACGTCACCGCCGAACAAGCGTTCCAGGCCATAGCCTGGAGCTGCATCAGTCATTTGCAATGCAACCATAACGGGCTGCTGGTCGGCGAGGATGTCGAATATGTGCATCAAATGCGCGTAGCGATGCGCCGCTTGCGCTCCGCGATGGGCTTGTTCGCTAAAATTGCGCCGGCGATACGCGATCTTTCGTTGATCGGGGAGATGCGCTGGCTGGCCGGCGAATTGGGCGCGGTGCGCGACTGGGACGTATTCGTCACGGAAACGCTGCCGCCCATCCTATCCCATACGCTGGACGACCAAGCCCTGCGGCAACTGCTTGAGCGCGCGCGCGCCATCTGCGCCGACAACCGGGAACGCGCCCGATGCGCGGCGGATGCGCCGCGCTACCAGAAATTGCTGCTGCGCCTGGGAGCATGGCTGAATCGCGCCGCGTGGCGCACTGAATCGGGCAAGGACAGCCTGAAAATACTGGATAGGCCGATTCTCGCCGCAAGCGGGCGCTTACTCGACAAGCGCCACAAGCAGTTGCTCGAACGCGGCGCAAACCTGGCGGCGATGTCCGCCCCGGAACGCCATGCGTTACGCATCGCCGGCAAGAAACTGCGCTATGCTGCGGAGTTTCTCGCGCATCTTTACCCCGGCGCGGAAACCCAGGCGTATCTAAAGGCGCAGGCCAGGTTGCAGGATATTCTGGGGGTGCTCAACGACCATGTCGTCACCCGCCGCCTGCTCGACGAACTGGAAGAAAATGGCCGCCAGGATACGTTGCAAGCCATGGCCATCGGTGAAATAATGGGCTGGAACGCTTGTCAGGCCAGCCTGCACCTCGCCGCGCTCAATCAAGCATGGGAAGAATTCAAAGGCCGGAAGCGATTTTGGAAAAAAGGGTAAGGCGTGAGGGGTGAAGCGTAAGGGGTGAGGAGTGAGGGGGGCTGCCCGTCATCACTCATTACCCACCCCCCATTACCCCATCGCCCACTCATCACAATAAAACCAGGGAGAAACATCATGTTCGAATCCGCCGAATTGGGCCACAAGATCGACAAGGCCACTTACGACAAGGAAGTGCCGGCATTGCGCGAAGCACTGCTGGATATGCAACTGGACTTGGCGAAACTGGCCAAATTCCAGGTAATCATCCTGATCGGCGGCGTGGACGGCGCGGGGCGCGGCGAAACCGTCAACCTGCTCAACGAATGGATGGACCCGCGCTACGTCCAGACCCACGGCATGGGTGAACCGTCCGACGAAGAATTGGATCGCCCGATGATGTGGCGCTTCTGGCGCGCGCTTCCGCCCAAGGGCAGGATAGGCGTATTTCTCGGCTCCTGGTACACTTGGCCTATTCTCAACCGGGTGTTTGGGCGCACCAAGGTCGCCGACCTCGACCAGAGCCTGGAACGCGCCAAGCGCATGGAAAAGATGTTGACCGACGAAGGTGCGCTAATCATCAAATTCTGGCTGCACCTATCCCGGGAAAAGCAGGAAAAACGCCTGAAAGTCCTGGAAAAAGACCCAAAAACCCGGTGGCGCGTAACCGACCGCGACTGGGAACACTACAAACTCTATGACAAATTCGGCACCGTCCACGAAAGCGTCATCCGCCACACCAGCACCGCCGAGGCGCCGTGGATCATCGTCGAGGGCTATGAACCGCGCTACCGCAGCCTGACGGTGGGCAAGGTGATACTCGAAGCGATCCGCCGCCGACTCGACGAGGAAGACAAAAAGAAAAAACCGGCGGAGACCTCCGCTCCGCCGCTGCTGCCGTCGATTGACAACCTGCATATCCTCAAGGCGCTCGACCTCGACCAGAAGCTGGACAAAAAAGATTACCAGGCCGAACTGGGAAAATACCAGGGCAAACTCGCTTTGCTGACGCGCAGCCCGGAATTCAAAAACATCACCGTGATTGTCGTATTCGAAGGCAACGACGCCGCCGGCAAGGGCGGCAGCATACGCCGCATCACCGGCGCGCTGGATGCGCGCCAGTATGAAGTCATCCCGATTGCCGCGCCGACCGAAGAAGAGCGCGCCCAGCCCTACCTGTGGCGGTTCTGGCGACATATCCCGCGCAAGGGACGGGTGACGATATTCGACCGCACCTGGTACGGGCGCGTACTGGTGGAACGGGTCGAGGGTTTTTGCTCGGAAGCCGACTGGATGCGCGCCTACAGCGAGATCAACGATTTCGAGGCGCAACTGGCGCGCCACAATATCGTGGTGGTGAAATTCTGGCTGACCATCAGCAAGGACGAGCAGTTGCGCCGTTTCGAGGATCGCCAGAAAACCGGCTTCAAACGCTTCAAAATCACCGACGAAGATTGGCGCAACCGCGAAAAATGGGACGATTACGAACACGCAATTTGCGACATGGTGGACCGCACCAGCACCGAAAGCGCACCGTGGACATTGGTCGAGGCCAACGACAAGAACTTCGCGCGCATCAAGGTGCTGAAAACCCTGGTCGAACGCATCGAGACAAAATTGAAATCCTTGAAGAACTAGGAAAAAATCTGTTTTGCATCGCAGGCAGGGTAAATTTGTGCTCGGCACGGAAAAAACCGATTCACCGCAGAGGACGCGGAGGACGCAGAGGAAAAGCATGAGGGGATTTCCTCTGCGTCCTCTGCGGTGAAAAAGGTTTTTGATCGTTCCCACGCCGGAGCGCTCATTGTTACACACATCTTTGCAAACAATAACTGTTGCTCAGGTCTATGCGAAAAGACAGCATATAGCCCCTCTCCCGCAGGCGGGAGAGGGGGTGGGGTGAGGGTGTTTGCACATCGATAGCGGTTGCCAATACGCAAACGCCCTCATCCCCGGCCCTTCTCCCGCCTGCGGGAGAAGGGAGCAAACCTGCGCTCGCCTCTGCCTTGACACTTGTGT
>JBAYVP010000273.1:0-7370 GCA_041674485.1 Sulfuricellaceae bacterium
GGCATACCCGACGGCCTTACGGCCTGGGCACAAGAGGCGCAACGACGAAGAATGGTTGTTCCATTCTCTTCTCTTGTAGTTGCAACGCCGCCATGCGCCCGGAAAACCGTGCAATCCAGCCCGCAGCCGCTCTCACCAAACGGGTAAACGCAAAATATATGACAAAGTTGTTTAGAGCCACCCTATTACACATCTTGGCAAGCGGTCAACGGAGGTTTCTAGGTTAAATGATCCAGAACAGGGTGCGCATCATCGGCGGCGAATGGCGTCGCCGCTGGATCGCTTTCCCGGCGCTGGAAGGCTTGCGCCCAACGCCCGACCGGGTGCGCGAAACGCTATTCAACTGGCTGGGGCAACAACTTGACGGCAAGACCTGTCTCGACCTGTTCGCCGGCAGCGGCGCGCTCGGCTTCGAGGCGCGCTCGCGCGGCGCCGCGCAGGTCACGCTGGTGGAACGCGAGCGCCAGGCGATGCGGGCGCTGCGCGACAATGCGAAGACGCTGGGGATGGACCGGCTGGAATTTGCCGAGACCGACGCAATGCAATTCCTCGCGCATGAAAAACGCAGCTTCGACGTTATTTTCCTCGATCCTCCTTTCCATAAAGGCATTTTGCCGCTATTATTTCCGCTTCTCGAAAAGCGCGTCAATCCGAACGGCATGGTTTACGTCGAAAGCGGGGAGCCGCTGGAAATGGGCGAGGGCAGGAACATAGAAAACCCGGTGAGCGGGAACTGGCGGATTTGGCGTGAAGGCCGCGCCGGCAAAGTATTTTATTACTTGTTGACGCGGAGAAATGCATGACGCTGAGGGCGGTATATCCCGGCACCTTCGACCCGGTGACGCGCGGCCATGAAGACCTGGTGCGGCGCGCCGTCAGGCTGTTCGATGAGGTGATCGTGGCGGTGGCCGGCAGCCCAGGCAAACGACCGCATTTCCCGCTGGAAGAACGGGTGGAAATGGCTTCCGCAGTGCTGGCCGATTTGCCGACGGTGCGGGTGATCGGCTTCGACTGTTTGCTGGTGAATTTTTTGCGGGATTGCGATGCGCGCGTGGTATTGCGCGGTTTGCGCGCGGTATCGGATTTCGAATACGAAATCCAGTTGGCGGGGATGAACCGTAGTTTGTATTCCGAGGTCGAAACGGTTTTTTTAACGCCCTCGGAACAATATATGTTTATCTCGGCCAGCATGGTGCGCGAAATAGCGCTGTTGGGCGGGGATGTCAGCCAGTTTGTACACCCCCTGATCAACACCAGGCTGATGAAACGAACATTGTTGTAACCTAAAACTGATTTTACTTGGAGGAAATTACCATGGCTTTAATGATTACCGATGAATGCATCAACTGCGACGTGTGCGAACCGGAATGTCCCAACGGGGCGATTTCGCAAGGCGACGAAATCTATGTGATCGACCCCAGCCTATGCACCGAGTGCGTCGGCCATTACGACGAGCCGCAATGCGTTTCGGTATGCCCGGTGGATTGCATCCCCCAGGACCCCGACCATGTCGAAACCAAGGAGCAACTGCTGGCCAAGTTCGAAGCGCTCAGCGAGAAATCGTAAGCCTTTGCAGCAATAAAAAACGGCGGCGCCTTTCGGGGCGCCGCCGTTTTTTATTGTGCCGACGCTGCCCGGCTAGGGCGCTGTCTCAGCCGGCGTTTCTATCGTCGGCGGTGTTGGCGGTAGCACCGGTCTGAAGACAGGCACAGGCACGTTCATCTCCGGCTTTTGCATGAGGTGTTTGATGCCTTGCAAGCCGTTCTTGAAGGATGCAGTGACCTTGTCGCCTTCATCGCGATCACGCACCACATAAGGGGTGATGGTAATCATCAACTCGGTCTTGTCGATTGAGTCGCTACTCGCCCCAAACAAATAGCCCAAAATGGGAATATCCTTGAGGCCGGGTATCCCGTTGTTGCCATTTTTCGTATTGTCCTTAATGAGTCCGGCGATCATCAGGGTTTTCCCCCCTTCGATCGTAACTTCGGTTTCCACCTTACGCTTGGTGAATTGTGGATAGTCCAGGCCGCCGGGCACGGCGGCGCCAATATCGCTCACTTCCTGGGAAATAGTGAGGCTCACCAGACCGGATGCGTTGACATGCGGCTTGACGCTGAGAATGATGCCGGTAGGCCGATATGACACGCTGTTGGAGGTGCTGTTGGTTGCTGTGGTTGTACCGGGAACGGTGACTGTCTGTGTCACTATGGGATATTCGTTACCCACTTCGATTTTGGCTTCCTTGCCGTCGCTTGCCATGACACTGGGGGCTGAAAGAACATTGACATTTCCCGATGTTGAAAGTGCATTCATCAGGCCGACCACGTCGCCAACGCCATTTAACAGCATGTAGTTGAACCCGGAGAGCGGATTGTTGTTGGTGCCGCCGCCCAGCTTCACCGCGCCGGGCGAGACCAGCCCGGTTCCCAACGCTGCCTGTTCGTTGAGCGTTATGCCGTTGATGCTCCTCTTGTTGTTTTTCAGCCACCATTCAATCCCGAACTGGGTCGATTTGGTCAGCGTTACTTCCGCCACCATCACCTGGATCAGCACTTGGCGGGGAACCAGGTCTATGCTCGCGATAACTTTCTTGATCTGGAGATAGTCCTGCGGGCTGGCCTTGATGACCAGCAGATTGGTGGCTTCGTCGGGGATGATCTGGACGCTGCCGGTTAGCCCCGTCCCGGCTGGAGCTGGGGCTGCCGGGGCTGCGGCTGGGGCGGGCATACTGCCCTTGATGATGGTCTTGGACGCACTGCTGCTGCTGGCTATCGGCGAGCCGCCATAGATTTGACGCAGAATGTTGGCAACGCCCAGCGCCGTGCTGTTTTCAATGCTATGAACGTGGATGTTTGATTCGGCGCCTTCGCTCGGTTCATCATCCAGTGCTTTGATCCATTTTTCCGCCGATTCCAGAACCGTTACGCTGGTGCTCGCCACCAGCAATGCTTTCATGCGCGTGATAGGCATGAAAAATATCTTGTTCGGCTCGGTGCCGGGCAAATTGAACATACCGGAACTTTTGAACAAGGTATCCATTTCCTTGGCCATTTCCTGGGGGTCGCCTTTCTTTACCGGCACCAGCTTGATGTTGACGTATTGCAGGTAATCCACGTCCAGCGCTTTTACCAAATCGAGGATTTTCGAAACGTTGCTGGCGCGGTCGGCAACGATCAAGTATTTGTTGGTGGGATCGTTGGTGATTCCCGCCTGTTGGCCGATGAAGTTTTTCAGCGTATTGACCAGAGCGGTCGCCTGCACGAACTTGATTGGAATAATCTGGATCACCGGCGAACCTTCGCCCAGCGCCTCGAAAGTCAGCGTGTCGCGCGGCGCATTGGCGTCCTTGACGACCTTGTACAGCTTCCCGTCGCGCAACAGCGACAGGTTGTTCAGCGATAGTATGCTCTCCAGAATGTTGAATACGTCGGCTTGGCTGATGGCGCCTTGGCTGGCGATGGTCACCTTGCCCTGAATCGACGGATCCACGACGAAGTTGAGATGCAGCATATCGCCGAGCATGATTTGCAGCACTTCGTAAATATCCGCATTGTCGAACTTCAGCACGGAACCCGACATCGCCGTGGTGGAAAGTCCGGGGCGATGCAGCTTCACGTCTTTGTTGAGCGGCACATTGTCTATGGTCGTCGTTGGCGATATGCCCAGCATCGCAACGCCGGCGGCAGGCGCAGTCGTGACCTGGGCTGCGGCGGATGCAGTTTGTGCAGCGTTGGACGCGCTGGGTTGTGCAGCGGCAGGTGCGCCGGTTTGCGCCGCCTGTATGACCTGGAGCAACGAGCCGGGCTGCGCGGGCGCCGCTTGCGCCGTCGGCGTGGCTTGCGCTGCCGACGCGGCTTTGGCGAACGGGTTGATAAATCCCTTGGCCGCCGGCTGCGCCGCGCCATCGGCATCCGCCGCCGCAGCAAACGCGGGCGCGCCCAGAAACGCCGTCAAGGCAACTATCATGACTCGGCTTACAAACACCATTATTATTTCCTCAAAATCCTACTTTAATTTTTTTCCGGCTTTAATTTTTTCCGGCGGGTTTCCCCCCCTTCCGGGGAGGCACATAAAAAGATTGCGCCGCCAGCTTGACCACGATCATGGAAGGCTGCTCGACATCCTGCACGTTGATATCGAGCATATCGATTTTCATCGCCTTGGGCGAATTCGCCACATTTTCGAGAAAGCTCACTAGATGCTGCGTGCGCGCATCGAATCCCACTTCGGCCTGGAGATAAGTCAGCTCTTGCTCAACGCGCGGCGACAACGCATTGCCCAGCGGCGCCTGGGCGTGCGAGGCGAGCACCAGATTATGCAATTCGTCCAGCAACTGCGGCGCCGCCAATTCGGGAGTCAACCCGGCATAGCCCTTCTCCTGCTGGAACGCCAGGATTTCCTGCTTTTCCTTGAGTACGGCTTCGAGTTGTTTTTGCTGCCCGATTTTGCGCTTAACGTCGCTGTTTTTCTTTTGCAGCACAACGCCGTCAGCGGACAGGGTTTCGTATTCGGAAACGAAATGGTCAGCCGCCACAGCGCTCAGCAACAGGATGGCGCACAATATGCCCACCGGCTGCCAGCCGTAAATTGCGATAAAACGATGGGAGGCGCGTTCGATATTCATTGTCTGCCCATCCATTTCAACTTAACCGCAAAAGGCAAACGTTTTACGTTTTTCGCCAATTGTGGTTCTATCGGGGAAACCTCGCTGAATTTCCTGTTCGATTGCAGCATTTCCATCAGTTTGCGGTTATCGATGCCGTAGCCCTCTATTTCAACCTGCCCGGAGATGTAATTGAACCGCACCAGCCACGCCGTTTGCGGCAGCACCTTGTAAACCTCGTACAACGGTTCGAGAGGACTGGGCGCGTTTGCCAGGGCGGCGATTTGGTTGAGTTCCTGCTGGGTGCGCAGCACTTCCTTCTCGATCGCCAATACCTTGGCGTGGCGCGGCTTGAGGCGTTTCGCCTCGCTTTCCAGCGCATCCGCCTGATCGCGCAAGCCGGACAAAATCCACCAGCCCGTAGCGGAAAACACCAGAACCACCATCACTGCGGCAATCAATAGCGGCGTCAGCCTGGCGGACATCAAAGCCTTGTCGGGCGCCAGCCAAACCCCCTTGCCGCCGCCGTTCCACAAAGCAAGCAAGAGTTGATTCGGGTTCGACTCGTTCTTGTGAAATTGTAACTTGACCGATTTCGTTTGCGCCAGCGCGCTACGCAAAGGCTCTTCCAACCCCAAACCATGCACTACCGCAGGTTTGATGCCGGAATTGGCGAGCGCCAGCAAATCCACATCCAGCTCCCCCGCCAGCGCTACGGGCGTGTCGCAAGTAATTTGACGGGAGCGGTCCGGCAGCGCGCCTTGCCGATAAAAATGCAGTTGCACTCTCGCGCCCTGCTGCTCAATGCAACCCCAGGGCGCAGCCGGGTTTCTTCCTTTGAGCGCCACGCCAAGCTGTTGCGCGCGATGGAACACTTCGGACAACCTTATGCCGGAACGCGACAACGCATTTCTCAGCTCGTTCACCCAGGGTTTGGGCAGCCAGAACAGGCTGACCTCCAGGCGGTCGCCGGCGCGTTTGGCCTGGAAACCGCGCTCGACTTCCCTCAGAGAATACGGCAATGCCTTGCTCAACTCCTGATCGACCAGCGCATCCAGGTCTTTTTTCGCCACGCGCGGAAACGAAAACGACAGGAACCCACCCACTCCAGGCGGCGCGACGGCAATCAAGGGAATATCCGGCGGCAGTCCCCATTTCAGGATCAACGGGCGCATGGCGGACAACACTTGATCGGCCAGCGGATCGCTGGTCGGCAGCGAAACTTTTTCGCTACGCGAGATACGCCAGCCTTTCAGCCCGAACGACCACAGCGATACAACAAGATGATCTTGCTCCAGGATAAGGGCAAGCTTAAGTAATTTCATTGCTCGGAACCGGGTTGCGATATGCGATACGACAATATCTTAAAATTTCCGCCTTCTTCCTTGGCGATGGCAACGGCGCTATACATGCGCCCGATTTTTTCCATATTCACCCTGATGCGGTAGATTGGCGAAGTCCCTTCGCTCAGCGCCTGCCGCGCGGGTTCGCCGAGTATTTGCACGGCCTCGGCAAGCGTCAGCGTTTTGGCTTTTCGCGCCGTGTCGAATCTGGCGAGACTGGCGGCGTCGGTTTTGATCAGCATGAAAATAACCGGCAACGGCGCCCGGTTGAGATTGACGTTCTTGATCCCCGTTCCCACCACCACCAGCTTGTCCAGGCCGGGTTGCGCGGAAACATTTTCCGTCCCCGGCTTGCTCGCGGTCGACGCGCCGGGCAATCCTGCTTCCGCCGCCTCCGCGTCCGGTTTAGCGCCGAAACGATAACGCGCGGGAATCTCTTCTATGGACAGCAACTGCTGCATGCCGGAAAACCCGCTGCCGCCCCTTTCCTTACCGGCGTTGTCGCGCGCCTTGATCAGTATCCCGGTCAGGTTTTGGGCATCGGATGCCGATGCACCGAAACTCTCGAAGATACGTTGTATCTCTTCTTTCGTCAAGACGTTAATGTCCGGCAAGTCACCCGCGTCCTCCAGTTGAACCTCGATATCGTTGCCTTGAATCTGAACCTGATAGGGACCGTCCTCTTTTTTCCACAACGCCAACTTGGCGACGGCATACGAATCCATCGCCTTCACCACAGGCTCGGCAATCCGCGCCTTGATTAACTGCGCCAGGGTATATTGCACCGCACTTTCCAGCAAGCGGTCGTTTTGCAGGATTTCCTTCTCGTTCAGCACCAATTGTGCGTTGATGCGCAAGGTATAAGCCACGCCCAAGCCAACCACCCCGAGAAAAATCAGGATGCCGATAACGTAAAGAAGAATAAAACCCGCGGATTTTTTAACCATGGTATCCAGTTGAACCCAGAAAGCTCAGTTGACCGCTTTCTAAGATGCGTAACACGGTGGTTCCAATAAACTGGGTCATATATTTGTTCACTCGTTTGGTATACTTCGCGCGGCCACGATTTGCGGATTTAGCCGCGTCTTGCGGGATGCTGCAAAACGCAAATTGCTTGTGTGGTAAGTGCCACACGGCGCAATTTGCGCCTTGCATCGCATCCCGCGAGACGCAGCTAAATCGGTAAATTGTGGCGAGGCAAGGTATACGTGCTGGATTGCACGGTTTTCCGGGCGCATGGCGGCGTTGCAACTTATCGAGAAGGCAATGGAACAACCATTGCGCATCTTTTTTCGTATCTCAATGAGGTTTTTGCTCGCCAAATATCTCATCCAGCGATTTCGCATCCAGCACCTGAACCCCCCAGGTTTCCAGTTGCGCCAAGCTCGCCCCAGCCAGACGAGCCACAATGTTACTTGGCA
>JBAYVP010000274.1:0-7321 GCA_041674485.1 Sulfuricellaceae bacterium
GAACAAGTGAACCAAGCCATCACCCAGATGGACGAAGTCACCCAACAAAACGCAGCACTGGTGGAAGAAGCCGCCGCCGCCGCCGAATCGCTGGAAGAGCAGGCGCAGAACCTGGCGCAATCGGTCAGCGTGTTCAAGCTGGACAACAAGGCCGGCATGGGCATGGCGCGCGCACCCGCCCCGAAAAGCACAAGCAAGGCCGTAGCGCACCATGCCCCGGCACGCCCCGCAGCCAAGCCCGCCCACCATGCCGCACCGGCCAAACCGGCGGCAAGATTGACCGCAAAACCCGCCAAAATCGCCGCTGACGACGACGAATGGCAGGAGTTCTAAAAACAAAGTGCTGAGTGCCAAGTGCTGAGTACAATCATCAGCACTCAGCCAGAACTCAGCACTCGGAACTCAGCACTCAGCACTCAGCACTCAAGAACACTGAAGCCCAGGCTTCCAGCTTCCGCTGGTACGGTATGGAGGCGTTGGCCGGACTGGTGGACGGCAGGCGCTGATAATGCAACGACCGAGGTTCGAGGGTCTGCCGCACAAGCCTGTGAAAACACGCTTCAGCCACGGCGCCGTTAAAAAACACCTGTGCAATACCCGGATGAGTCAAGAAGAACGACTTGAAATCGTTTGGGGAAATCGAGGTTTTGTCGATATCGGAATCAAGACTGCCGTCGCGCGTACAGGAGGCAAGCACATCCCACAGCGCGATACCGGCGCTCTTCAACATCTGGGTTCTGGCTTCGTAAGGCAGTGGCGGAGCAGCGCCGATCAATTCGCCCATGATCGGCCAGAACGCGTTGCGGCGATGCGCATAATATTGCCCAAGCCGCAGGGATTCCTTCCCCGGCATGCTGCCGAGGATAAGGACACGCGCGCTGGCATCCTCAATAGGCGGAAAACTATGGATGTGTGGCATACATTAAACCTAGAAAGCTCAGTTGAACGGGCTGGAGTGTGCGGTTTTCCGGGTGCAAGGCATACCCGACAGCCTGCGGCTTGGGCACAAGAGGCGCAACGACGCGCAATGCAGGGTAAATTTGTTCTCAAAAAAATGTAGGGTGGATAAGCGTAGCGCATCCACCTTTCCTGCGTCGGCACGGTGGATGCGCTACGCTTATCCACCCTACGACTGTGACTTTCATGATTGTTGGTCATCAGTGATTTCCATGTCCTACCGAGCGGCGCATCATCACAATCTTGTCATAATCCTCTCGTATATTTGGCTAAGAATTTCATTTACTGCCGGGAAATATCTTGATTAACCTCAAAAATCTCTGTATTTTCCACGAAAAATACGAAATAGACCCATTGCCCGCAGTCGCGCGATCCACCCATCGGGCAAGCGTCGTCAACCGGGCGTATTTTTGAATATTTCCGTATTTTTCGTGGAACAACCGGGTTTTCCAGGTTAACCGGCTGTCGCTGAGCACCATCCGCCTAATCCGATACGGGAAACGCTATGAACAAATTACGAAAACTTGAAGATCACCTGCTTAATATCGCTTCGGGGCCGGAAAAAGAAACTTTCAGAAAATTGGTCAGGGCATTGTGTTTTAAGGAAAGTTTCGATCTCGCCGCGCTCTACGACCTGAATTACGTCAATTTCGAACTTGCGATAGACGTCATGAAGAGCTGGCGGCTGGATCGCTACACCAAAACCAAGGAGCGACTGAAAGAGCTGGCCGGAGTCCATAGCGACGAATAAGCGCCTTTCTCGTGTCGCTCTGTCATAAAATTGTCACAATTCCAGCCTAACATAGGCCGCAGCCGACAGGGGAATTTCCTCTGTCTCCGTTAAGCACTTCAACAGGAGAAAACCAATGAAACTCAAATCTGGCCTGGGGCTGATCGCCTCAGCCGCGCTGGCTCTGGGCTTTAGCAGCGCAGTGTGGTCCGCCGATATAACCGGCGCCGGTGCTACTTTTCCCTACCCGGTTTACGCGAAATGGGCGGAAGCCTATAAGGCAAAAACCGGCATCGGCATGAATTACCAGTCCATCGGTTCGGGCGGCGGCATTAAGCAGATCAAGGCCAGAACCGTCGATTTTGGCGCGTCCGACAAACCGCTGAAAGTGGAAGAGCTGGAAAAAGACGGCCTGATGCAGTTCCCCGCGATCATGGGCGGCGTGGTGCCCATCATTAATCTGGACGGCATTGGCAACAACCAGGTAAAGCTCAATGGCGTAGCGCTGACCGACATCTTCCTCGGTAAGATCAAGAAGTGGAATGATCCGGCTCTGGTTGCGCTGAACAAGGGCGTCAACCTGCCCGCCACCGACATCACCGTGGTGCATCGTTCAGACGGTTCCGGCACCACTTTCGTGTTCACCAACTACCTGGCCAAGGTCAGCCCGGAATGGAAAGGAAAAGTCGGCAACGACGCATCCGTTTCCTGGCCGGTCGGCACCGGCGGCAAGGGCAACGAAGGGGTGGCGGCTTTCGTGAAGCAGATCAAGGGCGCCATCGGCTATGTCGAATCCGCCTATGCCAAACAGAACAAGATGCCGATGGCCATGCTGCAAAACAAGGAAGGCCAATTCGTAACCGCCGACGACGACAGCTTCAAGGCCGCCGCCGCGAATGCTCAATGGGACAAAGCGCCCGGCTTCTACGAAATCCTTACCGATCAGCCGGGCAAGGCAAGCTGGCCGATCACCGGCGCCAGTTTTATCCTGATGCACAAGAACCAGGCCAAGCCGGATCAAGCCAGGGAAGTGCTGAAGTTCTTCGACTGGGCATTCACCAATGGTGATAAGCTGGCGAGCGATCTTGACTATGTGCCGATGCCGGACAATGTCGTGAAGCTCATGCAACACGCCTGGAAAACCCAGATCAAGGGCGCCGACGGCAGCGCCGTGTACCAGTAAATTTTTCCTCCTCCCCTTGAAAGCCCCGTGATGTTTTGCGGGGCTTTTTTTATGATGATGGGTGATGGGTGATGGGGGATGGGTGATGAGAGGTGGTTTCCATTACCCATTACCCATTACCCATTACCCATCACCTTTCATCACCCTTCTATAAAAACAGCGCCGCGATTTTTTCCCGATCCGGTTGCAGCACCACGCCTTTTTCGGTAATCAGGCCGGTCACCAGTTCCGCCGGGGTCACGTCGAACGCCGGATTGCGTATAGTCACGCCCTGCGCCGCCCATTGGCAATCGCGGAAACCGGTCACTTCCGCGCCGTCGCGTTCTTCGATGGGAATATCCGCGCCGCTGTTTATGCTTCGGTCTATAGTGGAAAGCGGGCAGGCGACATAGAACGGGATGTTGTGCCGCCGTGCCAGCACAGCCACCATATAGGTGCCGATCTTGTTGGCGACATCGCCGTTCGCGGCGACGCGGTCGGTGCCGACCACCACCGCGTCCACCTCATTGTGCGCCATCAGGTGGCCGGACATATTGTCGGTAATCAGCGTCAGCGGGATGTTTTCCTGCACCATTTCCCAGGCGGTCAGGCGCGCGCCTTGCAGGAAAGGGCGGGTTTCGTCGGCGATCACCGAAATCTTTTTGCCCATTTCGACTGCCGAGCGAATCACGCCCAGCGCCGTTCCCCAGCCCGCCGTCGCCAGCGCGCCGGCATTACAATGGGTCAACACCCGTGCCCCATCAGCGAGCAGCGCCGCGCCATACGCCCCCATCGCGCGGTTGATGCGGATGTCCTCCGCCAGTATCTCGTGGGCCTCAATCAGCAGCCGCCCGGCAATGGCGCTTGGGGCTGCCGCGCCGCATTCGCGCCAGATCCGGCGCATGCGCTCCAGCGCCCAGAACAGGTTGATGGCGGTGGGACGGCTGGCGGCCAGCAGCGCAAAGCCTTTTTCCAACTCCGTTGCAAAATCCGCAGCGGGCAAGTGTTGCAGCCGTTGCGCCTCCAGCGCCGCGCCGTAGGCCGCCGCCACCCCGATGGCCGGCGCGCCGCGCACCACCATACTGCGGATGCCGTCGGCCACGCTTAGCGCGGCATCATAGGCGATATATTCGAAGCGGGCAGGCAATATGCGCTGGTCTATCATTTCCAGCCGGCCATCGCGAAAGCGCAAGGTTTACACGGTTTGGCGCTGGTTCGATGTCGGGTTTCCCATGGTCAGATCACCCGCTCGTTGCCGCCGTCCACCGCCACTTGCGCTGCGGTGGTTTTGGCGAACAGCGCGCCGCACATCTCGGCGGCGAGTTCCGCGACATCGCGGCTGCGCACCTCGACCTTGAGCACGTTATTGGTCTTGTATTCATCGACCGTCAGCCCGTAATGCTTGGCGCGCGAGGCCAGCACCTCGTCGGTCCAAAGTGCTGTGTCAAATACCGCGTTGGGGTGCAGTGAGTTGATGCGTATGCCATCACTGCCCCATTCCAGCGCGGCGACCCGCGCCAACTGGTTGAGCGCCGCCTTGGAGGCGGAATAGGCAGCCGCCCCCGGCCCCGGCGCGGGAACGTTCTTGGAGCCGATCACCACCACCCGCCCGCCGTTGGGCGCAAGTTTCAGCAGCGGATGGCATTCCCGCATCAGCGTGAGGTTGGCGTCGAGATTGACGCTCATCACCTTGCGCCATTCTGCGCCGGTAAGTTGCTCGATGCGCCGCCCGCCGGGGAAGACGCCGGCGTTGAGGATCAGCATATCCAGCCCGCCGAAAGCCAGCACGCCGGTTTCCAACGCATTTGTGATAGCTTGCTCATCGGTTACGTCGCAGCACAGCCCGAGATAATCGGGACGGCGGTAGAGGGTTGTTATCATTGGGTCGAGATCAAGGCCGATGACTGCCGCGCCGCGCGCCAGCAGCGCATCCACGCACGCTTTGCCGATGCCCGAGGCCGCACCCGTGACCAGCGCAACCTCCCCCGCGAAGGCAGGCGCTTTGCCGCCCTTGCGCAGTTTGGCCTGTTCCAGGTCCCAGTATTCCACCTCGAAAATATCCTGCGCCGGCAGCGCGCGGAAGCCGCCCAACGCCGTGGCGCGAGTGATGACATCCATCGTATGTTGATAGATTTCGGCAACGATAGCGGCATCCTTGGCGCTACGCCCCACCGCGCATAAGCCCAGATCAGGGTCAAGAATCACGCGTGGCGCGGGGTCCAGCATGGTCAGCGGTGGCTTAATCAATTCTCCTGCGGCCTGCGCGGCATGAGCCTCGAAATAAGCGCGGTAATCGACGCCATATGCCGCCACGTCGCGCCCGATCAGCGGCACGCGCTTGGTGCGGATGACATGATCCGGGGTGGCGGGGCCTTGCTGCGAAATCGTGGCTATATCGGTACGGCGGGCGAAATCGCGGCTGCGCTCATCGGAGTGTGTCGCCACCAGCATGGTCTGGCCGGCTGCCTTGGATATATCTCGCCGCAACGTCGCCAGTCCGGTTTTAAGCCCGGTAGCCAATGTTGAAGCAGGCGCTGGCGGAATCTCCCACGCCCCTTGTTGCGCCAGATAGTCCTCGGCCTTGGAAACCAGTTCTATCATGCGCCCGTAGGCCACCTGCGCAGTATCGCCGAAAGAGAAAATGCCGTGGTTCATCAGCACCATACCCACCGTGCCGGCGCCGGCTTCGGCGGCGAATTTCCGCGCGCACAGGCGCGCCAAGTCGAAGCCGGGCATCACGTAAGGGATCACTACCACGGAATCGCCATAGATTGCGCGGATGCGCGCTTCGCCGTCAACGGTGTTGGTGATCGTCACGACCGCATTTGCATGGGTGTGATCGACGAATTTATAAGGCAGCGCGGCATGCAGTATGGTTTCAATCGATGGGGCGGGCGCTCCCGCGCGCGTCATGTGAGTGAGCAGCTCGTTGACCATTTGCGGGTCGGACAGCGTTTCCAGTTGGGCGAGTTTGAGCAAATGGGGCATATGCACCGGGGCGAAGCCGCCCTCCTCTATGCTTTCCAGGTCCCAGCCGCTACCTTTGACGTACAGGATTTCCTCTTCCTCGCCGAACAGGTTTTTTTCGCGGATTTTCACCGAGGTATTGCCGCCGCCGTGCAGCACCAGCGTTTTGTCCCGCCCCAGCAGGCGGGAAGTATAGACGCGCAATCCCAGATCGCCCGAATAGCGGGCGGCTTCTTCATCGTTCCATAGGTTTTTCATGAGTTAAAGGTCTTTGTTTGCTAAAATTTGAATGTGGTTTGGGCTTTGCACTTCAGTCCACTCCACTGGTATCATAAAAAATTGATAATAATTAGTCGGTTACAAGATCAAGCCGTTTCTCGATATGTTCCATGCGGTCGCCAAGTCGATCGCGGCGCAACGGGACCCGTGCCAAGTTTCCATGAACATTGTTAGCGACCATAGTCGTATCCTTTCAAGTTTCACGGAGTTTACCTGCCCGAAGGTTTAAACGGAAGTGTGTATGAGTATAGTGGCTGGTATGTTCTTTGCGAAGAAACGCTATAATTCAGGAAGCATGTATCCATGTATCATAGTACGGCTCACCCAACTAAACTAGACTTGGCTTGCGCGGAGGAAATCATGCAAACCATTAACATTCATGAAGCAAAAACCCACCTTTCCCGTTTGGTTGAAATCGTGGCCGCAGGTGAAGAGGTGATCATTGCCAAGACCGGCAAGCCCATGGCACGTCTGGTTCCCCTGGCGAAGCCGTCGGGGCGCCGCAAGCTCGGCTTATTAGCGGGGAAAATGGTTGTCCCGGATGATTTCGACGCCCCATTACCCGAGGATGTTCTGGCGTCGTTCGAGGGACGCTAATGCGCATCCTGCTGGATACTCATATTCTGCTCTGGGCGCTAGTCGAGCCGACGCGACTGCCTGGGAAAGCGCGCTCCCATATTGAGAACGATACCAACGAAATCCTGTTCAGCGCGGCGAGCATTTGGGAAATTGCCATCAAGGCTCAATCAGGACGCATTGATTTTACTGTATCGCCGGACGAGATTACGGCAACCGCCGAGGCAACCGGCTTCAATGAATTGCGCGTCAGCGCAAAACATGGCGCTGCCGTGCGTTCGCTGCCTCTACACCACCGCGATCCGTTCGACCGCCTTCTTGTTGCGCAGGCAATCTCCGAACCGGCGCGGCTGCTGACAGTGGATTCGGTGCTTGGTCTGTATTCTGAATTGGTTGAAGTATTATAGCGGAAGCGTTGGAATGACACAGTTATGCCTTGCGCGGTGGAAATTGTCCGAATTGGATTGTCTTCTGCGGATTGCAATGCCAAGGAGCAAATTGCGCCGCGTGTGCTTCTAGGAGCCTGCCGGACTTGAAGAATCGAAGCGAAAATTCGGCTGGGCGAGGACAGATTTCACCGATTTTTTGGTCAATAGCCATTCTATTGACCAAAAAATCGGTGAAATATGGACCGTCCAGGCGGATTTGCA
>JBAYVP010000275.1:0-7250 GCA_041674485.1 Sulfuricellaceae bacterium
CGCACGGCATACGGTCGCTCTCTCTTGAGGTGCCCCTCAAGAGGTACTGCTTCGCTTCGATGATACATAATTTATCGAAATTCTATACTTGGAAAGATAATACAAGGATGTGCCGAGGAACGAGGCGCATCAATCGCGAAATTCCACGCCACCCGCGATTGATGCGCCTCCTGCGTCGGCACATCCTACGGCCATGGATATTTCCGAACGAATGGGGCTACGCGAACCGGTGTTTGCCACCCACCGCCGCGCACGACCCTTAGAACCTCTTCCCCCCGCATTCGTATCCTTGCGCTGCCGGTCTTCAGGGTTATACGGAGCCATGGTTCGCGTGGTGCAACCGCGCGCCTATGCGTTTGAGCAGTTCCAGCAGGTCGTCCACATAGGTGAACACCACCGGGATGATGAGCAGGCTGAGGAAGGTGGAGGCGAGCAGTCCGCCGATCACGGCGATTGCCATGGGGGAGCGGAAGCTCGGCTCCGCACCCAGCCCCAGCGCAATCGGCAACATGCCGGCGGCCATGGCGATGGTGGTCATGAGTATCGGGCGGGCGCGTTTGTGGCAGGCGTCGATGAGCGCATCGAAGCGGGCGAGGCCGTGTTCGCGCCGCGCCATTACAGCATATTCCACCAGCAGGATGGAGTTTTTGGTGACGATGCCCATGAGCATCAGCAGGCCGATCACCGATGGCATGGAGAGGCTGTTGTGCGTCATCAGCAGCGCGAGTAAGGCGCCGCCCACGGACAGGGGCAGGGCGGCCAGGATG
The DNA here is from genome assembly GCA_041674485.1 of Sulfuricellaceae bacterium. GTDB lineage: Bacteria > Pseudomonadota > Gammaproteobacteria > Burkholderiales > Sulfuricellaceae > JAGXQV01. The sequence continues at coordinate 768 of JBAYVP010000275.1, forward strand.
GTGGCGGGCTGAAAAAAGTCGTGAAACAGCAGCACCAGCACGATGTAGATGCACAGCACGCCGATGAGCATGGCCGAGCCGAAGCTGCCGAACAGTTCCGCCATGCGCTCCGCATCCCCCGACGCCGGGCGGCTGATGCCCGGCGGAAGATTCAACAGCGACGGCAATTTGCCCGCCTCGGCGGTTACGTCGCCGAGCGCCCGGCTGCCTAGCTCTACGTTGATGGTGACGTTGCGGTTGCGGTCCAGCCGGTCGATCTGCGCCGGGCCGCTGCCCATGCGGATGTCGGCCACGGATTCCAGCGGCACGTCGCCGTTGTTGGAGGGCACGCGCAATTGGCGCACTGCGTCCAGATCGTGGCGCAGCCCTTCGTCCAGACGCACCCGAATCGGTATCTGGCGTTGCGCCAGGTTGAGCTTGGGCAGGCTGGCATCGTAGTCGCCGGCGGTGGCGACGCGGATGGCGCCGGCCATGTTGCCGGCGGTGATCCCCAGGTCAGCCGCACGGGCGTAATTTGGGGTGATATGGATTTCCTGGCGTTGCAGGCTGGCGCCTGAGGTGACGTTGCCGATTCCCGCCAGCGTGCGCAGTTCCAGCGTGGCGGCTTGAGCAGCCAGTTGCAGCGCATTGGCGTCTTCGCCGGCCAGCACCACCTTGAGGGTTTCGCCGGTTTGCCCGGCGCCCACCGATACTCTGGCGCCGGGCAGCGCGGCCATGCGTTTGCGGATTTCGGCTTCCACGACGCGCTGTTTCGCACGCTCGTGGCGCGAAACGAGGTTCACGGTTAGCGTGGCCTTGCGCACGTCGGTGTTGCTGCCGCCCCCGAAAGGGCCGTCGCCGCTGGTGCTGCTGCCGATTGCGCTGAACACTCGCGTCACCTCGGGTAGGGTCTTGAGCAGTTGGCGCGCCTGTTCGGCGACCGCAAAGGTTTCGTCCAGCGTGCTGCCGGGTTGCAGCTCTATGCTCACCCGCGTCTGCGCCTGATCGGCAGCTGGCACGAAGCCGGTGGGCAACAGCGGGATCAGCGACAGCGAGCCGATAAAAAACAGCGTGGCGGCGAGCGCCGTAGTCTTGCGATGATGCTGGCACCACGCCGCCATGGATAAGTAGCGCGTCATCAGGCGGCTGTCAGTCGGCTGCGCCCCGTGCGCCTTGAGGGAGTAGGCCGCCATCATCGGGGTGAGCAGACGCGCCACCAGCAGCGAGACGAAAACGGCTATCGCTGCGGTGATGCCGAATTGCTTGAAGAATTTGCCCGGCACGCCGCCCATGAAAGCAGTGGGCAGAAACACCGCCACCAGCGTAAAAGTGGTGGCGATCACCGCCAGCCCGATTTCGTCGGCGGCTTCGGTGGCCGCCTGGATGGGCGTTTTGCCCATGCGCAGATGGCGCACGATGTTCTCGACCTCGACGATGGCATCGTCCACCAGGATGCCCACCACCAGCGCCAATGCCAACAGCGTTAGGGTGTTGAGGCTGAAGCCGAGATAGTGCATCGCGGCGAAAGTGGGAATGATGGAGAGAGGCAGCGCAGTCGCCGACACCAGCGTGGCGCGCCAGTCGCCCAGAAACCACCACACCACCAGCACCGCGAGCAACGCGCCTTCGTAGAGCAACTCCATGGAACCGTTAAAATTGTCCTGCACCCGCGCGACGGTGTTAAAGGCTTCTTCGATTTTTACCTGCGGGTGTTTTTGCTGTAGTTTGGCCACCGCCTTGCGCACGTTATCGGCCACCGCCACTTCGCTGGCGCCCTTGATGCGGGTGACTTCGAAGCTGACCACGGGCTTGCCGTCGAGCAGGGTTCTCGTGCTACGCTCGGCAATGCCGTCGCGCACCAACGCCACGTCGCCCAAGCGCACGGTGCGCCCGCCCGACAGCGGGATTTCGAGCGCCGCGATGTCGCCGACGGCAGCCACCGCGCCCAGCGTGCGCACGGATTGTATCGCGCCCCCGATGTCGCCCCGTCCGCCCGATGCATCCTGTTGCACCTGGCGCAGCAGCGTCGATACATTGGCGGCATTCAGCCGTAGCGCCGCCATGCGGGCGGTGTTCAGATCGACCTGCACTTCCCGACTCACGCCGCCGACGCGCGCCACCTTGCCCACCCCCTTGACCGCGAGCATGGCCTTGGAAATTTCGTTGTCCACGAACCAGGACAGCGCTTCCTCGTCCAGCTTATCGGACTGCACCGCATAGGTGATGATCGGGCTGCCGGAAGTGGTGACTTTGGAAATCACCGGGTCGCGCATATCGGCGGGCAGGGAGGCGCGTATCGTGTCCACCGCGTTGCGCACTTCGTTGAGGGCGACTTCGGTATTTTTGTCGATGTTGAATTCGACCCGGATCAACGCCGTCCCATCGGTGAGGGTGCTGGAGATGTGCTCAATGCCGCCGAGCGAGGCGATTTGATCTTCGATTTTGCGCGCGACTTCGGTTTCCAGTTGCGCGGGGGCGACGCCCTCGTAATTCGCGGTGACGATGATGGTCGGCAGTTCGATGTCGGGGAAATTCTGGATGCCCAGCGAACGGAAACCGCTGATGCCGAGAAAGGTCAACAGCGCGAAAAGCAGCAGCGCGGGAACCGGGTTGCGGATGGACCAGGCGGAAAAATTCATCCTAGAAACCTCAGTTGAACGTGCTGGAGTGTGCGGTTTTCCGGGTGCAGGGCATACCCGACGGCCTTACGGCCTGGGCACAAGAGGCGCAACGACGCGCAATGGTCATTCCATTGCCTTCTCTTGGAGTTGCAACGCCGCCATGCGCCCGGAAAACCGTGCAATCCAGCACGTAGCGTTCTCACCAAACAGGTGAACGCGAAATGTATGACAAAGCTGTTTAGAGCCACCATGCTACACGTCTTGGCAAGCGGTCAACTGAGGTTTCTAGGATCATTTTGCCTGCGCCTTGGCGGCTGGGGTGGCCTCGACGCGCACCAGATCGCCATCGTTCAGGAATGCGCCGCCGCTGGCGACTATCCTGGCATCCGCCGACAGCGGCGTGAGGATTTCCACCTGGCTTCCCTGGCGGCGACCGGTTTCCACCTTGAGTTGCACGACGGTGTTCTGCGGGCCGACCTGGAACACATAGCTGTGGCCGTCGCGCAGCACCAGCGCCGAAGTGGGCAACGCGCCGGCGGCTGTGCTGCCTATGCGTATCTCGCCGCTGGCGAACATGCCGGCGCGCGCGCCGCTGCCATGGGGAATATCCACGTAAACCAGAGCCTTGCGGGCGCCGACATCAAGGGTGGGGGCGATCATGCGCACCGTGCCGTCGATTTGCGCGCCGTCGGCCAAGTGCAACCGAGCGGCCTGCCCCGGCGACACGCGCGACAATTGTTCCGCCGAGACTTCGGCGCGCCACTCCAGGCGGCTGCGGCGTATCATGCGGAACAGCTCCGCACCGGCCTGCACCACGCTGCCCAGCGTCGCGCTACGGCTGCTGATTACGCCGTCGTCGGGGGCCAGGATGCGGGTCTGCTCCAGGCGGATGCTCTCGCTCCTGAGTGCGGCCTGCGCTGCCGCCAGCGAGGCGATGGCGCTTTGCTCGGCGATCAGGTATTGGTTGATCAGTTGTTCCGAGACGGCGCCCGTATCCTTCACCTTGCGGGCGCGCTCGGCATTCGCGCCCGCTTCGGCGAGGCTTGCCCGCGCCTTGGCGATGTCCGCCTGGCGTTGCGCCAGCGTGGCTTCGACGCTATCGCGCGCGAGTTCCGCGAGCACCTGGCCGCGCCGCACATTGCTGCCCACATCGACTGCGACATTCACGACGCGCAGCCCGCTCGTTTCCGCAGCAATCACCGCCTCCTGCCACGGGGCGATGCCGCCGCTCACGTTCAACTGTTGCGACCACACGGCTTGTTCAGGCTGCACGGTGCGCACCGCGAGTGCTGCGGGTTTCAAGGGCGCAACGCCGACGGTCGGGACGCCGGCAGGCTGAGGGTTGGCAGCCTGGACACGCTGGCGGTAAAAATGAAAACCGCCGCCCAGGATTATCACTGCGGCAAGCGCATAGGCGACTAGTCGGAAAGTGCGTTTCATTCTGGATTCCTCTTGTTAAACCGCCATGCCCGAAGAAACTAAATTCGTTCATCCTTCGATAAGGCTTTAGTAACTTATGCCTTGCGCGGCTCTTGGGTAGGGTGGATAAGCGAAGCGCATCCACCTGAACATTCCGGGACTCCGTTCGGTGGATGCGCTTCGCTTATCCACCCTACCCCTGTTTGGTTCCGGCTCGTCCGTCATATATTGCCTCCGGCGCTGGCCTGCCAGCCGCCACCCAGGGCTTTGTAAAGGGAAATCCAGTTCTGCACGCGCATGCGTTGCAGCGCTATGAGCTTGCGCTCGGCGTTATTCGCATTGCGCCGCGCCTCTTCGAGCGACAGCAGGCTGACGCTGCCGGCGCGCCAGTTGGCCTCAGCTGCGAGATAATAATTGGCATAGCCCGTGACTGCGGCGCTCGCGTCGGCTTCACGGCGGCGCGCGCTGTCCAGATTGACCAGCGCCTGCTCCACTTCGTTAACTGCGGTGCGCACCGCAGTTGCGTAGGCCGCTCGCTGCTGCGCGAGCCGCGCCTCGGCGGCCTGCACACCGGCGGCGCGCTTGCCGGCATCGAATAGTGGTACGGACAGCGCCGGGCCGAACGACCAGGAATGGCTATCCGCACCGGCGCCCACGCCGCCCAGCACACTCGCCAGCGAGATGTTGCCGGACAGCGTCAGGCGCGGATAGCGGTTGGCCTCGGCGACGCCGACATCCGCGCTGGCCGCCGCCAGCCCCCTTTCCGCCGCCGCGAGATCGGGACGCTGGCGCAGCGCCTTGAGCGGCACGGCTTCCACGGTGAAGGCGGCGGGCGTCGGCAGGCGCGCCGGAATATCGCCGCCGCCGTCCAGGCGCGCGCGTAGTTCAGTTTCCGCCAGACCGACGAGCGCCACCATGGATTTGATGGCGATTTCGCAAGTGGCAATTTGGTTTTCCAGTTCGGAACGGGCGTCGGCCAAACTCGCGTGCGCTAGTTCCATGTCGGCGCGTGCCGTGAAACCGGATTCGGCCAACACACGCGTGAGGCGTTGCGTCTCGCCGCGCGAAGCCACATCGCGCGCAAAGGCCGCTGCGAGCTGGCGGCAGGCGCGATAGCCCACATAGGCGTTGGCCACTTCGGCGGCGAGCGAGATACGGGCGTCGTGCCATTCGAAACGACGCGCAGCCAGGCGCGCCCCGGCGGCCTCCGTGCTGCGGCGCACACTGCCGAACAGGTCGATTTCCCATGCCGCGTCCACCGCCACGGAACCGGTGGTGCGCGGTGTCAGCGGCATGGCGCTCTGAGCGTTGCCGCGCATCACGCCGGCGCTCCCGTTCACCGTCGGCAGGGCGCTTGCCTCGCTGCCGGTCAGCGCCGCGCGCGCCTCATTGATGCGCGCCGCAGCGCCGGCCAGCGTGGGACTGGAGGCTTCAGCATCCGCTATCAGACCGGTGAGCACCGGATCATTAAATTGCGACCACCAGTTCGTCAGCCCAGCCTGTAGCCCGCCGTGCGGCAGCGCCGCCTCCCACTTGAGCGGCGCTGCGGGCTTGGGCGGTCGGTATTCGGGACCCACGGCGGCGCAACCGAGCAGCGCTACGGAAATCAGGGCGAGAATGGCGATGCGGTGGTGCATAGGGGGATAGCGCTCCATGCAAGTATCTTGCAAGAAAGATAATATTGCATATATATCTTTCTTGCAAGATAATTATCGGTATTTTTTCAGGCGTGAAGCTATCGACATGACGGACACGGACGACGAAACGATCAACCCCATCAAGATGCACCAGTCAAACTGGCCTGAAACCTACGATGCACTGCTGCTGCCGTTTTCCCTGACGCTGCTCAGGGCTTACTGGGCGCAACAAAACCGTGCCAACCGGATATTCGCGGACGCCGGTTTCAGTCAGGTCGAATTCGACGTGCTGGCCACCCTGCGCCGCTCCCCGCCGCCGCACGCGCTTACGCCGTCGGACATTCAGCGCGCCATGCTGATAACCTCGGGCGGGCTGACCAAGGTGTTGCGCCAACTGGAAATACGCGGCTTCGTTTCGCGTTCGCTCGACGCGGACGACCGCCGTATCAAGCCGGTGGTGCTGACGGAGCAGGCCATGCCTATCCTCGACCGGATCATGTCGCAACTGATTACGCACGTGGGAGGCTGGATACGGCGTTCGCTGACGGAAGCCGAAATGACCCAGCTAACCGCGCTGCTCGGGAAAATCGCGGACGCAAAATCCGGCACGGCAAACTGAGGGCTGAGGAACCAAGAGTCATAGGGCAGGATGCGCCGGGGAACGAGGCGCATCGTTCGGGAATCACCACTGTTGCGCGCGATTAATCCTAGAAAGCTCAGTTGAACGGGCTGGAGTGTGCGGTTTTCCGGGTGCAGGGCATACCCGACGGCCTTACGGCCTGGGCACAAGAGGCGCAACGACGCGCAATGGTCATTCCATTGCCTTC
>JBAYVP010000276.1:0-7171 GCA_041674485.1 Sulfuricellaceae bacterium
ATTGCGAATACGCGTCAGCATATCGGCGATCGGATCACTCATACTCATAATTCTCTCCCGTTACCAACTGGCCTTGATTACGCCGGGAATTTCACCGCGCATGGCAAATTCGCGAACTTTGGTGCGCGCCAAACCGAACTTTCTATACACGCCACGCGGACGTCCGGTCAGCGAACAACGATTGCGCAGACGCACTGGACTGGAATTGCGCGGCAATTGCTGAAACTTCTGCCGCGCCGCATAACGATCCTCATCGCTCAAACTGGCATTATTGATGATTGCAAGCAGCGCTGCACGCTTGGCGGCATACTTCTTCACCATTTCGCGGCGCTTCTTGTCACGGTTGATTAAAGCTAATTTAGCCATGCCAAACCTCAGTTTTTGAACGGGAACTTGAAGGCGGCCAACAACGCGCGCGCTTCTTCGTCGGTTTTTGCGGTGGTGGTGATGGTGATGTTCATCCCACGCAACGCGTCAATTTTATCGTAATCGATTTCGGGGAAAATAATCTGTTCGCGCACGCCCATGTTGTAATTGCCGCGCCCATCGAACGATTTGCCCGAGATGCCGCGGAAATCGCGTATACGGGGTATCGCCACCGTCACCAGACGATCCAGAAACTCGTACATACGCTCGCGCCGCAACGTAACCATACAGCCCACGGGATAGTCGTCGCGTATCTTGAAGCCGGCAATCGACTTCTTGGACTTGGTCACGACCGGTTTCTGGCCGGCAATTTTGCGCATGTCGCCAACCGCGTGTTCCATTACTTTCTTATCCGCCACCGCTTCGCCCACCCCCATGTTGAGGGTGATCTTTCTGATGCGCGGCACTTCCATGACGGACTTGTAGCCAAACCGTTCAATCAATTGTTTGACTACGGTGTCATTGTAAAATTGTTGTAAACGAGCCATGTTCACTCCCTGTTATGCATCCAACACTTCGCCGTTGGACTTGAAGTAACGCACCTTGCGGCCATCCTCCAATACCTTGATCCCAACGCGATCCGCTTTTTGCGTGGCGGGATTGAACAACGCGACATTAGATATATCAATCGGCATAATTTTCTCGACTATGCCGCCCGCCACACCCTTAGCAGGATTAGGCTTCATGTGTTTCTTAACCTTGTTGATTCCGTCCACCAGCAACTGGGCGCCATTGAGGACGCTCAAGACTGCGCCGCGGCGGCCCTTGTCTTTTCCGGTAATCACGACGACATCGTCGCCTTTGCGAATTTTGTTCATTACAGCTCCTTACTGCTCTTCTGGGCTTACTGCACTTCAGGTGGGCTAGGTGGGCTTTACAGCACTTCAGGCGCCAGCGACACGATTTTCATGAAGCGCTCGTTGCGCAGTTCACGGGTGACCGGGCCGAATATGCGGGTGCCTATCGGCTCCAGCTTGTTATTCAGTAGCACCGCTGCATTGTCGTCGAACTTGACCAGGGAACCATCGGGACGACGCACGCCCTTGGCAGTGCGCACTATAACCGCGTTATAGATATCACCTTTTTTGACGCGACCACGAGGCGCAGCATCTTTGATCGTAACCTTGATTACATCGCCGATGCTGGCATAACGACGCTTGGATCCGCCCAACACCTTGATGCACATTACGCTGCGCGCACCGGTGTTATCAGCGACATCCAACATGGATTGCATTTGAATCATTTTTTAACTCCAACTTAATCCGTCTGCAACTGCCCCACCACGGGGCAAAAACGGTCAGTTTTGGGTGCGCGGCAGATTTTCCGCTACGCCATCGCCCAAAAGGACGAAACTATATCTGTTTATCGTCCACAATGCAAGACATTAAACGGCACGACTCTTTTCAACCAGCTTGGTGACGCGCCAAGCCTTGGTCTTGGCCAGGGGACGGCACTCTTCGATGAACACCAGATCGCCGTCGTGATACTCATTGTTCTCGTCGTGCGCATGATACTTCTTGGAACGCCGCATCACTTTGCCCAACAAGGGGTGTTTTACTTTACGCTCGACCAACACGGTAACGGTTTTATCCATTTTATCGCTCACAACGCGACCGGTCAGCGTGCGCACCATCTTTTCTTCACTCATGATGCCTGCCTCGCTTTTTCGCTCATCAGGGTGCGCACGCGGGCAATATTGCGGCGCACCTTGCTGATTTGGTCAAACTTGGTGCTCTGTTGCGTTGCAATCTGCATGCGCATACCAAATTGCGCCTTCAACAACTCCACCAACTCTTTTCCAAGTTCATCGGAAGATTTAGTTCTCAATTCGCCAGCCTTCATGGTTAGCCGCCTATTTGTCTGGTTACAAAAGTGGTCTTGATGGGCAGTTTCGCCGCAGCGAGGCGGAACGCCTCACGCGCCAACTCTTCGCCCACGCCGTCCATCTCATACAACATCTTGCCGGGTTGAATTTCCGCCACATAGAACTCCGGCGTTCCCTTACCGTTGCCCATGCGCACTTCTGCGGGCTTGGAGGAAATCGGCTTGTCGGGGAAAACGCGTATCCACACGCGCCCGCCGCGCTTGATGTGGCGGGTCATGGCACGGCGCGCAGCCTCAATCTGGCGCGCGGTCAAACGTCCCCGGCTGATCGCCTTAAGGCCGAATTCCCCAAAACTGACCTTGACGCCACGCGTGGCTATGCCGTTGTTGCGCCCCTTCTGTTCCTTGCGGTATTTTCTTCTAGCTGGCTGCAGCATGTTTTGCTCCTGACTTTCTGGCTCTCTTTTCCGGCTCGGACGGGGCGGCTACCGGCAATTCACCCTTGCCGAGGTGGTCGCCCTTGTACACCCAAACCTTGATGCCGATTACGCCGTAAGTGGTCTTCGCTTCGGCGGTTCCGTAGTCGATATCGGCACGCAGGGTGTGCAGAGGAACGCGTCCCTCGCGATACCACTCGGTGCGAGCGATTTCGATGCCGTTCAAGCGTCCGGCGCTCATGATCTTGATGCCCTGCGCGCCCAGGCGCATTGCATTCTGCATGGAACGCTTCATGGCGCGACGGAACATGATGCGTTTTTCCAATTGCGCAGCGATGTTTTCCGCGATCAATTGCGCATCGATCTCGGGTTTGCGGATTTCCTCGATATTGAGGTGAACCGGCACGCCCATCATTTTTTGCAACTGGCTCTTGAGCGATTCGATGTCCTCGCCCTTCTTGCCGATCACCACGCCGGGGCGGGCGCTGTAAATCGAAATCCGGGCGTTTTTCGCCGGGCGTTCGATGATGATCCTGCCGACAGACGCGTGCGACAGCTTCTTCTTGAGAAACTCGCGCACTTTGATATCGCTGCTCAGATTATTGACGTAATCCTTGCCGGTGGCATACCACTTGGATGTCCAGTTCTTGAGTACGCTTAAGCGAAACCCGATTGGATGTATTTTTTGTCCCATTGCTTTTCCTCGTTAGTCGCCAACGGCCACGGTGATATGGCAGGTAGGCTTCAGAATGCGAGCCCCACGCCCCTTGGCACGAGCGCGAAAACGCTTCAGCACCGACCCTTCGTCCACGTATATCGTCGACACCATAAGTTCGTCGATGTCGGCGCCTTCGTTATGCTCGGCATTCGCAATCGCCGACTCAAGAACTTTTTTGATGATAACCGCACCCTTTTTCGGACTGAAAGTCAGAATATTCAAAGCGCGCTCTACCGGCAGGCCGCGGATCTGATCCGCCACCAACCGTCCCTTCTGTGCCGAAAGCCGAACGCCGCGCAGCACTGCTGATACTCTCATCATGCTCTCCTATCTCCTGGCTTTCTTGTCCGCGGCATGTCCTTTGAAGGTGCGCGTCAAGGAAAATTCACCCAGCTTGTGACCCACCATATTCTCCGAAACGAACACCGGGATATGCTGTTTGCCGTTATGCACCGCAATAGTCAAGCCGACGAAATCCGGCAGCACCGTAGAACGGCGCGACCAGGTCTTGATCGGGCGCTTGTCGTGTGCTGCGCGCGCCGTCTCGACCTTTTTCAACAGATGCGCGTCGACAAATGGACCTTTTTTAATTGAACGAGCCATGTGTATTAACCTCTATTCGTTGGACGACGACGCACTATCATGCCCTGCGTGCGCTTGTTATTGCGGGTGCGATACCCCTTGGTCTGCGTGCCCCATGGGCTGACCGGATGACGGCCTGCGGCTGTTCTGCCTTCGCCGCCGCCGTGCGGGTGATCCACCGGGTTCATAACCACGCCGCGCACTGTCGGCCTGACACCGCGCCAGCGCATCGCGCCCGCCTTGCCGATGGAGCGCAGATTGTGCTCGGCATTGCCCACTTCGCCGATGGTCGCCTTGCAGTCCACATGTACTTTGCGCACTTCGCCCGAGCGCAGCCGCAATTGCGCATAGCTGCCCTCGCGCGCCAGCAATTGCACCGTGGCACCCGCAGCGCGCGCCATCTGCGCGCCCTTGCCGGGCTTCATTTCGATGCAATGCACCATGGTGCCGACCGGAATATTGCGTAGCGGCAAGGTGTTGCCGGGCTTGATCGGAGAATCCGAGCCGCTCACCACCTGCATACCGACGCTCGCGCCCTTCGGCGCGATTATGTAGCGGCGCTCGCCGTCGGCGTAACACAGCAGCGCCAAATGCGCGCTACGATTGGGATCGTATTCGAGACGCTCGATCTTGGCGGGTATGCCATCCTTGTCGCGACGGAAATCAACCAGGCGGTAATGCTGCTTATGCCCGCCGCCTTGATGCCGGACGGTGATGTGGCCGTTGTGGTTGCGACCCGCATTTCTCGATTGGCTTTCCAGCAGCGCCGCATGCGGCTCGCCCTTATGCAATTCAGGAGTGACTATCTTGACCACCGCACGGCGGCCAGGGGAAGTCGGTTTTACTTTAACGATTGCCATAATTGATCTCCTACTCCCCGGCCACGAAATTGATTTCCTGGCCCGGCTTCAGCGCGACATACGCTTTTTTCCAATCCTTGCGTCGCCCCTGCATCTTGCCGAAGCGCTTGGATTTGCCCTTGACGTTGGCCACTTGCACGCCGTCCACCATGACTTTGAACATCAGTTCAACCGCAGCCTTGATTTCCGGCTTGGTGGCGTTCGACATCACCCTGAACACGACTTGCTCGTGCTTGTCCGCCACATAGGTGCTTTTTTCGGAAACCTGCGGCGCCAGGATGACTTGCATCAGGCGCTCTTGATTGAATTTCTGCGCGTTCATGCGTACATCTCCTCAAATTGCTTGACGGCGTTCGCGGTCATAAGCACATTGCTGAAACGAACCAGGCTCACCGGATCGGCCTGCATGGTTTCCAGCACCAACACGTTGGGCAGGTTGCGCGCGGACAAGTACAGATTTTCTTCCAGGTTGTCGGTAATGATCAGGACATCGTTCTCTATCCCCATTCCCTTGATTTTCTGAGCGAGTATCTTGGTTTTCGGCTGATCGACGCTAAAGCCGTCAACCACCGACAGCCGCCCCTGGCGAGCGAGTTCGGACAGGATCGCGCCGATGCCGGCGCGAAACATTTTTTTGTTGACCTTGTGGCTGAAGTTTTCGTCCGGGCTGTTCGGGAATGTCCGTCCGCCTCCGCGCCAGATCGGGCTGGAAGACATGCCGGAGCGCGCGCGACCGGTGCCTTTTTGGCGCCACGGCTTTCTGGTGCTGTGGTTGACTTCGGTGCGCGTCAGTTGGGCGCGATTGCCGCTACGGGCATTGGCCATATACGCGGTGACAATCTGATGCACCAGCGCTTCGTTGTATTCGCGCGCAAACAAGGTGTCGGAAACCGTCACGCTGGATGCCGCCTGGCCTTGATCGTTTATCAGTTTCAGTTCCATTAGGCACCTGCCTTCACGCCGGGGCGAACGACTACATGACCATTTTTGGATCCCGGCACCGATCCTTTGATCAACAGCAACTGACGCTCGGCGTCTATGCGCACGATCTCCAGATTCTGCACGGTGCGTTGCACCGCGCCGTAATGACCGGCCATTTTCTTTCCGGGGAATACGCGACCGGGGTCTTGATTTTGACCGATGGAGCCGGCGCTGTTGTGCGAACGCGAGTTGCCGTGCGTGGCGCGGTTGGAGCTGAAATGGTAGCGCTTGATCGCGCCGGTAAAGCCCTTGCCTTGCGTGACGCCGGTCACATCGACAATCTGGCCGACTTGAAAAATATCCACGCTGACTTTCCCGCCCAAAGCAAGCTGGGCAAGGTTGTCCGCAGACATCGGGAATTCTTTGAGTATGCTGCCGGCTTCCGCACCCGCTTTGGCATAATGTCCGGCTTGCGCCTTGGTGACACGGCTTTTGCGGCGCTCGCCGAATGCAACCTGAACGGCGGAATAACCGTCCGTTTCAGGAGTTTTGATCTGGGTCACGCGGTTGTCCGACACGTCCAGCACTGTCACCGGAACGGAATTTCCGTCATCGGTAAAAATGCGGGTCATGCCGACCTTGCGACCGACAAGTCCTATGCTCATCACAATTTTCCTTATATCTACGCCGGTTACGATTGACCGGCCAATTGCACTACAATTTTCTATACCAAGGAGCAGCGTACTTGGAAAAGCCGCGTATTATACACCGATTCCCCCAGTGTACAATTCCGGCAGGCTGAATTTACAGCTTGATTTCCACATCGACCCCAGCCGGCAGGTCGAGTTTCATCAACGCATCCACTGTCTTGTCGGTGGGGTCTATGATGTCCATCAAGCGCAAGTGGGTGCGGATTTCCAGTTGGTCGCGCGATGTCTTGTTGACATGCGGCGAACGTAGAATGTCGAAGCGCTCAATGCGCGTCGGCAACGGAACCGGACCTTTAACAACAGCGCCGGTGCGTTTGGCGGTTTCTACAATTTCCTGCGCCGACTGATCGATCAAACGGTAGTCGAACGCTTTGAGACGAATACGGATTTTTTGGCTTTGCATGTTTTTTTCCAAAGAGCGGTGCGGCAAGCTTATGGCTTGCGGCTTATGTTTAATGGGTGAGGGGTGAGGGGTGAGGGGTGAGGGGTAGGTTTTCCGCCTCACCCCTCACCCCTTACGCCTCACCGATTAATTACTCGATCACCTTGGCAACGACGCCGGCGCCAACAGTGCGGCCACCTTCGCGGATCGCGAAGCGCAGGCCTTCTTCCATCGCGATGGGCTGAATCAGCGACACCGTGATGGAGATGTTGTCGCCGGGCATGACCATTTCCGTACCGGCTGGCAGTTCG
>JBAYVP010000277.1:0-7159 GCA_041674485.1 Sulfuricellaceae bacterium
AATAGGCGAGAGAGCTGCGCTTGCGTAACGTGTCCGTTGATACAGAATTGGCTGGTCACCATCCTGAATGTGGCCAGGTCGCTTTCAGGATGGGTGAACAGCGGCAGATCATAGTGGTAGTAAGTGATGTTGTTGCCTTCTCGCAAAAACGACAGACTGCCGCTGATTTGAGTAACACCCTGGGGGAACAGCGGTAAATGAAGTTGTGGCATGAGGGCTCCTCGCAACAGGAATGTAATGCGTCCCGGCTTCAAAAATAGTATCTTCGCAAAATCCTGAGCGGTTGGCAGTAATTATTTGACTATATTGTTAACATTGACTTATAACGCAATGATGTGTATGTTATTTTATGCCAGACGCAAATATGTTGGCGGATTCGCTTGGTTTCGAGGTCAGGTGGTCTGAATGTAGTGAGCCATCCAGCGCCCGAGAGTGTCTACGGAGCAATCAAGGTCAAGCTCCTTCGTCAGTTTCCTGCCGATATCAAGCGTCGCCTCACAACGTGCTGATACTGCCGTCTGATTTGATGAGGAAAAGTCGTGTACTGGCTGGGATGTATTCAAGGTTGTCATCATTACTGTTTTCCCAATGAGAATAGCGGTGGCGCCGTTCAATTTCTACTTCCACGATTAAATCCATGCCTAGCTTGCGCAAGAGCGATACGATGAACGTAAACGATGCCTGAAAACGTGTCCCGCTTTCATGCTTTGCTTCATCATGGTCTTTTTCATGGAAATGCCCCCATACTTGTGACCACGCGACATCGACCTGCTCTCCCTGAACAAACCAGTGTCGCCGCTCGCTATCGGACTTTAGGTTCATCAGTTCTATGACGTATGGAGCAGGTCTCGGCGGCGGATACCTGATAACACCGGCCCAAGGGTCTTGTTTATCCAGCCTGCTATCGTGTGACCGATCAATTATCCACCCTTTGAGTTGGAATCCATCAAAATCGATTTGCAAATCGTCGTCGGCATCTGGAATTAGATAATCATGCGGATTTTTTGCGCTCTGCAAGGCACTTAGCAGCGCCATTGAATGATCGGAAGAAACGAGCGCGCTGGTAACCTGAATAGATTCCTCCCGCTGCCCCGAAATCCTTGTCCAATGCCCCCAAAGATTCATTCGGCCATCGGGGAGCATGAGAATCCGATCAAAGTCGTTCCTCATGGTTGACCAACGCCATTCGTCGGTTTTCTTTTCATTCTTCCACGTCGGCCTCTCCAGCGGCGGCGGATCGCGCCGATCCGCCAGCCAACCGCCGTCCCGGCGGGAAAGATCATGGCGACGTAGCCAATTGAAAAACTCATCCCCAGAATAATCGGGATCACGATGTACAGGCGTAGACGCCAGCAGTTCCCCGGCTACCACCATCATCGCATGGTACGAATAATAGAAACTCAAGTCGTCCACACGCGGATACGAGCTACCAAAGTGACGAGTATTGCCATCTTTAAATAGCTTGCGCCGGTGGCGCTCATCTTCATCCCAGCGGGCGCTACCGGAAAACTTCCAATCGCCTCTAATCACTCGCAATGCTTGCTGTTCAATGGTAGCTTGCGACATTGCGAAGCACTCCCCAAGGGGCGCAAACCAGTCTTTTCCCATGTCGATGTCGAAGGAGAATTGGTCTGCCTCGCTGCCGGAGCCGAGGTTCCTTCCCGTCCGCCGATAAGATTTCGACTCGACCGGAAGAAAGGGGGACGCATTGACGTTTGCCAAGCGTTGCCGCAAATCCTCATCCGCAGCCAAAATCCCGGCTTCCAACAGCGCAAGTATCGTCCGTTTTGCGAACTCCCGAATGAGGGCGTGAGGCTCACCGGCGAACGTCAGATTTTTCAAAAAACCGATATGTGGGGCAATCAGGTCTGGGCGTTCTTTTGCAGCACGCGCCAACCCGATCAGCAACCATTGGCGTCCATGCAACTCATAAAAATGCAGGCGGGCATCAGAAAAGGCATCGACTGATGAACCGTTTGCGAATGCAACGAGATGCCCGAGCGTTTTTTCCTGCCCGAGCGTGCAGAGTGCGCGTACCACATGCGCCGCCTCCCAACGCAAACCGGCTTGGGGTGCGGCAAGGCAGGTCCAAACGTACCCTGCAACCGAGACTTCAATGTCTGCGGGTGGCGCAAGCTTGGACGACCACGGTCCGTCGCCATCCGTATTTTCCAGAACGACATCCAATAGATTGAGGCCGAACGAAAGGGCATCCAGCGCTTCATTCTTCGCCAGTTTTGCCGCAAAAAGCCCCACCAACGAGAATAGGCGGCCTGCGCCGACAACTTCGGTTGTTTCGCCTATAGCAGCAAGAATCACATCCATCACTTCGCTTTCCGAAATGCCGGACAATTCGCAGGCGGCCTTGAATGGAAATATCTCATAGTATCGGCTTCGCGATATTCCCATGCAGAATCGCCGACAGAAGGTCTTCAGCGTCTGGGCAAGCGCCGGTTTGACGGCAAGCCGGCTTTTCCAATTTTTCGGAATCTGTTCCAGCAGGTGACGCAGGTGATAGAGATCGAAATCGGTGATGTCTGCAATAGCGGCGATAAATTCGGCTTCTTTGCCAACGTTCACGCGCCGGAATGCCTCACCGAAGAAATGTTCATGGATGCAAGGAGGCTCTAAGTCCTTGAACCTCCGATGTGCCAGCCAAATATCGTTGGACAACGCGAGATCGATTCCTGAAAAGACCGCATCCCAGTTACGCTCGCCTTTCTTTTCCCACAGGGAAGGGTGACCCCCTGTGTGCCCATTTTCCCGTGTTTCGCCGGACTGCTCTTCGTGCTCACAAAATTCGATTCGCTCATCAAGTTCGGCGAATGCCATGTCGTGCTCGACCAAAACAGCCTTCAGCCTACGCCAGTTGTCGGCGCTCGGTAGCTCAAGCGTCATGTAGCGGTAGGTCAATTTTGTCGCGATGACTTTTTCAGCCTTGTTATCGCAATCCGCCAGAACACGCTTGAGCAAGGAAGGTTTGTCCCATTGGGCACGGAAGCCGATCAGCGCCAGAGCAAGTTTGGGGTCGAGATTGCCACGTTCGACCAGGAAATTGACCGCAGTTGGAAATATCTCCTTAACACATCCAAAATCCCGATCCCGCCAGCGGCTGAGGATCGCCAGGGATGACTTCCCGCATAGCCCGGAAATCGCCTTGACGGTGGACTCCCAATCAAAATGCTTGTCGCGAACGACATATTCGTAGGTCAATTCCGCACAACGCGCGAGCCGGTATGCGATCTCTGGGGCTGGGGTGTTTCGGGAAGCGGCATGGTCGGCCAAGTCCAGAAGCGCGCCCCATCGATCCAGGTTTTCGTCGCCGATTTTGCCTGCGACTTCCACGGCCTGGTTAAAATAGCAAGCCGCTTCCGAACGGCTAACCATCAAGACAGCGCGCGCCAGTTCCACATAGCTGTCCGATTTCGATTTTGCATCTTCACGTTCGCCGCAAATTCGTCCGTATGACTTGCCGGCAAAGTCAAGCGCACGCGCCTCCTGCTTCGGAGAGCGGGCTGCCAGTCGCGCTATCCGGGTAAGCGTTGAGGTGAACAAGGGGCGCTTGAGGTCGGCAATCCACTGGTCAAACGCTTCGAACAATACGGCATCCGCGTTTTCTGCACTGAGCAAGGTGTTGAACCAGACCGTGGCAATCTCGTCGGTGGTGTTCGACTCCTCCCGGTAGCTGTACTCTTCGGCTTTCCTTGAGGTAGCCTGCGCTTCGGCGATGACTGTTGCAAGATCGACGGATGACGTTTGATTGACGAAGGTTGCCGCCCATAGCCGGTGCCACGGAAGGAGGGCGCCGATGGCCTCCTTGAATTCCCGCACCTCCTGAGATACGGAATGGCTTTTTGCGGCTTCCAACTCCTTGCGCAGATCGTCATGGGCCAGATCAATCAAGTTCAGCGATTGGTTGCTGAGTGCCGCCCGCAGTGCATACGCATGAAGCAAGGGGAAACGTTGCCCGCCATGGCGAGACGCGAGACCGCGAGGTGGCGACGCAGGCAAGTAATGTGCCAGGAACGCAAGCAGCGCGCTGGTCGCACCCACGGATAGCTTGTGTGCGGTTTCCACCAAGGCGGTTACGGCGCGGACGGTGTTTTCCTCATGATCCCAGCGCCCTCCGACTTCGATATCAATGCGCGGACTCAAAGCCAGATGCAGTGCGCGCTCGACAACATTTTTCGGTGGCGTTCTCCGTACTTCCGATAACTCCAGCGTAATTGCAAGAACGAACCATAGGTCGTTTCCGGCGGCCAGTGCAAGTGCATCAAGCTCCTGATAGCGACCGAGATCGACAAACCGGCGCGCCAGCATACGTCCGACCCGAAATGACACTTCGCGGGGACGCCACCTACGCAAATTGCGTGCGCAGCTTTCCGCACCGTGAATATTGAAAACAGCGGTCGCCATCTCAAGGATGTCGTCATCCTCAATCTTTTCCCGTTGTCGTTCCTGTTGAGAAAGCCGACTCCTGTTGCGCAGCCATTCGTCAGCCATCCGAAGCCGGGAGCGCGCATCGCCCAGTAGTTCGCTGCGCCCGGACAGCAGCCCCGCTTCATAAGCGTGGTGCGATCCCAACCAACCCGAGCCGAATGTCCGCCGCGAGACGAGTTCCTGAATACGGTCATTTTCCAGGAAGACCGCAGCCAGATCGGTATTCGTTTGAAGAAGTCCGCGTTGCCGTTCATCGCCCGCGCTTTCGCCGCCGGCCTTCAGCGCCAGCTTTGCCGCATCGGTATAGCGTTTCTGACGCAGGCTTGCCTTGAGAGCAAATTGAAGACGTTGCAACTCAACATCACGTTTCTCAATGGGGTTGGTGGTTGGTAGCGCTTCGGAGGACAGGGCGAGCGCGACAAGTTCGGTGAGGTGTCCCGCTTCCAACATCAATTGAGGCAAGGCGGAAGCCACGTAGGCGCTACTTGCGGCGAGCGGTTTCAAAGTCGCCACGAATGCCGCCAGATCGCTCGCCGTTGGCTTGAACCTGTCTCTGAACCAGGTTTCAGCGGGTTCATCAAAGAATTGAATCGTCTCACCCGTAACAAGGAGCGGACGCCCCAGATCGAAGGCGAAACTCTTGATCGCCGCCTCTTCGACTCCCGACATGGACGCCAGAACTGACAAAGGAATCAAAGGCCGGAGCGCGGCCAATCCTGTGCAAATTCGGTCTATCTGGCTCTTCTCGACAGTCCCTGCTGTGTCGCGCAACTTCGCGACTGAGGCGCTGAACAGGTTTCCGATGGCGTCGTCAACCGTCGTGGGATTTGGGCCGAGCGCACGGAGGGTTTCGCCCAGCGGGACGTTTCGCGCCAGTGCCAGCGCCTGAACGCGAGGATTCTGCGAGCTTAGGCGATGGAATTCGTCAACATCGGGTTCTGTTGCATCGCAGAAGACTCGGCGCATATACGTCGCGGTTTCGGCGCGACTGAATGAATGGAGTTCAAGCGGTAGTACATCAGGTGGAGGATTAAGATGCCCCTGCCGGTGTGTCCTGCATAAGGTTACAAGGCGCACACCTTCCGGCAGTTGTTCCCGAATCAGGTCGCGAATGAAAGACCGGGATTCACCGATTTCTTCCGCCGCCATTTGCGCATTGTCGGCTGCGTCGATGACTATGCAGAGTAGCGCTTGCGCATTTCGGGTTCTCAGCGAGGTAATGCTTTGCCCAAGACGAAAAAGGAAAGCTCTCACATAGTCTGATGGTTCGGCATGGGGGCAAGGGATGAGCGGGTGACATAGCCCCTGAGCGGCTAGTTCATTGGCAATCTGAACCAGGGCATCTTTGTGGCGATGCCGGTAGCGGCTGGCGCTACGGTACTGACCATTTCCGAAACAATCGTAGAGGACGCTCACAGAACCGGCGGGTAGCCCCAATTTTACGCGCGTCGCGAAAACCGATTTTCCCACGCCGCCGGCGGCATGAACGATGACTGGAATACCGCACGCTTGCACGATGGCACGGCATAGCTCAGGCTCTTGCTCGCGGGAAATCACATTCTCGGCATCCTTGATGAGGCACGCCGCAGGAAACAGACGGCTCTCTTCGGTCTTGAGCGCCCGGAGCACGTCTGTTCTGGTAATTTCGGGGTGCTCCGCGCTTTCAGAGAGTGCCCTCCTGGTCACCAACTCTTTCAGTTGACCGGGGGCGTCAATGTCCGCACCAGCCAGATAGCAGCTTACATCCTGGACCAATAGATTCCGCTGATCCCACAGACCTTCCTGATTTCCTTCGAGCCGGAGTAGTTTGCAGAAGGCAGCGAGGGCTGTGCTGCCAAGACCCGTGAACCGTTCAAGTTTCTTGAGATCAGTGGGATGTCGCGCCGGAAGACCCTCGGCAGCGTCATGGACGGCTGCAAGAAAGTTACTATTGATCGGGCGGTTGGATATGAACCAGAATTCCAACTTTCTGTTCAGGGCATCGGCAAGAAAGCGTTGCTGGAGCGCTGTGTAGCGCGCAGCAAATCCCTTCAAGGTCTTTTCCAACCCGCTTGGCGACCAAGCCTCGTCAGGCCTTACTGTCGAATGTTTAACCTGGATATAGCGGATCAATG
The DNA here is from genome assembly GCA_041674485.1 of Sulfuricellaceae bacterium. Lineage (GTDB taxonomy): Bacteria > Pseudomonadota > Gammaproteobacteria > Burkholderiales > Sulfuricellaceae > JAGXQV01. The sequence continues at coordinate 6,555 of JBAYVP010000277.1, forward strand.
TTGCAGCTTCGAGACTTTCACTCCCGTAATATTCAGCGACATCAATCAGTTCTTCACCCGTAGCAACAGGTTCTGCCACCCCTGCCTCCAATCGAGACGCCCCTTCGATAGTAACCGCCCTCAAACTGGCATCAGGGGAAAGTAGCTGCAGGCAACGACGTGCCGCCCAGAAATAGTGGAACTGGTCGCCGTCTCGGCTCGGACGAACTAAATTAGTTTCGAACACCTGATATTCCCTCGTTCCAGCGCACTGTGCAGGAATAATGCTTGGCCGTAGTTTGACTACCCCCAGCGAAACAAACGCGAACGGGGCGTGCTGCTGGATTACCTTCGGCATACCAGCGGCTACAGCCGCCCTCAGGTCACCCGGCTGGTCGCCCAGTGGCGCGCCATCCGTTTGGCTGCCCTCCCCCGGTAGCTGTCAAGCTAGTTGTCGCCTAAATGGTTTCAATCAAGCTGTATTTTTATCCCTTTGCTCTCCTCGGCACTGGTTCAGTTTGATTTTTTATGTAACGTTATGAAAATAATGTATTATATTTTATTTTATTGAAAAACTCAGAGTTGTTTCCACAACGAAGAGTAAACTATCAAAATTGCCCAAAATG
>JBAYVP010000278.1:0-7123 GCA_041674485.1 Sulfuricellaceae bacterium
AACGGGCTGGAGTGTGCGGTTTTCCGGGTGCAGGGCAAGGCGCAACGACGCGGAATGGTCGTTCCATTCCCTTCTCAAGGAGTTGCAACGCCGCCATGCGCCCGGAAAACCGTGCAATCCAGCACGTAGCGCTCTCACCATACGGGTGAACGCAAAATAGATGACAAAGTTGTTTAGAACCGCCATGTTACACATCTTGGTAAGCGGTCAACTGAGCTTTCTAGGTTCATGAATCCCAGGAAAACTTAGCGCGACTCGACTCATGGCGGCAACCCATAAAAACAAAACCTTTTTCACCGTGGAGGACGCGGAGGACGCAGAGGAAACCCCCTCATGCTTTTCCTCTGCGTCCTCCGCGTTCTCTGCGGTGAATCGGTTTTTTCCGTGCCGAGAACAAATTTACCCTGTCATTTTTTACTGTCGGACAGCCATCCAGAGAATCGATCCGTGCGCGCATCCGGCTGCTGCAACGCTCGAACGCTCGGCAGGTTAAGCGGAAAAGTCCGCTCGACAGGCCTACGGATGGCGGAAAAAACGGCTTACCAACCGATATTGCGCCCGTTCATTTTGCCCCCAATCGTTGTTATTAGCTTTACATTTCCTGAAAGAATATTAGAATCAAATACATTAATGATAAAAAATGGGGTAGATGACGATGGCTGATCGGCTCGATAAAATCGGTGGAGGCAGAGCGCTCGCCGGCACCAACAAGTTGGAAATTCTGCTGTTCAGCCTGGGCGCCGATGAGCGCTCAGGGCGTCGGGAAACCTTCGGCGTCAATGTTTTCAAAGTGCGCGAGGTGATGCGCGCACCGGCTGTCACCACCGTTCCCGAAATGCCCGCAGCGGTTGAAGGCATGGTCAGCCTGCGGGGAAAACTCGTGCCGGTGATGGACCTCGCCAAGTACGCGGGCGTGCAGACCGGGAACAAACCCCAACTCATGATCGTCACCGAATATAACATGCATGTTCAGGGATTCCTGGTGGAGGCGGTGGACACCATCCTGCGGCTCGACTGGTCGGCCATGAAGGTGCCTCCGGCCATGCTCAACGACCAGATGGGCGGGCTGGTCACCGCCGTGACGGAACTTCCCGACAAGCGCCTGGTAATGATGGTGGACATGGAAAAAATCCTGGCTGAAACCACCAATTATGTTGACACCCATATTTTCGATGCCATCCGACCGGTGGAGGAGGCCGAGGACAAGCCTTATACGGTGTACTACGCCGACGACTCGTCCACCGCCCGCAAGCAGGTCGAAATGATTCTGAACGCACTGAGCGTCAATGGCCGCTCCGCCAACAACGGTAAACAGGCCTGGGAAGAATTGCAGCAAATCGCTTCCGAGGCAGCAGTGAGGGGGGAAAGCGTCAAAGACACCATCCAGCTCGTGCTGACCGATGTGGAAATGCCGGAAATGGACGGTTACGTCCTGACTAAGCTGATTAAAAGCGACTTGCGCTTCGCCGGCATCCCGGTGCTGATGTATTCCTCCCTAAGCTCGGTCAACGAGCTATTCGGGCAATCCATGGGGGTGGATGCCTATGTCTCCAAGATGCAACCGCAAACACTGGCCGAAACCATCACCCGCTACCTCAAGCACGAGGCGGGACAACTTGCGACGGCATGACGAAGCTCTTTTCCTCTCCTTCCAACACCAGCTACCGCGCGTCAAAGCCCGGTGCGGCAAAGCGATCATCCTGGAAAGCTCAGTTGAACGGGCTGGAGTGTGTGGTTTTCCGGGTGCAGGGCATACCCGACAGCCTAACGGCTCTTGTGTCCAAGCCGTAAGGCTGTCGGGTATGGGCACAAGAGGTGCAACGACGCGGAATGGTCATTCCATTGCCTTCTCGATAAGTTGCAACGCCGCTATGCACCCGGAAAACCGTGCAATCCAGCTCGTAGATGCACCTGTTTGATGCGTATCGGCTTATTTGTTGTTTTTAGTCACTTACCGGCCAAGTCACAAGCAATTTGTGACAAGAACATATCGTAGATCAAGCACTGGAGCGGTTTTCCGCAAAAAACAAGGACAGGATGAACAGGATTTACAGGATGGGTTTTCTATCCTGTTCATCCTGTAAATCCTGTCTAAATGTCTGTTTGGTTCCGGCAATTGTCCGGCTTAGGTTATGCCGTCCAACAGGGCGTGGAGCGTTCGTGTGAACTTTGTCTCAAGTAGGGGGATATGCCAACGGGATGTTGTTGTTTTTTAAGTAAAATATGCCTTGTGCCGGGGGTGTGGAAACGGGGGAACAGCAGGTATAATTGCGGCGCTTCTGCTGTTGGCAGGTTTTTGGACGCCTGTTCGGTAAGCCGCTGCCGATGGCGGAACTGTGCGTGTTTCCAGAGAATGCACCAACCGTTGTTTCGATTCGATTTCAATACATTATAGCTTATGACCCCCCCCAAAGATAACGCAGATACGTACACCCTGGATTTCCCTGCTGCTCCAAAAGCGATAAATACCGAAACTGATTTGCTTGAAGAAGATAATTCCCTGTTTGCCGATGACCTCATGCGGGAAGTGAGTGACTTGGGGGCTGGCAATGCCTATTGCGAGCCTGAACCGCCGCTTCCCCCTGGTTTCGGCGCCGAGGAAAAACGGGCGTTTCCGCGTTTCCTGGTGAATTGGAAGGTGGTGGTGATGAACGAAGTAAACGGGAAAAGGGAGTTCTTCCACGGTAGGGCGCACGATATTTCGATGGGCGGTTTATGCCTTTATAGCGAAATTAATCTGTCCTTCAAAAACTCAATTCTAGTGCTGATCTCCGTGCCGCCCAATTCCGCGAAACACAAGCCTCATGTGCTCGAAGTGTATAGCAAAATCAGCTACACCGTGTTGGCGAGCAATGTCAGCCAGTTCCGTATCGGTATTCGTTTTGTCAAGTTCAAGGAAGGCGACAAACGCTTTCTGGAAGAGTATCTTGCCCAGCGGTACGATATTCTTATGTAGTTCGGATTATCCTAAGCCGGACAATTGCCGGAACCAAAAAATATTCACCGCAGAGACGCTTCAGGCGCTGAGATGCTGTGATTTCTCCGCGCCTGAAGCGTCTCTGCGGTGAAAGCATTTTGCCGCAGAACCGCACCGGTGCTTGATCTACGACTTGGCAAGCGGTCAACAGAGGAATCTAGCCCGTCCGGTGAATGGCGACGGGAATGCGCCGCGCGCCAAAGGCGCCGCTGAATTTTTCGAAACGCCCCGCCACCGTAGCGCCGCAATCCGGGCAATGGCCGTCAGGCGTCAAACGGTAGTCGAGGATTTCATACCAGTCGCGCACGATCAGCGGCGAGCGGCAGGACGGGCAGCGCGTGGTGTCGCCTTCGCGGTCATGCACATTGCCGGTATATACGTACCTCAAACCTGCCTTGAGCGCAATGTTGCGCGCCCGCGCCAAGGTTGCCGCCGGGGTGGGCGGTATGTCCACCATCTTGTAATCGGGATGGAATGCCGAGAAATGTAGCGGTACATCCGCGCCCAGTTCTTGTCTCACCCATTGTGCCAATGCGGTCAGTTCTGCGTCGCTATCGTTCTTGCCGGGAATCAGTAGCGTGGTGATTTCCAACCACACGCCGGTTTCCTTTACCAAATACACCAGAGTGTCCAGCACCGGTTGAAGATGGGCGCCGGTGAGCTTGAGGTAGAAGTCGTCGGTGAATGCCTTCAAATCAACGTTGGCGGCGTCCATTTTGGCGTAGAAGTCGCGCCGCGAGGGAGCGTTCATGTAGCCGTTGGTCACCGCCACGGTCTGTATCCCGCGCGCATGGCAGGCGTCGGCGGTGTCCATCGCATATTCGGCGAAGGGGATGGGATCGTTGTAGGTGAAGGCCACGCTCTTGCAGCCATACTGGGCGGCAGTGGCGGCGATGTCTGCGGGCGATGCCTGATCGGCCAGCACATCCATGTCGCGCGATTTGCTCATGTCCCAGTTCTGGCAAAATTTGCACGCCAGATTGCAACCGGCGGTGCCGAACGAAAAGATGCTGCTGCCGGGGTAGAAGTGGTTGAGCGGCTTTTTTTCTATCGGATCAATGCAAAAGCCCGAGGAGCGCCCGTAAGTGGTGAGCACCATCCGCCCGCCCGACACGCCGCGCACGAAACAGGCGCCGCGTTGCCCCTCACGCAGCTTGCAGTCGCGCGGGCACAGGTCGCACTGGATGCGGCCATCGGGTAGCGCGTGCCACCACGCGGCAGGGTGGTATAGCCCCGGCTCCAGTTTCGCATGATCCGATGTTTCCTGACCGGGTTTGTTCATGCTGCGTCTTCCTTCCATTTTTCCACTGTGTAGCGCGATAGCTTCACGCCGTTAGCCCAGAAGTCGGGGGAGAGGCCGGCCTTCTGCTTCAGGCGCCCCATGAAATCTTCCTTGCGCGGCAATTGCTCCCAGACCTGCGGCAGGAACGTGCTGCGGTGACGGTCGTACTCGAACACGATGCCGTCAACCATGGGGCGCAGTTGCGCCAGGGCATCCTGCTCGTCGCGGAATTCGAGCGCTTGGCTTGGGGAAAGCAGCGAGACTTCCACCCTGGTGGCGTCGAGTTCTTCCACCGTGAGCGGATTGAAGCGCGGGTCGTGGAACGCGCTCGCGCGCGCGTTGGCCTTAACATCTTCCAGCAATGAGCGATGCGCTTCCAGGCTGCCGATGCAGCCGCGCAACTCGCCGCGTTGGGTCAGGGTGACAAAAGTGGCGCCCGGCTCCAGTAGCCACGGGGCGAGATCAATGGCCTGCACTGGGCGTCCCAATGCACTGGCAATGGCAGCGCGGGCGATGGCGAGCAGTATTTTTCCTCGTTCAGTGGACATGGCTAGGCTCCCCGGTGAAAGCGAATGCGGCGTAGCCGACCACGCTGTTGCGGTCGCCGGCGGTATCGCCGGAATTGCGCAGGTCGAGCAGACGCGGTGTGAGCTTGTGATGCCGCGCCGCCAGCAACAGGCCGTTCACCGGGGTGCCGCCGCATGCCTGCTCGTGGCCAATCGGCGCCTGCAAGTCCAGAATGGCCTGTGCGGTGGCGCTGTCTATGGCTTGCGCCGTGCGGTAGGGATGGAAGTGCGATAGGTCGGAGCTGATGACTATCAGGGTTTCCGCGCCGCCCCATACTTGTTCCAACACCTCGGCCACTTCCTGCGGCGTGGCATCGCCTACCGCTAGCGGCAGCAGCGTGAAATTGGACAGCACCCGTTGCAGAAAAGGCAATTGCACTTCCAGCGAATGCTCCCACTCATGGGCCGGCGCGAATTCCGTCACTTGCGGCATGGCTTTTATCCTTGCCGCCAATTCGCGGTCGAGCAAAACATTGCCGAGCGGCGTGGCAAAGGCGTCCGCATCGGACAGCGCCAAGCCGCGCACCGGCACGCGATGCACCGGCCCGAGCAGCACCACGCGCCGGTAAACATCCCGGCCTTGTTCCAATAAAGCATAGGCGCAGGCAGCGACGGGTCCGGAATATATGTATCCGGCATGAGGTACAATCACCGCTTTGGGCAGCGTTTCCAATTGTTCCATTTGGCGGTGGGCGTTGGCGAGCATCTTCGCGACATCGCGCGCTAGCGTCGCGCTATCGCCTGGATAAAATGCACCGGCTACTGCGGTGGGGCGAAGAGTAAACATGGGAAACCTTTCATCAAGTCACATACCTTTAACTATAATTCCAGAAACGAATATATCAAGCCGAAATGCCTAACTATTATGCACTGATACCAGCCGCCGGCAGCGGCGCGCGCATGGGCATTGATGCCCCCAAGCAGTATTTGCCGTTGAACGGCAAGCCGATGATCCATTACGCGGTGGCGCGGTTGTGCGCCTGCCCGCGCATTGCCGGGGTTTACGTCGTGCTGGCGCCGGGCGACGAAATGTGGGGGCAATACGATTGGAGCGCCTTTGCGCCTAAATTATCGGTTTTGCATTGCGGTGGCGCGCAGCGCCACGAATCGGTGCATAACGGCCTGAATGCGATCCGGCAGGAAGTCGGCTTGGATGATTGGGTGCTGGTGCATGATGCGGCGCGTCCCTGTCTGAGCGCCGAATTGCTCGACAAACTGCTGGACGACGTCGGCGACGACACCTTCGGCGGCCTGCTTGCGGTGCCGGTGGCGGACACCCTGAAGCGCGCCGATGCCGAATGTCGGGCGGTGCGCACCGAATCGCGGGAAGGATTGTGGCAGGCGCAAACGCCGCAGATGTTTCGCTTCGGATTGTTGTTGCGGGCGCTGTCGCTGCTCATGGGCGAGGGCGCAAAGGCGACCGACGAAGCGCAGGCGGTCGAGCGGATAGGGTTCGATGCAAAACTGGTGGCGAGCGACAGCACCAATTTCAAGGTGACTTATCCGCGCGACCTGAAGTTGGCGGAACGGCTGCTGCGGGAGGAAACATGAGGATAGGGCAGGGGTTCGATGTTCACCAATTGGTCGAAGGCCGCAAACTGATCGTCGGCGGGGTGGAGATACCCTACCACCGGGGATTGCTCGGTCATTCCGACGCCGACGTGCTGCTGCATGCGATTTGCGATGCCTTGCTGGGAGCGGCAGGACTGGGTGACATCGGACGGCATTTTCCCGACAGCGACCCGCGCTATAAGGGCATAGACAGCCGCAAATTGTTGCGTGAAGTGGCTGCCTTGCTCAAATCGCGCGGCTATGCGTTGAGCAACCTGGACGCCACCATCATCGCCCAGGCACCCAGGATGGCGCCGCATATTCCCGCAATGAGCGTCAATATCGCCGACGACCTGGAGGTGGGAGTGGATTGCGTCAACGTCAAGGCGACTACCACCGAGAAATTAGGCTTCACCGGGCGCGGCGAGGGCATTGCTGCGCAGGCGGCGTGTTTGATTCAACGCAGGGCGCAGTAGGCCATCAACGTCGGCAGACTAACATTCGCGCAGGGTAAATTTGTTCTCAGCACGAAAAAAACCGATTTACCGTAGAGAACGCGGAGGACGCAGAGGAAAAGCATGAGGGTTTTCCTCTGCGTCCTCCGCGTTCTCTACGGTGAAAAAAGTTTTGTCTTTATGGGTTGCCGCCATGAGTTGAGCAGCGTCGAGCAAAGTTGCGCTAAGATTGTCCGGGATTCACGAACGTTTTCCATCATTGATTTTCATCATGAATTTCTGAGAACAAATT
>JBAYVP010000279.1:0-7079 GCA_041674485.1 Sulfuricellaceae bacterium
AACCGTGCAATCCAGCTCGTAGCGCTCTCACCATACGGGTGAACGCAAAATCGATGACAAAGCTGTTTAGAACCAACACGTTACACGTCTTGGCAAGCGGTCAACGGAGGTTTCTAGGATAATTACTTCCTTTCTGGTGCAAGTCGCTCGCATTGGCGCTCCCTCCCCTTCAAGGGGAGGGTTGGGGTGGGGATGGGGTAGCTTGGGCAAAGAATCGTTTGTAGCAACACTTTTGTGCTCGGCAACCAGCCTGACACAGAGAAGCGATGCTTTTGCATTGAGGAGTCCGAATGCCGGATCGCATTCACCCCATCCCCACCCCAGCCCTCCCCTTGAAGGGGAGGGAGCCGCAATGCAGGCACGGATCGGGAAGTAATTAATGGACAGTTTCTAAGAACAAATTTACCCTGATTCTACGCTACTCAACCCACAAGGTTTTGCGGCGCTCCCCGGACGAACGCTTCGATATTGGCAATCAACTGATCGGCGAGGGTTTGCATCGCTTCGCGGCTGGCCCAGGCGATGTGTGGGGTAAGCAGGAAATTTGATTGCGACAGCGTCAGCAGGGGATTGCCGCCAGTCGGCGGCTCGACCGAGAGCACGTCGAAACCGGCGCCGCCGATGACATTTTGTTCGAGTGCTGCGGCCAGCGCCGTTTCGTTCACCACCCCGCCGCGCGCGGTATTGATGAGCAGCGCATCGGGCTTCATCAGGCGCAGTTCGGCGGCATCGATCAAATCGCGGGTGGCGTCGGTCAGCGGCACATGCACGGTCAACACGTCACTTTCCCGCAACACGCGCTCAAACGGCTCGAAGCCCGGACGTATACGCGCCGCGCCCTGGTGCTCGGCGAACCACACGGTCATGCCAAATCCCCGCGCCACTTGCGCCACCGCCTGCCCCAACGCGCCGTGGCCGACGATGCCCAAGGTGCTGCCGTGGATGTCGCGGATCGGGTGGGTGAACAGGCAAAACCGGCTGGAGCGCTGCCACAAACCCTGCTGCAAATCCTGGCGATAAGCGACCAGATTGCGGCGTAGCGCGAGTATCATCATGAAAACATGCTCGGCCACGGAGTGAACTGCATAGTCGCGGATGTTGCACACCGCGATGCTGTGTTCCCGGCACCAATCCACGTCGATATTGTTGACGCCGGTCGCGGCCTCGGCAATCAGCTTGAGGCTAGGCAGGCGCGCCAAGGCTTCGGCGCGTAGCGGCGCCTTGTTGGTAATCGCGATAGTGGCGTCGCGCAAGCGTTCGACAATCTCGCCGGGCGCCGTCACCGGATATTCCACCCATGCGTGGGAAAAAACCGGGCGGCGCACCTCGGCTTCCAGCGTCGAGCGGTCAAGAAATACGATTTTTTCCATTTTTTCCATGGCTCAGTCCTCGTGTATTCATACTTCGTGCGGCCATAATTTGCGCATTTATCCACCGTCTGGCGGGCGTGCTGCTGCGTTGCAAATTGCTTGTGTGGAACGGCCACACGGCGCAATTTGCGCCTTGCATCACATCCCGCGAGACGCGGCTAAATCCGCAAATTATGGCCGCACGAAGTATAGCGGCAAAATGTTTCCCGGACGAAAAACGCCGCGATCAGCCCCATCACCGCAAACCCCAGCATAATGCCCAGCCCGGCCTGGTAATCCGCCAGGGTGCGGGCTGCACCGTTCCCGCGTTGCGACAGATCGATGGCCCAGCCGACCAGCGGCTGCATGATGCCGGTGCCGAGGAAACCGCCGGTGTTCACCACACTGGTTGCCATCCCTGACAGCGCATGCCGGTTCACTTCCTTCACACAGACCCAAGTCAGCGTGAAGCTCGACGCGCCCAGCCCCATTGCGAAGAGCAGCGCATGGCTCACGCCGGACGGCATGGCCCAGCCGTAAATCCACGGCAGCCAGCACAAGCAATAAGTGGCCGCAGCCGCGATCATCACCGGCTTGCGCCGCCCGAGCTTGTCGGACAGCGCACCAATGAAAAAAGCGCCGACGGCGAAGCCCGCCAGCAGCAGCGTAGTATGGCCAGTCGCGGCGGCGCGCTCCATGCCGTAGACATCGCGCAAAAACGGCACCGCCCACAGCCCGCCGAACGCGAACAGCGAGCCGGAAATCCCAAGATTGACCCACAGGCCGGGCCATGTGGCGCGGTTCCTCAATACGACGACCAGACCGTCGAACCAGTGACCATGGTGCGGTGGATGGGCGTTCAGCCCATCGATCTCGCGCAGGCTGGGCAGCCCCGCCTCGCCCGGATTGTTGCGCACCAGCAGCCACGCCAGCAGCGCCAACAGCAGCGACAGCAGCCCGACGGCGACGAACACCGCGCGCCACGAAGCGAACGCCAGCACCCACGCCAACGGTGAGGCAGCGAGCAGCGAACCAACGTTGCCGAGCAGAATAGTCAGCCCGGCCATGGTGGCGAAATGGCGGTCGTGGAACCACGCCGCGTTAAGCTTGAGCAGGGAAATAAAAGTCACCGACACCCCCAGCCCGACCAGCAAACGCCCCGCCGACGCCAGCGACAAGCTATCCGCCAGCCCGAACAACATCGAGCCGATGCCGGCGACCACACCGCCGATAGCCACGATACGGCGCGGCCCCAACGTATCGGCGAGAATGCCGGTGGGTATTTGCATCACCGTATACACGTAAAAATACGTCGCCGCCAGCCCGCCCAGCGCCGCGCCGCTCGCTGAAAACGCCTGCTGCAAATCCCCGGAAATCGCCGCCGGGGCGAAACGGTGGAAAAACGACAGGATGTACGCCAGCCCGACAATGGCGAACGCCGTCCAGCGCAGGCGGTAGAGTTGACGGGCTTGTTGGTGAGTTAGCATGAGTTGGGGGGTTCATGGCATTATCTTGCCATTGATGATGAGAGGCGCTTCAGACCAAGGATAGAATGCCACGGAAAGCCGCGCCTACCCCAGCCTATCCAACTTTACCAAGCCATAGTGCTTGGCAACATCGACAATCGCATCCAGCAGGAGATGCAAATCCACCGGCTTGTAGATATGTCGGTCGGCCAAGTCGCTGCGATGCTCGGAATCGTTATAGGCGGAGATCACCACGATGGGCAGCGACGGCGGCGCAGACTGGCGAATTTTCCGCACCAATTCCATGCCGTCCATCTGTGGCATCTGGATGTCGGTCACCACCACCGCAGGCCGCAGGCGGTGAAACATTTCCAGCGCTTCCACGCCATTGCGGGCGTAATAAACCTCCTTGAAACGCCGCCGCAAGGGGGGCGCTATGGCTTGCCAGATGAGTTCCTCGTCGTCCACGAACAGCAAGGTCAGATCGTTCAGCACATTTGTTTTGTGAGTGGCGCTCATGCTGGTTTTTGGCTAAGACTGATATGGGGCTGTTTGGAAACAGCATGATCCTATACTTTGCGCGCCCGCAAGGTAAATTTGTTCTCGCCCGGAAAAAATTATTCACCGCAGAGACGCCGAGAAATCAATTGAAGAGGGTAAAACCCTTCAATCCTACAACCCATTGTTTTTCCTCAGCGCCTGAAGCGCCTCTGCAGTGAATGGTTTTTCCCCGGGCGGAGAACAAATTTACCCTGCCGCGCCCGCGAGACGATGGATAAATGCGCAAATCGTGGTCGCGCAAAGTATAGCTTGGCAGCCGCCCTTATTCCACCGTCACCGATTTCGCCAGATTCCTCGGCTTGTCCACGTCGGTGCCTTTTTGCAGCGCGGCGTGGTAGGCCAGCATTTGTAGTGGGATAACATGCAGGATGGGGCTGAGCGGGCCGGCGTGCGCCGGCAGGCGCAGCACATGCACGCCGTCCTGCGCGGCGAAGTGGCTGTCGGCATCCGCGAACACGTACAATTCGCCGCCGCGCGCGCGGACTTCCTGCAGGTTGGATTTGAGCTTTTCCAACAGCGCGTCGTTAGGGGCGATGGCGACCACCGGCATGTCGTTGTCCACCAGCGCCAGCGGGCCATGTTTGAGTTCGCCGGCGGGGTAGGCTTCGGCGTGGATGTAGGAGATTTCCTTGAGTTTAAGCGCGCCTTCCAGCGCTATCGGGTAATGCAGGCCGCGCCCGAGGAATAGCGCGTGTTGCTTGAAGGCGATGCGTTCCGCCCATTGCTCCACTTGCGCTTCCAGGCTGAGCACTTGGCGCACGGTTTCCGGCAGGCGGCGCAGTTCGTCCAGATGGAATTTTTCCGCTGCCGGGTTGAGGCGACCGCGCAGCTTGGCGAGTATCAGGGTTAGCGCAAACAGTGCGACGAGTTGAGTGGTAAAGGCTTTGGTCGAGGCGACGCCGATTTCCAGGCCGGCGCGGGTCAGGAAGTTCAATTTGGACAGCCTGACCAATGCGCTTTCCGGGACGTTGCAAATGGACAGGCTGTGAGTCTGGCCGAGCGCTTTGGCGTGGTTCAGCGCCGCTACGGTGTCGGCGGTTTCGCCGGATTGGGAGAGGGTGACGACCAGAGCGTTGGGGTTGGGTACGCTGTCGCGGTAGCGGTATTCGCTCGCCACTTCGGCGTTGCACGGGATGCCGGCGATGCCTTCCAGCCAGTAGCGCGCCACCAGCCCGGCATGGTGGCTGGTGCCGCAGGCAAGCAGGGTCACGCTGTCCACCGTGCGCAATAGCGCCTCTGCATCCGGCCCGAAAATGCGCGCGTCGATGCCGCCGTGAGCGAGCAGCCCCTCCAGCGTATCCGCCAGCGCGCGCGGCTGTTCGTGGATTTCCTTTTGCATGTAATGGCGGTAGTTGCCCAGTTCGGCGCGCTCCGCCGACAGTTCGCTGGTCTGCACCGGGCGCAGCACGGCGTTGCCTGCGGCATCGACGATGCGAAAGCCGAGCAGTCCCAGGCTGGCGATGTCGCCTTCTTCCAGGTAAACGACTTTTTGCGTCACCGGCAGCAAGGCGGATACGTCCGACGCGATGAAATGTTCTTCTATGCCCACGCCGATCAGCAACGGGCTGCCCTGGCGCGCGCATACCAGTTGTTGCGGCGCGTCGGCGCAGATCACGCCGATGGCGTAAGCGCCTTTCAATTCGGCGCCCGCCGCGCGCGTGGCCTGGAGCAAGTCCTTATCCTGGCGGTAATGGTAGTGGATCAGGTGGGCGATCACTTCGCTGTCGGTTTCCGAGGAAAACGCGTAGCCCAGATCAATCAGGCGCCGGCGCAGGCTCTCGTGATTTTCGATGATGCCGTTATGCACCACCGCGATGCCGTGGCTCACATGCGGGTGGGCATTGCTCTCGCTCGGTGCGCCGTGGGTGGCCCAGCGCGTGTGGGCGATGCCGAGATGCCCGTGGGTCTTGTGCTCGCGCACCGCTTCTTCCAGTTCGGCGACGCGGCCTATGCGGCGCAGGCATACCAACTCGTCACCCGCCACCGCCAGCCCGGCGGAATCGTAGCCGCGATATTCCAGACGCTTCAGGCCTTCGATGAGGATGGGCACTACATTGCGTTGGGCGACTGCCCCGATGATGCCGCACATGTTAATACTCCGTAATGGGCGATGGGTGATGAGTGATGGGTGGCGGTTTTTTCACATTACCCATCACTCATTACCCATTGCCGTTTTTTTCACTGGTCGTTTCCAACCGCCAACACTGATCTGCTTCGCGCGCGACAACGTCAGTTGTTCCGCCGGCGCATCTTTGGTGATGGTCGAGCCGGCGCCTATGGTTGCGTCGCGGCCTACCGTCACCGGCGCCACCAGTTGCGCGTTCGAACCGATGAAAACGCCGTCCTCGATTACCGTGCGGTGCTTGTGCGCGCCATCGTAATTGCAGGTGATGGCGCCGGCGCCGATGTTTACTTTTTTCCCCACCGTGCTGTCGCCGATGTAGGAAAGATGGTTAATCTTGCTGCCATCGCTCACCTGGCTGTTCTTGATCTCGACGAAGTTGCCGATATGCACCCCCTGCATGAGTGCTGTTCCCGGACGGATGCGGGCGAACGGCCCGATGCGGCAATCCGCACCGATATAGGCATCCTCGATCAGGCTGAACGGGGCGATGCGCGCGCCCGCCGCCACGACCACGTCGCGCAGGATGCAATGCGCGCCGACGGTTACGTTGTCGCCGAGTTTTACCAGCCCTTCGAAAATACAGTCGATGTCGATTTCCACATCGCGCCCGCATTCCAGCGTACCGCGCACGTCGAGGCGCTTGGTGTCGGCCAGGCGCACCCCGCGTTCCAGCAACTGCATCGCCTGTTCGTGCTGATACAGGCGCTCCAGGTGGACGAGTTGCGCCGGGTTGTTGACCCCCAGCACTTCCCAATGGTGGCGCGGCTGGCAGGTCGCGACCGCGACGCCTTCCGCGACGGCCATGCCGATTACGTCGGTGAGGTAATACTCGCGTTGCGCATTGTCGTTGGACAGTTGCGTCAGCCAGAATTTGAGCCGCGCGGTCGGCAGCGCCATCACCCCGGTATTGATCTCGCCTATCGCGCGTTGCGCGTCGTTCGCATCCTTGTGTTCAACGATTGCCGTCACCTTGCCGTCCGCATCGCGCACAATGCGGCCATAGCCCGCCGGGTCGGGCAAGGTCACCGTCAGCAGCCCGGCAGCACCGCCGACAGCCGCTTGCAGCAGGCTTTGCAACGTGGCGGCCTGGATCAGCGGCACATCGCCGTACAGCACCAGCGTCAAACCGTTGTCGTCGAGATGAGGCGCTGCCTGCTGCAACGCGTGACCGGTGCCGAGTTGCGGTTCCTGCTTAACCCAGACAATAGCCGGGTCGTCGATATGCTTGGGCGCCATTTCTCCGCCGTGGCCGTAGACTACGACGATTTTTTCGGGATTGAGCCGGTAAGCGGTGTTCACGACATGCTCCAGCAACGAACGACCGGCAAGCCGGTGCAACACCTTGGGCAGGTCGGAAACCATGCGTGTGCCCTTGCCGGCGGCAAGGACGACGATAGCGAGCGGAAGAGGCATATTCAGGCAGGCAGGTGTCGTTGATGAGGGTTTTGCGAAATTATCCTAGAAAGCTCAGTTGAACGGGCTGGAGTGTGCGGTTTTCCGGGTGCAGGGCATACCCGACGGCCTTACGGCCTGGGCACAAGAGGCGCAACGACGCGCAATGGTCATTCCATTGCCTTC
>JBAYVP010000280.1:0-7064 GCA_041674485.1 Sulfuricellaceae bacterium
GATTGCACGGTTTTCCGGGCGCATGGCGGCGTTGCAACTCCAAGAGAAGGCAATGGAACGACCATTGCGCGTCGTTGCGCCTTGCCCTGCACCCGGAAAACCGCACACTCCAGCCCGTTCAACGGAGGTTTCTAGGTTAAATGACATTCGCTGCGGGCGCGACTCAATTGCTTGCGTGTTCGTTCCCACGCGGTGCAATTTGCGCCTCTTGTGCCCATACCCGACAGCCTACGGCTCTTGTGCCCAAGCCGTAGGCTGTCGGGTATGCATTGCATCCCGCGAAGGAACAATCCAATTCGGACAATTTCCCCCCCGCGCAAGGCATAGCTATGAGTGTGGGGCAGGTGAGAACCTGCCCCCTGCTTTTTTTACCTCTTGGTGTCGTTCCGCTTGGCAATTGCCGGTGCTTCATGCTATTGCGTACACATCGGCACACAATCATGGGGGAATAATCATGCAAGCGATCAAGGTCGGTATCCGGGAATTCCGGACGCACCTACCGCAATATTTGCTGGAAACCGGTGCGCCGGTCGCTGTCACCCGGCACGGCGAAACTATCGGCTATTTCATTCCCAGCCGCGAAGCCGACACGAAAGGCGACATCGTGGCACTCAAGGCCGCAGCAGCTAAACTGGACGCATTGCTTCAGGCCGCAAAATTCGACGAGGATGATTTGGTGAGCGAGTTTCGCTCGGCTCGCGCGCAAGTAACGAAGCATGATCCTAGAAAGCTCAGTTGACCGCTTGCCATGACGTGTAACATGGTGGTTTTAAACAGCTTTGTCATGTATTTTGCGTGTACCCGTTTGGTGAGAACGCGACTGGCTGGATTGCACGGTTTTCCGGGCGCATGGCGGCGTTGCAACTTATCGAGAAGGCAATGGTCGTTCCATTCCCTTCTCTTGTAGTTGCAACGCCGTCATGCGCCCGGAAAACCGTGCAATCCAGATCAAAGCGTTCTCACCATACGGGTGAACGCAAAATATATAACAAAGCTGTTTAAAACCACTATGTTACGCATCTTGGAAAGCGGTCAACTGAGCTAAGACCTTGTTGGCGCATGCCAGCTTCAAAAAGCGATCAGGCACACCGATCAGTGAACTGGCGTACCTGCTGGTGTTATGGACGTGCCTGAAAATTGACCCCATCGGCATGTTTGCACGGGAATCGCCCAAGACCTTTCCCCTCGCGCAGAAAGACGCCTACCCAACTGAAGCGTCTTTGGCGGTGAAAAAAGATTTTGTCGCTTGCTTGCGGCCAAGCCGCGCCAAGGTATATCCGGGCAAATCAGGCTACCCGCGGCAGCTTTACTCGCAGCCGGATAGCGCGTAGCCTTAGACGATTGCGGATTGATGCGCCGGGCGCTGGGTCTATTGGCGAAAAGCGGGAGTTGGTTATGCAAAAAATCAAAATTTCCATGTTCGTCCTGGCCGTGTCGTTGTACGCAAACCTTGCCGGTGCTCAGCCTTCCCAACTCGACGCCCAGCTTTTACTGCAACTCCAGGACACAATCCGGCAGCAGCAGGAGCAACTCCGCAAGCAGGCGGAAGCGCTCGATGCCTTGCAAAAACAGGTCAACGAGCTGAAGCAGGCCACCGGCGACATCCAGGATCAGGCAGCGCGGGCGGTGACCACGGCGCAACAGGCGGTGGTCGCCGGCAAAAAAAACACCCCGCTCGTGACTTCGGGCAAGGAGCGCGTCAAATTGAGCATTTCCGGCCAAGTGAATCGCGCGCTGAATTTCACCAACGATGGGAAGCGCACCGAAACTTATTTCGTGGACCATGCCACCAGCGGTAGCCGCATCAATTTCGTCGCTACCGCGCGGATGAGCGATGATTTATCGCTAGGCTCGCGTATCGAGCTTGCCATCACCCCGGATAATTCCTCACAGGTTTCCCAGAGCACCCCGACGCCCGGCGATTCCTTCAACCAGCGTTGGGCAGAGGTGTCGCTGATCAGCACGCAATGGGGAAAGCTGTCTCTCGGCAAGGGCGACACGGCTTCCAACACCACGGCGGAAGTCGATCTGTCGGGCACCCTGGCTGTGCAAAATTCCAGTGTCGCCGATCTGTTCTATGGCATGTTGTTCCGCGAGCGGGCGGGCGACCAGGCGCTGACCGGCATAAAAGTTTCCAACGCGTTTTCCAACCTGGACGGCCTGCACCGTGAATCCCGCTTGCGCTATGACACGCCGCGCTATCACGGTTTTCGCCTAGCCGCCTCCTCGGTCAGCAATCGGCGTTCAGATGCCGCCGTTTTCTGGGACGGACAGGGCTACGGTTTCAGAGCTGCCGCAGCGGCGGCGATGGCCGATCCCAACCTGGACCGCGCCGGGAACCGGTATGATGGTTCATTTTCGCTCCTGCATGACAATAGCGGTTTGAACTTCACTTTGTCTGCCGGTTTGCAAGAGCGCGACAATCAGGCCGACGACGGCAACCTGTACGGCAAGTTCGGCTGGCTGGCGAATTTCAACGGCTACGGCAAAACGGCTTTCGTGGTGGATTACACCCGGAGCGAAAATTTGCCTGCCGCGCGCGATGTCGGCCATTCGCTGGGCGTGGGGATGGTGCAGTTTTTCGATAAATATGACACCGAAGTTTATTTGCAATACCGGCGTTATTCGCTGGATAGAAATTCCGGCGCCAAGGTCGAAGATATTCAGGCGGGTTCCGTAGGCGCCAGGGTAAGGTTCTGACACATGAAAAACTTGATAAGAAGCCGCGCCGGACGGGCTTGGGCGCTGATCGCGATTGTCGTTTTGGCGCTTTTCGTGCTCCAGGCGACGGGTTGGGTCAACTGGAGCAGTTTCCGCATGTTCGAGCGGGTCGAGCATCTGCGCCTCGGCGCCTATGAAGGAGATGTGGGCGCGCTGGAATGGATCGCCCAGGAACAGGGGTTCTACGACCAGATCGGGCTTGCTGTCGAAATCAAGGGCTATCCTTCCGGCAAGGAGGCAGCCGACGCGCTAAAGGCAGGACAAGTCGATGTGGCAACCGCATCGGAATACGTGGTGGCGAGCAGGAGCTTTTCCGAACCCGATCTGCGGATTTTGGGCAACATCGCTTATTACCGCAACAAAGGCATCATCGGGCGGCGCGACCGGGGCATCGGCGCTCCCGCCGATCTGAAAGGCAAGCGCATCGGCGTCACCTCGCCGTCCGGCGCCGAATACACCCTCAACATATTTCTTGCGCTGCATGGGCTTACCGTCCAGGATGTGACGGTGGTAAACCTCTCGCCCAAACAGATCGTGGACGCCATGGAGACGGGCGGCATCGACGCAGCCATCACCTGGCAACCCCATGTCCAGGCCATAGAGAAAAAACTGGGCGACAACGCGATCAGTTTTCAGGGGGAAGGACTCGATACTTACCTCCTGGTGCTGGTGACCCTCAAGGACAACCTGGCAAGCTCGAACGGCGCGCTCAACAAGCTCATGCGTGCGCTGGTGCTGGCCGAAGAGTGGGTATTGGCTCACCCTAGCGATGCCAAGCGCTACATCGCCAAGCGCTTTTCGCTGGATGCCGCCTATGTGGAAGCCATATGGAATCGCATGCAGCTCGCGGTGACGCTGCCGCAGGAATTACTCATCGCCATGGATAGCGAAGCGCGCTGGCTGTCGAGCCGGGAGCGGCAATCCGGCGCCATTCCCAATTTTTCGGGTTTCATCTGGGCGGGTCCGCTGACGGCGGCCAATCCTTTAGCCGTGACCTTGTACACCGACACGAAACCGCCCGGCAATACGCCCCCGAATACCCCTTCCGCCGAGCGATAAATGCGCATTAGCACCGGTTTCCGTTTCGGCTCTGCGATCGGCGGCATTATTCTTGCCGCCGCCGTGTTGTCTTTCGGTTACAACCAGATATTCATTTCCGAAGCCGTCGCCCAGAAAGCGATTCTGGACAAGGTCGTAATCGAGGGCATGCAGCTTGTCCAGCTCACCAATGAAGTGCTACTCTACCGGGAGGAGCGCGTCACCCAGCAATGGTGGGCGCAATACAACGAAGAATCGGAACTGGTCGCGAAAAACAACGGACCGATTCAAGGCCGGGGCGGCGCGCTGTGGCGGCGAATTTCCGCCCACCTTGCCGATATGCAACTACTTTTCGAGCATCTGGCGGCGCACATCGAAGAGCAGCCTGTCGCGCCCACGACCACCAGAAGCATCTTGTCGTCGCAACTCTTTCAGAAGGCCGCCTTGCTGCAAACTTCGCTGACCAGCCTGGGCGCGGTTGCCCAGGCGGAATTGGAAAACGGCTACCGCCAAGCCAGGGAACGCACGATGCTGACCTTCGGCGTGTTTTTCGCGGCGATTTCCCTGTTCGTCGCGGTCAGCTCGTTCCTGTTCCGCAAGCGGGTGCTGGTGCCGCTACGGAACCTGGAAACGAGCATCCATCGGGTCAACGAGGGAGACAGGACGCACCGGGCGCAAGTATTTTCCGAAGACGAAATCGGTGTGGTGTGCCATGCCTTCAACAAGCTGATCGACCAGCAGGAGCTAAGCCGCGAAAAGCTGCGAGAGCGGGAGGCGCGCCTGAGCGCAATGCTCGCCGAGCAGAACACCATTCTCGACAATGCCGTGGTGGGCATTGCCTTCGTAAAAGAGCGGCGTTTCATCTCGGTCAACCACAAACTGGAAAAAATGTTCGGCTACCCGGCGGAGGAATTCTTGGGGCGATTGACCGAAATGCTCTATGCTCTCCCCGAGGATTATCGCAGCTTCGGGGAGGAAATCTACCCGGTTCTGGCAAGCGGCGACAATTATAGCACCGAGCTCCAGATGAAACGCAAGGATGGTTCGCTGTTCTGGTGCCAGTTGAGCGGCAAGCTGGTGGATCGGGGCGACGCTTCCCAAGGATCAATCTGGATTATCCACGACATCTCCGACCGGCGCGAGGCGCAGGACAAGCTGAAGCTGCTCAACGAAACGCTGGAACGCCGTGTCCAGGAAGAGCTGGTCAAGAACCGCGAAAAGGACCACATCCTTATCCAGCAATCGCGCCTGGCGGCGATGGGCGAGATGATACACAACATCGCCCACCAGTGGCGCCAGCCCATCAACGCGCTGACCTTGTTGCTGGCCAATATCAAGGATGCGTTTGAATATGACGAACTGACTAAGGAATACCTCGACAGGGAAGTCAAATCCGGCCAGGATATTATCCAGAACATGTCCGACACCATCGACGACTTCCGCAATTTTTTCAAGCCGACCCAGGAAAAAGCCCCGTTCGCGCTGCAGCAAGCCGTAGGTTCGGCCATCGCGATGGTCGAGGCGGCGCTGAGGAACAACGAAATCGCGATTTCCATCCTGCCCGCCGAAGCCGTGGTGGTGAACGGGCATTCCAACGAATTTTCCCAGGTGGTGGTCAACCTGATTTCAAATGCCAAAGATGCCATCATGGAAAAAAAGATTCACGGCGGAGAAATTAGAATCGCCATCGGCAAAACGCACGAACGCGCATGGCTAAGCGTCGCAGACAACGGCGGCGGCGTCCCGGAAGCGGCTCTTGGCAAGGTTTTCGACCCCTATTTCACCACCAAGGGCGCCAAGGGCACGGGTATCGGGCTGTATATGTCGAAAATGATCCTGGATAAAATGGATGGCGACATCAGCATCCGCAATATCGAAGGCGGCGCGGAAGTGCGGCTTACCCTGCCGCTTGCGAGCGATAAGTAGATCAAACGCTGGATTTTGAAAATCAGGGGGAAAATGTGTGCAGGCGGTGGCTCCTCACCCCTCACCCACCCCTTCCTTCAACGCCAACGCAAGCTCATACAAGGCATTTTTTTCTCGCCACTGATCTCCGCCGCGAGTTTCATCAATGGTGTCAATGAAGAATAGGAAATTCAACCGCACTTCGCGGAGTATCCGCGATTGGGGGGGGGCTCCTGTCAAACCCGATTTTTATGCCGAATTTCCAAGAAAATCCGAATTTCGCCTTCCCCTTCACCCGAAAAGGCACGACTTTGTCACGCCAAAGTCGAAAATCAGGCGCATTCTGAATCGAGCGTTCAACCTAGAAAGCTCAGTTGACCGCTTGCTAAGATGTATAACGCAGTGATTCTAAACAACTTTGTCATATATTTCGCGTTCACCCGTATGGTGAGAGTAGAATATTCGTCCGCAGGCCGAAAGGCGTTGGCAAGAAACAGGGGGCATGGCTGCTGTTTGGCGCTCGTTTAATGGCTTGCATTCCGCCATTGTTGTTATCTTTGTCATTGATATATATGACTAAAAAAGCTGTTTCTTGAGAGCGCTTTGATCCGGCATTGCACGGCTCTCCGGGCGCATGGCGGCGTTGCAACTTATCGAGAAGGGAGAAGAGGGCGCTGGAGCGCATTTCGACCCGGACATGGTTGCCGCGTTCAAAACCATGATGCCCGAAATCCGGAAAATCAAGGAACAATACGCCGAGGAAAAGCCCGACGCGCAAGCGTAGCGCCCCCCTAAATACGCCACGCATATTCCGAGTGCAAAATGAAGAATCCCCTTATGCCGGGCTATCGCCTCTTGCTGCCAATTTTTGTCCTGCTAGTCGTGGGGTTTGCCGGATATAGCGCTGGTGAAAGAAGCGCCATGAATGCCGCGCTGACAGCGGCTTCCGGTCCGTTGATCTTTTCCGAACCCATAGTCGATAGTCGCGTAAGCATCGCCATCCAACAGGCCAGGACGGATTTCGCCGCCGTCGTCATCGGACGTTCGCCGATCCACGCAAAACGCGACAGATCAATACCATTGCCAGCCGATGGTGGAACGGCGGTGTTTAAAGCTCCTGGATATACGCTCACGGTAGTGAAGAGTTTGGTGCAATTGGGCGGAGTCGATGGCTATATTTATGGACCGGTCATTCGCTTCGAAGAGCCTACCTTGAGCGGCAACGCCGACAGCATCTCCAGATTGTCGTTCTATTCCCGCCGTGCATTGCAAGAACTGCTAGGAGCCTGTCGGACTTAAAGGAATCGGCTGCAAAATGACCTGGTCGGTGCATATTTCCCCGCTTTTCAAACCAATATGAATAACTATTGGCTTGAAAAGCGGGAAAATCTGCCCTCGAC
>JBAYVP010000281.1:0-7033 GCA_041674485.1 Sulfuricellaceae bacterium
AGAAACCTCCGTTGAACGGGCTGGAGTGTGCGGTTTTCCGGGTGCAGGGCAAGGCGCAACGACGAAGAATGGTTGTTCCATTCTCTTCTCTTGTAGTTGCAACGCCGCCATGCGCCCGGAAAATCGTGCAATCCAGCTCGTAGCGCTCTCACCAAACGGGTGAACGCAAAATAGATGACAAAGTTGTATAGAGCCACCCTATTACACATCTTGGTAAGCGGTCAATGGAGGTTTCTAGGATGATCCACGTTGCGATGGTGGAAGATGACGCCGACCTGCTCGACGAAGCGGCGTTCAACCTGCGTCGTCAGGGATTCCAGGTAAGCACTTGCGCCGACGCTAAAGCTTTCGACCGGGCGCTGCAAACGGAATGCATCGACGTGGCGGTGCTCGACATCGGCCTGCCCGGCGAAGACGGCTTGTCGATTGCCCGGCGTTTGCGGCGCAACGCTCCCCTGTGCGGCATCGTGATACTGACCGCCAGATCGGGCGTGGATGAGCGCATACACGGCATGGAAGAAGGCGCCGACGCCTACCTGTCCAAGCCGGTGGATATGCGGGAGCTGGCGCTCGTGATACGCGCCGTCGCGCGGCGCGTGGCGCCCGCCGAGAGCGTGAACGGAAAAGCGCTCGTGCTGGTGGAGCGGGAACAAGCCTTGCTGCTGCCCGACGGACTACGCCTGGAGCTGACGCGCTCGGAAGCGCTATTGCTGTCGCGCCTCGCCCGTGCGCCGGGGCAACAGGCCACCCGCCGGCAACTGGTGGAAGCGCTGGGAGAAAACTACCGCGACTACGACCCCCGCCGCCTGGAAGCCATCGCCAGCCGCCTGCGGCAAAAACTCAACCGCGCCGGCATGGAACCCGAAACCCTGCGGGCGGTGCGCAACGCCGGCTACCTGCTCGCCATCCCCATCAGCGAACGCGATGGGTTTGCCTGATCTGTAGCGGTTAGTCACTTATCGACCAAGTCTTCACATTATTTGTGAAGAATGTGTCGTAGATCAAGCACTGGCGCGGCTCTCCGGGTGATTCTTTTTTACCGCAGAGACGCCGAGGCGCGGAGAAATACAACGGAGGGTGAAACCGTACCATTACCCTACAAAATCTCTGCGTCTCTGCGGTAAATATTTTTTGGTTCCGGCAATTGTCCGGCTTAGGCAGCGGCGGTCAGTCGCGGCGCAGCCCCGCCAGCAAGCCTTGCAGCGCGCCGCCGAGGCGTTGCAGGGTTTCAGGCTCGGGGACGGGAAGTTTGAGGTAGCTTTTGCCGGTTTTGGCGTCGATTTCCAGCCACGGCGACGGTTGCGCGACGCTGCCGGTTTGCGCAGCAGTCAGGCTTTCGATCAGCTTCAGTCCGGCATCCAGCAGGGGCGCCCAAGGATCGGCGGCGCTGGCCGGCGCCGCCGGTTCCGGTTTTGTCTCTGCCGGTGCGCTTTCCGGGTGCGCTTCCGGCGCTGGGGTGGCTTCCTCGACGACCGGCGGTTCTTCCGCTTCGGCGACGGATTTGTCCACCGCGCTGGTGACTTGTTCCACGCTTTCCATGAATTTCGACAGCCGCGTGCCGTTCAGCGACACTTCGCTTAAACCACCGTCGAGCACGCCTTCGAACAGCGATTTCTTGAAGGCGAGCACCGACAACATGCCTTCTTCTATGCTGCCCTGCGCGACGAAATTGATCACCTGCACGCTACGCGTCTGCCCCAGCCGGTGGACGCGGCCTATGCGCTGTTCCAGCACCGCCGGGTTCCACGGCATATCCATATTGACGATGCAGGCAGCCGCATGTTGCAGGTTGAGGCCGACGCCGCCGGCATCGGTGGATAGGAACACGCGGCAGGTCGGGTCGTCGCGGAAACGATCCACCAGCGCGCCGCGCTTTTCTCCCGGCACGCCGCCGTGGAACAGCACATAGCCCCAACCGCGCTCATTCAGCCGGCGCGCAATCAGTTCATGGGTGCGCACCCAGGCGCTGAACACCACCACTTTGGCGTCCGGCTGCTCGAACAAATCCTCCAGCAGCGCGGTCAGCTCGTCGGCTTTGTGGCCGTAGTCGGTTTCGTGATCCAGCAGAAAGGTGCTGTTGCACACCATGCGCATATTTTGCAGCGCACAGGTCAGCCGCCGCTGGTCGCCTTCCGACAGGAAGCCGGTGTTGCGCCAGCGATGCACGATGCGCGCGACGTTTTCGCTGTTTTCTTCGTGGAGCACCCGCTGCTGTAGCGTTAGCGACACAAACAAGGTGTTGTCCACCCGCGGCGGCAATTGTTCCAGCACCTCGGCCTTGCGCCGTCGCACCATGACCGGGGCGAGCGTCGCGCCAATGCGCCCGAGGTCGCGGTAGCCCGTCACCCGACCATGCTCGTCGCGTTGCTGGTGCTCGTGCAGCAACTTCCAGGTTGGTCCGAGCCGGTGTTGATCGACGAACTGGACGATGGAGATCAACTCCTCCAGCCGGTTTTCCAGCGGGGTGCCGGTGAGGACGATGGCGTAGGGGCTGGTGATGCGTTTCAGCGCGCGGGCGGCGATGGTGTTCCAGTTCTTGATGCGCTGCGCTTCATCAACGATCACCACATCCGGCGCCCACGCCTGGATCAGGTCGAGATCACGCGCCAGGGTTTCATAATTAGTGATCTTGCAGAATCCCTCGCGGCGGTAAATCTCCTGCCGCGCGCGCACCGCACCGCCCACCACCAGCGCCTCGCGCTCGGTGAAGCGGGCGATTTCGCGCTGCCACTGGTGCTTGAGCGAGGTCGGGCAAACCACCAGCACCCGCTCCGCGCCGAAATGGCGGGCGAACAATTCCGTCGCGGCGATGGCCTGTATGGTCTTGCCCAGCCCCATCTCATCGCCGATCAGCGCGCGCCCGGCACGCGCCGCGAACAATGCGCCCTCGGCCTGGTAAGGGTACAGGTCGGCCTTGAGCAGGGTGCATAGCGCCGGACTGGCCGCGCCTTGCGGATAGGCCGCGTCCAGAATGCGGCGGCGCGCCTGACCGTCGCGGATTTCAGCGATAAAATTCAGCGCGTCGTCATGGCAGCGCATTTCATGGCCGCAATCCCGTGCGGCATGGAGGAACGCATCGAGTTCGGCATAGCGCGCCGACGGCAGCACCCCGTCCGCGCCGAACAGCGCCGCAGCGCTTTCCGCCAGCGCGTCCGGGCAGGCGCTGCCGAGGTTCAGGCACACGCAGCGCTGGCCGGCGTAGTTCAGGTAAATTTCGCTGTAAGCCGGCTGAAACCCCTGCGCCAGCGCTGCCGCGCCGCCGGGCATGGCCTCGATGCGGCTCAGGGTGAATTCGATATGCTTGCAGGTGCCGAGGTCGTTGGTGGCGTAATCGGGGCACGAGCAGAAATTATCGCCCAGCCCGCCCCCCCGGATCGCGACGCGATAACGCCCGCCGCCGGTTGGATTGGTGACCGTAAATTCTGAAAACACCGGGTCGTCGCCCAGGTTTTCCAGCCGGAAATCCTGCTCGCGCCCGAATTGTCGGCGCAGCGCGACTTGCCAATCCTCGACGGGCAATTCCATAGGGCGGCGCAGGCGGGAAAGTTTGGGCGCGCCGGCGGGTTTTGCGGTGTGTGGCATGGGGGGTCTCTAAGTAAGGATGATTGGTATCGGGCAGCGACCCGGATGCGGAATCCGAAAAACCCGCGATCGCTCGAAGAATACCCATTGCGACTTGGCTGCGCAAGGGGGGGGAATGCAGCTTCGTAGAGAATGCATCTGAGATACAAAACCACTTTCGCCGTAGCGCCGTAGGATGTGCCGACGACAGGAGGCGCATCGCTCGCGCACCCCGGCGGCAACACGCGACAGATGCGCCTCGTTCCTCGGCACATCCTACGGCCTGGCGAGTCTGACCCCCTTTGATGTTAAAGACGCGAAATTCGTGTGTTTGTTAACGATACGTTTCGCGGCTTCGCGGTAAGAGGCGCGGAGAAATACAACGCAAAGCGAAACCCGCTGCCTTTCTCTACGAAATCTCTGCGCCTCCGCGCCTCTGCGGTGACATGTTTCATTGAAAATCCTGGCTCTTCCCGCATAATCCGGCCAAAAATCTGGCACAATAACCGGGAGGACACTATGACAACACCCGGAATATTGCACAAGATCGGCCGCTTCGAGGTTATCGACACCCTCGGCAAGGGCGCGCAAAGCACCGTTTATCTCGGCTACGACCCGCACCTGGAGCGCGAGGTCGCCATCAAGACGGTGCATTTCGAAGAACGCGACGAACTGTTGCGTGGCCTGCTGATCCAGGAAGCGCGCACCGTCAGCAATTTACGTCACGCCAATATCGTGCCGATTTTCGAGGCCGGCGAACACCTGGGCGACCCCTATCTGATATTCGAATATGTCGAAGGCAAGACTTTGGCGGAAATGCTGTCCGACGACGGCGCGCTGCCGGTCAATCGCGCGCTGGACATTATTGTCCAGGTGCTGGACGCCATCGACCACGCCCACCGGCACGGCATCATCCACCGCGATCTCAAGCCCTCCAACATCCTGATAAATCTTGACGGGGTGCCACGGGTGATGGATTTCGGCATCGCCATCCGGGTTTCCGGCGCGCGCGAAAAGGATTCCGAACTGGCCGGCACGCCGCCCTACATGGCGCCGGAATATATTTCGGGAAAGGGCGTTTCCCCGCAATCGGACATTTTCGCAGCCGGTCTGATCCTGATCGAGATGATTACCGGCAAGCGCGTGGTGCAGGGCAACGACGTAGACCGGATTTTCGCGCAAATCACTGCCGGCACGTTGCTTTGCGCCGACGAATTGGGCGAATTCATCGACGAAAAGCTGGGCGACATCATTCTCCGGGCGATTGCCCACGATCCGCACGACCGCTATGGCGCAGCGCAGGATATGAAGGAGGCGCTGCAAGCCTACCTGGAGCCGGGTGTAGACCCCGCCGCCGGCCATTCCGAGGAATCCCGGAAAAGCACGCTGGAATTCCTGCTGCGCCGCATGCGGCACAAGAGCGATTTTCCCGCGCTATCCGAATCGGTCAGCACGATCAACCGGATCGTGGCGTCGGAATCGGAAAACGTCACCAAGCTGTCAAACGCCGTGCTCAGGGATTTTGCGCTGGCGAACAAGGTGCTCAAGCTGGTCAATTCGGTGATTTACTACCAGTTCGGCGGCGGCGCCATCAGCACCATTTCGCGCGCCGTGGTGATACTCGGTTTCGATGCGGTGCGCAATATCGCCGTCACGCTGGTGCTGTTCGAGCATTTGCAGAACAAGCCCCAGGCCGTCCATCTCATGGACGATTTTATCCGCACGCTGTTCAGCGGCGTGCAGGCTCGGGTGATCGCCGCCCGGAAAGGCTACAAGGAACCCGAGGAAACCTTTATTTGCGCGATGTTCCGTAATCTCGGCAGGCTGCTGGCGGTGTTTTATTTTCCCGAGGAAACCGATGAAATCAGCAAGCGCGTGCTGCACCAGAAATGTTCCTACGAAATCGCATCGGCGCAGGTGCTGGGCATTTCCTACCAGGACATGGGAATAGGCATCGCGCGCACCTGGAGCTTCCCCGAGCAGATCATACACAGTATGCGCCTGCTGCCGGACGGCCCGGTCAAAAAACCGGAAACCTATCAGGAGCGGCTGCGCATTCTTGCCGAATTCTGCTACAACCTGTGCGATCTAATCGCCGACACGCCGCGCAACCAGAAAACCGAGGGGTTGAAAAATATCGCGACGCGCTTCGGCAGCCATATGCCGCTGCCCGCGAAAGATTTGGTGCCGGCTATCGATCAGGCGCTGGAAGAAATTGTCGAATACGCCAAAATCATTCACGTCAACCTGCATCAAAGCAAGTTCGGCAAGCAGTTGCTGGAGTGGTTGCGCCAATCCGCAGCCCCCGTGCGGATTAACGACGATGCCGAAACCATGGTCAGCGAATCGCGCCTGGTGGCGGATTCCGGCGAGATCAAAAAAGCCGGCGCGGCCAGCCCGCAGGACGCCCAGGATAGTCCGTCGATCCTCGCCGCCGGCATCCAGGACATCAGCAATTCGCTGGTGGAAAACCGCCCGCTTACCGATGTGCTGCGCATGATCCTGGAAACCATGTATCGCGGCATGGGGTTCGCCCATGTGCTGCTGTGCATCAAGGACGGGAAACAGGGCGCCATGAACGGACGTTTCGGTTTCGGCGCGGACATCGCCCGCATCGCCAAGGAATTCAAGTTTCCGTTGAGCTATAGCGCCGACGTGTTTCATGCCGCACTGTCCAAAGGCGCCGACATTCTTATCAATGACATCAACGGCCAGAAGATACGCGAGCGCATACCCGAGTGGTATCGCAATGTGGGGACGGCGCAAACTTTTGTGTTGTTTCCGCTCATCATCAAAAACGCTCCGGTGGCGCTGATCTATGCCGACAAGGAATTTCCCGGCGAGATCGTATTCGGCGAAAAGGAACTGAGCCTGCTACGCACGTTGCGCAATCAGGCGCTGCTGGCAATCAAGCAATCGATGTAGGGATAAACCTAGAAAGCTCAGTTGACCGCTTGCCAAGATGGGTAACATGATGGTTCTAAACAATTTTGTCATCTACTTTGCGTTCACCCGTTTGGTGAGAGCGCTACGAGCTGGATTGCACGGTTTTCCGGGTGCATGGCGGCGTTGCAACTACAAGAGAAGGGAATGGAATGACCATTCCGCGTCGTTGCGCCTCTTGTGCCCAGGCCGTAAGGCCGTCGGGTATGCCCTGCACCCGGAAAACCGCACACTCCAGCCCGTTCAACTGAGCTTTCTAGTCACTTACCGGCCAAGTCATAGCAATTTGTGACAAGAATATATCGTAGATCAAGCGCTGGAGCGGCTTTCCGCAAAAAAACAATGACAGGATGAACAGGATTGACAGGATGGGGTTTTTATCCTGTTCATCCTGTCAATCCTGTCTAAACGTCTGTTTGGTTCCTGCTTAGGTCTTCGCCATTTGTTGAGAAGAATTTCTCACGCGAAGACGCGAAGACGCGAAGAAAAACCAAACCGGCCTTGGTTTTTCTTCGCGTTCTTCGCGGCT
>JBAYVP010000282.1:0-7014 GCA_041674485.1 Sulfuricellaceae bacterium
GCAACGACGCGCAATGGTCGTTCCATTGCCTTCTCTTGTAGTTGCAACGCCGCCATGCGCCCGGAAAACCGTGCAATCCAGCCCGTAGCGCTCTCACCAAACGGGTACACGCAAAATAGATGACAAAGTTGTTTAGAACCACCATGTTACACATCTTGGCAAGCGGTCAACGGAGGTTTCTAGGTTCATGAAAACGGATCGGGATTCGGCGGCAGCAATTCGGCGCGATGGCTTTCAAACGGCGGAAAATCCCCAATCCCCTGAAACCCCATGATTTCCTCCGGCCACTCGGGCTGGCGACGCCCCAGCCATTCTTCGATAGCTTCGCGTATCAGCGCGTTGCGCGGTTTCCCCACGGATTGCGCGCAATTGTTTAAGCGCAGCCCGGTCAGATCGTCGAGATAGATATTAAAATGCATGGTTTCCCCCTTATCCATATATGCCTTGCGCGGGGGGGGGATTGCCCGGTTTGATTGCCCCCGGCGGGCGCTACTCACCGCGTTGCATCCCGCTATAGGAACAATCCAACCCGGACAATTTCCCCCGTGCAAGGCATAACACACTCATATGTTATACGGGGCGAACGCAGGAAGCAAGGCGAACCGGAAAATTCAGGAATTTTCCCCGCTCAGCGCCGCCAACTGCTCCGCCTGGTGCTCGGCCATCAGCGCGTTGATGAGATCAATCATGTCGCCGTCCATGACCTGGTCGATCTTATACAGGGTCAGATTAATGCGGTGGTCGGTGATGCGCCCTTGCGGGAAATTGTAGGTGCGGATACGCTCCGAGCGGTCGCCGCTGCCGACCAAGGATTTGCGCGTCGCGGCGGTCTTGGCGTTCTGGTCGCGCAGTTGCGCGTCCATGATGCGCGCCGCCAGCACCGACATGGCCTGCGCCTTGTTCTTGTGCTGCGAGCGGTCGTCCTGGCACTCCACCACAATGCCGGTGGGCAGGTGGGTGATGCGCACCGCCGAGTCGGTCTTGTTGATGTGCTGGCCGCCTGCGCCGCTGGCGCGATAGGTGTCGATGCGCAAGTCGGCGGGGTTGAGCGCGACCTCGCTGATTTCGTCGGCTTCCGGCATAATCGCCACAGTGCAGGCGGAAGTATGGATGCGTCCCTGGGTTTCGGTTTCCGGCACGCGCTGCACGCGGTGGCCGCCGGATTCGAACTTGAGTTTGGAATACGCGCCGACGCCTACGATCTTGGCGATGATTTCCTTGTAGCCGCCGATTTCCGACGGGCTTTCCGAAATAATCTCGACCTGCCAGCGGTTTCGTTCGGCGAAACGCGAGTACATGCGGAACAGGTCGCCTGCGAACAGCGCGGATTCGTCGCCGCCGGTGCCGGCGCGGATTTCCAGGAAAATATTGCGCTCGTCGTTGGGATCTTTCGGCAGTAGCAGCTTTTGCAATTCCAACTCGATCCGGGCGATTCTTTCCCTGGCCGCAGCGATTTCCTCCTCGGCGAATACGCGCATCTCCGGGTCTTTGAGCATGCCCTCGGCATCGGCAATATCCTGCCCGGCCTGCTGAAAGGCGCGATACAGATCGACCACCGGCGTAATCTCGGCATGTTCGCGCGAGAGCTTGCGGTAACTGTCCATGTCGGACGTGGCGTCTTCGCTGCTGAGCCGCAGGTCCAGCTCGACCAGACGCTCGCTCAGGTTGTCGAGCTTGGCTTGGATGGAGGGTTTCATGAGGGCAGGGTTAGGTTTTCAATGTTTAGTTTAGTGGTTCTGACTGAACTTGCGAAGTTCAAACAAAGCATCTACATTGGTCAGTTAATCACGGCAAATGGATTGGCAATAATCAGA
This sequence comes from Sulfuricellaceae bacterium, assembly GCA_041674485.1. Lineage (GTDB taxonomy): Bacteria > Pseudomonadota > Gammaproteobacteria > Burkholderiales > Sulfuricellaceae > JAGXQV01. Next base: position 1,815 of record JBAYVP010000282.1, read on the forward strand.
CCGTCGATAACCTGTCCGTGTTGGAGGTCTTCGGTGTACAGACGCGTGCAGCCTGATTGCAGCGCGGATGCCACAATCAGGCTATCCCGCCATGAAAAATGAAAACGTTTGCGCAAATTCATGGCAATTTCCAAGGTGGCAAGATCAAGACAGAAGATATTGCACCACTCTATCATACTGGCAATGTTACGTTGAATCAGCGCGTCGGGGGACTTGTGCTTCAGCATCACGCTGTAATACTCGTGTAATACTTGATTGCTGATCGTCAGACCATCTTCCTGAACCAGGCGGGTGGCTTGCGCACAACGCGAATCACCCGGCGCCTGCAAATGAGCGTAAATCCACAGATTGGTGTCCGCAAAGCAATCAGCGGTCATACCGCTGATCCCGTGGTGGAATGAGGATTTTGTCCACAGCAAATGTTTCATATCTGGACTCGGTCGTCCGAGCCACCGTCTTGGCCGTATCCTGGGTGTCAAGCAGCAGCAAAACCCGCAGGGGAACATTGTCGGGAATTCCGTCGGGCACCCGAATCATATGATGTTCCGGCACTGCTTCGAATTCAATCGCTTGCATGGAGTAACTTCCTAAGCTTCGCAGGTTGGAAACCAACCTACATTTAGTCATTCCGGGTGTATGTTATACAAGCGCCACAACAGCGCCTCCATCCGGCTGCGATCTTCGCCGTGGACATGGTTGAGCGCATGGCTGGGGCCGTGCATCAGCTTATTGGTGAGCGCGCGGCTGAGATGCTCGGCAACAGAAGCCGGGTCTGCACCGTTGGCCAGCAGGCGCTTGGCGTGCTCCAGCTCGTGGCGGCGGAAACGCTCGCCCTGGTCGCGCAATGCCCGTATAGTTGGCACCACGCTACGGATTTCCAACCACTCCATAAAACTGCCGACCTGGTTTTCGATAATCACCTCGGCTTCCGCCGCCGCCAGCTTGCGGTTATCGATGCCGGCCTCAATCACCTGCGCGAGATCGTCCACGGTGTAGAGGAACACATCGTCGAGCTGCCCCACTTCCGCCTCAATATCGCGCGGCACCGCCAGATCGACCATAAACATCGGGCGGTGCTTGCGCTGCTTGATAGTGCGCTCGACCAGCCCCTTGCCGAGAATAGGCAAGGGGCTGGCGGTGGAAGTGACAATAATGTCCTGCTTCGCCAGATATTCCGGCAATTCGTTAAGCGTGATCGCCTCGCCGTGAAAACGCTGCGCCAGCAAGCGGGCGCGCTCCACCGTGCGGTTGGCGACAGTGATGTGCCTGGGATGCTGCGCCGCGAAATGGCTGGCGCACAACTCTATCATCTCGCCGGCGCCGATGAACAGCACATTCTGCTCGGTCAAGCTGGGGAAAATCCGCTCCGCCAGGCGCACCGCAGCTGCCGCCATGGAAACACTGTTGGCGCCGATTTCAGTCTGGGTGCGCACCTCCTTGGCGACCGAGAAAGTGCGCTGGAACAGCTTGTGCAGCAAAGTGCCGAGCGTGCCGGCGCGCTCGGCGACGCCGACCGCCTGCTTCAACTGGCCGAGAATCTGGGTCTCGCCCAACACCATCGAATCCAACCCGCTGGCGACGCGGAAGGCATGTTTGACCGCCTGTTCCTGCGGCAGCGCGTAAAGATAAGGATCAATCGATGCGCGTTGCAGATTATGATAATTCGCCAGCCAGTCCACCGCCTGTTGCGGCTCGCTGGTATTGCAGTAGATTTCGGTGCGGTTGCAGGTGGAAAGGATCAAAGCCTCCTTCACCGTGCGCTTGCCGGCGAAATCGTGCAGCGCCCGCTCCAGCGTCTCAGCGTGAAACGCCACCTTCTCCCGAATGGACACAGGCGCAGTCTGGTGGTTGATGCCGAAAGTGAAAAGCTGCATGGGCGCCGGATTCGTTCGGAAAAGCGAAAAAGTTTGCCATTATAAGGATTTGCGGGGGGGAAGAAAACCGCTTTCACCGCAGAGGACGCACAGGACGCGACGGAGGTTTCCAGGATTATGCAGTTCAGTATTTGTGCGCTGCCGTACTAGCGGGCTGATTGCGCCTCCCGTAACCGCAAATTGTGGCTGCGCAAAGTATATACCTTGCCTCGCCACAATTTACCGATTTAGCCGCGTCTCGCGGGATGCGATGCAAGGCGCAAATTGCGCCGTGTGGCCTTACCACACAAGCAATTTGCAACGCAGCAGCGCGCCCGCGAGGCGATGGATAAATCGGTAAATTGTGGCAAGGCAAGGTATAGGTTTGCACCAACATGAAATTTGCCTGTAAAATCGCTGACCGCAGTCAACTAAAAAACAGCCCGCCCAATTATGATGCTGTCCCGCACCAGCCAGTATGCCATCCAGTCGTTGATTTACGTCGCCACCCAACCGCCCGGCGAACCTATCCTCAACCGCGTGATCGCCGAGCGCCTGAACGTGCCTATGGCCTATCTCGCCAAGATCATGCAAATCCTGTGCAAGGGGCAACTGCTGTATTCCTTCCGTGGCAGGCAGGGCGGTTTTTGCCTGCGCGAAGGGGGCGAAAAAACCGATCTGATGCGCATTCTGGTGTTGATCGAGGGCGTTGGTTTTGCCGATAATTGCCTGCTGGGCTTGAAAACGTGCAGCGATGCAACGGCTTGCCCGGTACATGCCAATTGGCTGCCGATAAAGGAAAAAATCATACAGTTGCTGCATGAGCAGACGCTGGAAAAGCTGGCGCTGGCGGTGAAAACCGGCAAATACCGGATTGCCGATTTGCCGATGAAGGCCATTGCGCCCGGCGATGAACCGCCCGCAGCATGCCCCCTCATCTTACCTGCCCCACAAATGAAAACCGAATCATGACAACCCCACGCATCCGGCTCGTATCCGACAATCCCGCCCTGGGCTGCACGCCCGTCGCCTGCAAGGATTGCGGGGTTTACCAGCTATGCCTGCCGATGGGATTGAACCAGGCCGATTCCACCCTGCTCGACAGCATCGTCAAGCGCAAGCAGGTGTACAAGCGCGGCGAGGTGCTGTACAGCGTCGGACAGGCATTCGAATACGTTTATGCGCTCCGTAGCGGATCGGTGAAGACGTACATATTCACCGACGACGGACGGATGCAGATCACCGGATTTCACATCGCCGGCGAGTTGCTCGGCCTTAACGATATCGACTCCAACATATATAGCTGCGAAGCGCGCGCACTGGAAACCACGTCGGTGTGCGAAGTGTCCATTGAGCGCTTCCAGGAACTGGTGGAGAGAATTCCCGCCATCCAGTACCAGATGCTCAAAATCATGAGCGGCGAAATCCGTCACAACCAGGAATTAATGCTGCTGCTCGGCAAAAAAAGCGCCGACGAACGCCTCGCCACCTACCTGCTGGGCTTGTCCCGGCGCTTCGAAATGCGCCATTATTCCCCCATCCAATTCAACCTCAGCATGTCGCGCAGCGACATCGGCAACTACCTGGGATTGGCGGAAGAAACCGTGTGCCGCGTGCTGGCACGCTTCCAGGACGATGGCTTAATCACCACCCAGCGCCGCCAGATACAGATTAACGACCTTGCCAAATTGAAAACCATCGCTCGCGGGTAAAGCGTGAGGGGCGGAAGGATTATTCCGCCGTGGTAAGGATTCGGGACGCAACGCGTGGGAACGAAACAATGTCGGGTTAAAACCCGACCTACACCTCTTGCTTTGGTTGGTTGTAGGTCGGGCTTCAGCCCGACAACACCTAGCCCGTAAGGCGCATCAATCACGTATTGCCGGCGGGATGCGCGAACGATGCGCCTCCTGGCGTCGGCACATCCTACGGCGCTGTCCAAAAAATCAGGACAGGATGAACAGGATTGACGGGATAAAAACTCTGCGCCATCTTTCCCCTTACCGTTCGCGGCTGCGGCATTTTGGCTCACGCGAAGCCGCGAAAGGTATCGTTAACAAACACATGAATTTCGCGTTTTCGCGCGAGGCCACCCCGTAGCCCGTAGGATGTGCCGAGGAACGAGGCGCATCAATCGCGTATTGCCGGCGGGATGCGCGAACGATGCGCCTCCTAGCGTCGGCACATCCTACGGCACTGTCCAAAAAATCAGAACAGGATGAACATGATTGACGGGATGAAAACCCTGCGCCATTTTCCACCTTACCGTTCGCGGCGGCGGCATTTTGGCTCACGCGAAGGCGCGAAGCCGCGCAAGGTATCGTTAACAAACACATGAATTTCGCGTCGCGTGAGACCAGCCCGTAGGATGTGCCGAGGAACGAGGCGCATCGGTCGCGTATTGTCGGCGGGATGCGCGAACGATGCGCCTCCTGGCGTCGGCACATCCTACGGCGCTAAATTTTGTAGGTTGGGCTTCAGCCCGACAACAACCTCTTTCGCGTCTTCGCGCCTGCGCGGGTTTATTCCCATGCAGCCGCCATCTGCCGCGCTTGTTCCAGAAACCGATCCACATCGGCTTGCAGGTCGGCGGCATCCACTCGTCTTAGGTTCAGCCATTGCTTCAACGGGTCGAAGGCGGGGTCGGCGAGCAATTCGGCGATGCCGGGTATCGCCGGTTCGGCGTCGGCGGCGTTGCGGAAATCAATCGCGTAGTTGCGCAGCGTAGTCTGGAGATGCTGCCCCAACCCGGCGACGAGGCAGTAAACGAGATCGGCGAGTCGGTGGCGGGGCGATTCAGCCAAGCCGGACGGGGCGCCGCTGCGTTGGAGGTAAATGGCTAGGTTGTTGTGCGAGATCGCGCGCTCTGCGGGATCGGGCAGCGTTTCGCGGGTCGCCAACGCGCGGCGTTCCAGCGTGAGGGCTTGGGCGATGTCGCCTTGCGTGGCGAACAGGTCGGCGAGGGAACTGAGCGTTCTTGCGGCACGAGTGGGATCGTCCCGAAAAATTTGAAGGCAGGCTTCCAGTTCGGCCTTGGCTTCAGGGAATCGACCGAGCTTCGTCAGCACATTGGCGCGGTTCATCCGGTCACCCGCGATGTCCTGCGCCGGGCGCGCCAGCGCTTGCTTCACTTCCAGTATCGCGTCGATGCGGCGTAGCGCAGACGCCCAGTCCTCTCGGGCATAGTCGGCTTGCCGGGCGATGTCGAGCGCGCCGATGAACGTGCGGGCGAGGAATTCGGCATCCGGGGCTTCGGGGACGGTCTGGCCGCTACGGTATTGGCGCCACCAGCTTTCCACCTGCGTGAGCCGGGTCTCGATCTCGGGCAACGCGGTCTCAACCTGACC
>JBAYVP010000283.1:0-6983 GCA_041674485.1 Sulfuricellaceae bacterium
GAGAAGGCAATGGAACAACCATTGCGCGTCGTTGCGCCTCTTGTGCCCAGGCCGTAAGGCCGTCGGGTATGCCCTGCGCCCGGAAAACCGCACACTCCAGCCCGTTCAACTGAGCTTTCTAGGATGATGCGCCTCCTGAACAAGCATTGGGGACGGCTGAAGCGCTCCCTGTCGCGGCGCTTCAGGGAAAAGCTGTTGCCGCGCGGCTACCGCAGATTGGGCACGCGCTACGGCGGATGGTGGGTGGATGCCGGGTTATTGGACAAATCCCCGCTGCTGATCGATTGCGGGCTGGGCGAGGACATCAGCTTTCCGGTGGCCTTCCTGCAGGCGTTCGGCGGGAAAGTGGTGGGCGTGGAGCCTAACCCCCGCAGCCTGGACTACTGCCGGGGGCGAACGCCCGACGGCATGACTGTGCTGCCCAACGCGTTCTGGTTCGAAGCCGGCAAGAAACTGGATTTTTTCCTGCCGCGCCCGCAACACGCGTTGCCCAAAGGCGCGGACGGCGTATCCGGCAGCCTGGACGGCAGCCACGAATATGCCGACGGCAACAAGCTGGAAGTGGAAACCACATCCCTGGCCGAAATACTGAAACTATGCGCGCGCGCCGAATGCGACGTGCTGAAAATGGACATCGAAGGCGCCGAGTATCAAGTCCTGAAACATCTGTGCCATAGCGGCGACATCCGGCTGGCCGGCCAAGTTCTGATAGAATTTCACCACAAAGTGACCGCCCACACGCCGGCGGACACGCAACAAGCCGTCGCGGACATGGCGCGCAACCATTTCCGGCTGGTGCATACCGAAGGCCGCAATTACATATTCCGCAGGCAGAATCTTGTCCGCTAAACCACACCATTTCCTAATCATCAACGTTTCCCGCATCGGCGACACGCTGCTTACCACGCCGGCGATCCGCGCCGTGGCCAAGGCCTATCCGGGGGCGGACATTACTTTCATGGGGCATCCGAAACGTTGCCGGGTAGTGCGCCATCTGCCGTTTGTTTCCGCTGTGTGGGGCATCACCAAAACTCTAGTCTGGGCGCTGGGGCGCTGGGGCGAGCCGCGTTTCGATGTCGCCATCGTGTACGGCTACGACCGCCCCCTGGTCGAATATGCGCTACGGGTGGCAAAACAAGTAGTGGCTTTTCGCCAGGAAGATGCCGCAATCAACCAGCGCCTGCACCGCGCGGTGGAGCCGCCGGCTTTCCAGTCCATGCATTCGGCGCGCATCCCGCTGCTGCTTACGCAAGCAATCGGCATAGAGCCGGACGGGCTGCATCTCGCCTATTGCGTGACGCAGAGCGAGCGCGCTTGGGCTGCGTCCTACCTGCAAAAAAAGCTGCCGCCCGGCAAGCGCCCGCTGATCGGCCTGCAAGTCGCGAGCTTTCCCACCAAGGCTTACCGCGACTGGCCGGTGGGACATTTCGCGGCGCTGTGCGGGGAAATCCTGGCGGCTTATCCGCAGGCGCATTTCCTGTTGCTGGGCGGCAAGGAAGAGGCCGCCAAAATACGCGAACTGGAAAGCCGCCTAGGCGACCATGCCACCGTGGTCGCGGGCAAATTCACCCTGCGCCGCAGCACCGCGCTGATGCAGCAACTCGACTTATATGTCGGCGTCGATACCGGCCCCACCCACCTCGCCGGCGCTATCGGCATACCCATGGTCGCACTCTATCACTGTTATTCGCCGGGACGGCTACTCGCGCCGCTGGAGCGGGACAAGCTGCATGTGATCGAACATCCCGCGCTGGACAAAGGCGGCACGATGCAGTCGGAAATGGCGGAAATCACTGTTGAAACGGTATGGGAGGCAGTGCGGGCGGCGTTAAATTGATATGGTAAAGCATCAGGCGGATAAGCGAAGCGCATCCACCACATTTCAAATTTACAGCGCTTTCAATATCCAATAGTTACAGCCTTTGTATCTACCCAGCAGGCTTGCTCCCTTCTCCCGCAGGCGGGAGAAGGGCTGGGGATGAGGGCGTTTGCGCTTCGGCAAACGTTATCGATGTGCAACATCCCTCACCCCAACCCCTTTTATGCCGTTCTTTACATTGACCTGAGTTGAAAACGCTGTACCTTCAGAGTACCTGATCTCGCGGATTTTAATTGAGACGGCTTAATGTAAACAACGGGTTGCTGTTAACCTCCGCTGCTGGATTCCCGCCTGCGCGGGAATGACGAACGCGCGACCTTGAGAAGAGTGTCTGCCAAAACCGGTCAAGCAAGAACCGTTGCACCGTCATTCCCGCGCAGGCGGGAATCCAGAGCGCCGAACCTACCTCATAATCAATCACATAAAATCAGTTTCTACAAATTTCGGGTCAAGACAAATCCGACAAAATACAATAACCCATTGATTTGTCTATCCTGAGATCAGGTGGTCTGACCTTGAATTCCCCGGTTGGCCGGAATAGCGCCGCCTCAGCCCAAAGTCACCGTTTGGCCAGCCTGCGCGCCGACGCACTTGCCGAGCGCCGCGAATAGGGGTGTGCCGTCGCGCGTATCGCGCCATTCCCCATCTGTCCAGACGAAATGAAAACCGCCGGATTTCGCGGCCAACCAAATTTCGCGGTTGGCGGCCTGCTTGTTAACGACTATCTGGCTGCCGTTGACAAAGGTCAATGTCAGAACGCCGCCGGTGTTTTCGCAGTCGATGTCTGCGCCGCATCCATCAATGGCGTTCTCGATGCGAGCCAGGGTTTCGTCCGCCAAGCGGACAAATTCGCTTTCCGTCATGCTTAATCCTTATATAATTGAACTTTGGTCTTGAAACGATCGGGGATGATATGCGTTCCATTTATTTGCTGGTAGTGCTGGTGCTTTTGCTGCATGGCTGCGGCCATAGGGGGCCATTGTACCTGCCCCAGAAGCCGCAACCCAACACCGCGCAGCCTGCCGTTCCAACCCCCGCGCCATCCCAGGAAAAACAGCCATGATCCTAGAAACCTCCGTTGAACGGGCTGGAGTGTGCGGTTTTCCGGGTGCAGGGCATACCCGACGGCCTTACGGCCTGGGCACAAGAGGCGCAACGACGCGCAATGGTCATTCCATTCCCTTCTCTTGTAGTTGCAACGCCGCCATGCGCCCGGAAAACCGTGCAATCCAGCCAGTCGCGCTCTCACCATACGGGTACACGCAAAATATATGATAAAGTTGTTTAGAACCACTATGTTACACATCTTGGCAAGCGGTCAACGGAGGTTTCTAGGATGACCCCGTTCCGCTTTCGCGCCGGCGAACTGCACGCCGAGGACGTTCCGCTCAGCCGGCTCGCCGCCGAATTTGGCACGCCGCTTTACGTCTATTCGCGCGCCGCGTTGAGCGCCGCTTTCCGGGATTTCGACTTGGCCTTCGCTGAGCACGACCACTTGGTTTGCTATGCGGTCAAAGCCAACCCCAACCTGGGCGTGCTCAACCTGTTCGCACGGTTGGGCGCCGGGTTCGACATCGTCTCCGGCGGCGAGTTGCAACGGGTGCTCGCTGCGGGCGGCGCTGCCGCCAAGGTGGTATTTTCCGGCGTCGGGAAAAGTGCGGCGGAAATGCGCCTGGCATTGGATGCCGGCATCCTGTGCTTTAACGTCGAATCGGAAATGGAATTGGAGCGGCTGAACCGGGTTGCCGGCGAAATGGGAAAAAAAGCGCCGATCAGCCTACGCGTCAATCCTAACGTCGATCCCAAAACCCACCCCTATATCTCCACCGGGCTAAAAGGCAACAAATTCGGCGTGCCAATCGCCGATGCGGCGCCACTCTACCGCCAAGCCGCAACGTTGCCGAATCTCGAAATAACCGGGGTGGATTGCCACATCGGTTCGCAAATCACCGAAGTTTCGCCCTTCGCCGACGCGCTCGACAAAGTGCTGGCGTTGCTCGACGAACTGGAAGCGGCAGGCATCGGCATTCGCCATCTCGATCTCGGCGGCGGCGTGGGCATCCGCTACGCCGACGAAACACCGCCGCCGGTCGTTGAATATGCAGCGGCCATGCTGGCCAAGCTGAAAGGGCGTCCGCAAAAAATCCTGATTGAGCCGGGACGCGCGTTGGTCGGCAACGCCGGACTCTTGCTGACCAGAGTGGAATACCTGAAGCACGGCGAAACCAAAAATTTCGCCATCGTCGATGCCGCGATGAACGATCTGATGCGCCCGGCCTTGTACGACGCGTGGCACGACATTGTAACGGTGAAGGAAAACCCAGACGCGCAAACATGCTACGAAATCGTCGGCCCGGTATGCGAAAGCGGCGACTTCCTCGGCCACGAGCGCCACCTGGCGTTAGCCGCCGGCGACCTGCTGGCGGTAATGTCCGCCGGTGCATACGGCATGAGCATGAGCTCCAACTACAACACCCGCCCGCGCGCAGCGGAAGTCATCGTGGACGGCGCCAATATCCATAGCGTGCGCGAGCGGGAAACCATAGAACAGCTATTCGCGCTCGAAAAAATTCTGCCTTAATTCGACTCCGGGCAAATCAGCCGAACGGTGGACTCACCAATCGGGCAAAATGGCACATCATGAAGAAATTTTTTAAATCAGTCTAGCCCGGTAGAATGGGCGCGTTTTTTGTGCCCACGCGGTCAAAGGCGGATGTTTCCCACCGAGTTGGGGTTCCAATAGCCGCACCGCGTGGGCACAAAAGCGCGCCCACCCTACCGGGATCTACCCTTTTTCCGGTAGAACATGCTAATGGTGGGCATTGCGCACCTCGTAAAATGAAACATCCGGCGCAATGCGGCTGCGCTCTAATGCACCCTACGCTCGCCGGGTATCTGGAGAAATCCCTCAGTTTTGCCCAGATTCATCAAGCAGTCGTGCAACGACCGTGTGAAGCTCAGGCAGCGATTCTTGGACAACACGCCACACTCTGGGATGGTCAACTGCGGCATAACCATGAATCAGCATATTACGGAAAGCGACGATGCGCGCCAAATCAGGAATATGAGCCGCCAGAATCGGATCGACTTTCGACAGTTGATTTAGCGCCTCGCCGATAATCTCGAATTTCCGCTCTACCGCTGAATGAAGCAGAGGCGTCTCCATGTAAGTGTGCAAATCCACCCCAGCGACAAATTCCCGAATAGCGTCGCAGGCTTCGCGCGCGTCCCACAGATAAGCGCACGGGTCATGCGCCATAGATTACCTCCCGCGAGCGGTTAATGTCGGCAAGCACATAAGGATTGCGGATTGCGCCCATTTCCACCAAATCCACCGGGAGTTCGAGCAAGCGCGAAAGATCGGCCTGAAAACCGAAATATTCTTCCAGCGGGGGGAAGCCGCTTTGCGCCTCGAACTCGACAAGAAAATCGGCGTCGCTACGGGTCGGATCAAAGCCCTCGTTCCGCGCGGCGGAACCAAATACAGCCAACTTATGCACATGATAACGGCGACAAAGCTCGGCAATAGCGGAACTACGTTGCTGGATGAGTGGAATCATTTCTTACCCCTGTAACAACCCTTGAAAGAATTAAAAAAGAATAGGAAATTCAACCGCACTTCGCCAAGTATCCATGACGGCGGTGTTCCCGTCAACCCCGACTTTTATCGCCGAATCCCCATAAAAAACCCGAATTTCGTCTTCCCTGCCACGCGAAAATGCAAAAATTTTCCGCGTCAACGCCGAAAAACAGTCGCTCTCCAAGTCGAGCGCCCAAGCACACCCGTGGCGAGGTAAAAATCACTCGTCACCAGGCGACACGTTGATCGAATTCGAACTCGGCTTCAGGCTGGGCTAAAAGAATCCCATTGAGGATCGTTTTCCGCCAGCCCGAAATCAAGCCAAGGTTCCCACAGCTGCGGCCCACGCGCCGGTGCGATTTTAGGCGGTACGGTTGATTCGCCGATGTGGTTCAGAATCTGTCTCACGCTGTCGGAATCGTTGATGAAGGCGATGATCCGCATTGGGGCGTGGCAGAACGGGCAGGTTATACTTTGCGCGGCCACAATTTGCGGATTTAGCCGCGTCTCGCGGGATGTGATTGCTGCGCAAATTGCGCCGTGTGGCTGTTCCACACAAGCAATTTGCAACGCGGAAGCCGCGCCCGCGAGACGATGGATAAATGCGCAAATCGTGACCGCGCAAAGTATACATTTCATCCTGAGCCGGGCAGGAGCGAAAACGTCCCTCCCACAGCGTACCGCTACGCCGATACGTCCGACTCACATACTGCACATAACGTTGCCCCAGCGCCTTCATCAAAGCCCCGACCGCTTGCGCAGTCTCGGCGGAAAGCAGCAGATGTACGTGATTAGTCATCAGCACATAGGAATGAATCTGACAGCCCGTTTTACCGGCATGTTCAGCCAACCAGTCAAGGTAAAAATGATAGTCCTCATCAGCGAAAAAGTACGCCTGGCGGTTATTGCCGCGCTGGATCAAGTGCAGGGGCACAATTCGGAAAGGACATACCGACGATTCGGACTATGCTTTATTTCTTGGTACATCGTATCTGGAGCCAAATCCAGACCGTTTTGCCATACAACCACACCATTATTTATTTGCGCATCCGCCACCAACTGATCATTTCTCAAGGACTCGAACACGCCAGTGCAAAATGATAAATCGATGCGAACCACCCCACTCAGCCCATCCTCAAACTGGACGAACAGCTCGCGAGGGGCGATGGAGCAAACTCCAATAACATCAAAGTACATCATCTCCCCCTAAACTATTTCAAAGGAGCAATCGGATTAGGATGTTGCTTGGCCTGGCATAAATCCCAATCAGCCAACAACTCTGCCTGGTGCAATTCCGCCCAGTCAAGAACCAACTCCGTTGCCCGACGCGGCAACTCGCCTTCACTGATGCATAGCGCCCTGATATTGACGGTCGCTTTATCCTAAATTCCTTAGTTGAATGGGCTGGAGTGTGCGGTTTTCCGGGTGCAGGGCAAGGCGCAACGACGCGCAATGGTTATTCCATTGCAAGGAGTTGCAACGCCGCCATGCGCCCGGAAAACCGTGCAATCCAGCCCGTAGCGC
>JBAYVP010000284.1:0-6980 GCA_041674485.1 Sulfuricellaceae bacterium
CTCGCGGGCGCGGCTTCCGCGTTGCAAATTGCTTGTGTGGAACAGCCACACGGCGCAATTTGCGCAGCAATCGCATCCCGCGAGACGCGGCTAAATCCGCAAATTGTGGCCGCGCAAAGTATAGGTTTTTTCAGGCTGTTTTTTGAAATCAAACCCATAAACTTCCCGTTATAATGCCTTCCGAATTCGATCTGATCCGCCGGTTTTTCACTCATTCCACCACGCATACGATATTGGGAGTCGGCGACGATGCCGCGTTGATAGCGCTTGCGCCGGGCATGGAGCTGGCCGTCTCCAGCGATATGTTGGTGGCGGGGCGGCATTTTTTCCATGATGCCGACCCGCGCTTGCTGGGGCGCAAATGCCTGGCGGTGAATCTTTCCGACCTGGCGGCGATGGGCGCCGCGCCGCGCTGGGCGACGTTGTCGCTGGCGCTGCCGCGGGCCGACGAGGCTTGGCTGGCGGATTTTGCCGCCGGCTTTATGGAAATGGCGGGACGCCATGGCGTCGATCTGGTTGGCGGCGACACCACTTGCGGGCCGCTTAATCTGTGCGTGACCATTATGGGGGTTGCGCCCGCAGGCCTTGCGCTACGCCGTGGCGGTGCGCGCGTCGGCGACGATGTTTGGGTGTCCGGCAAGCTGGGCGATGCTGCGCTGGCGCTGGCGCATTTGCAGGGGCGCCTGGCTTTAAGCGAACATGACGTCCTGCCCTGCCTGCTTGCGCTGCATGACCCGACGCCGCGCGTAGCGCTGGGCGAGGCGCTGTTGGGCATTGCGCACAGCGCCATCGATATTTCCGACGGTCTGCTGGCCGATCTGGGGCATATACTTGAATGCTCCGGCAGCGCGGCGGAAATCGAATTCGCCGCCTTGCCGGCTTCCGCCACTCTGCGCCGCCTGCTGCCGGATGAGACGGCGCGCGCTTGCCTGCTGGCGGGCGGGGATGATTACGAGCTGTGCTTCACCGCTCCGGCAGCGCGGCGTGATGCCGTCACAATCATCGGGCTGCGGCTCGGCGTGCCGCTGACGCGTATCGGCGCGATTTGTAGCGGTGGCGGATTAGTTTTGCGCGATGCAAACGGCAAGGAGATGCCAATTGGAAAAATCGGTTTCGACCACTTCGCCTGACTGGCGTTTCGTTTTCAGCAGCCCGGCGCATTGGCTGGCATTCGGCTTCGGCAGCGGCTTGGCGCCGGTTGCGCCGGGAACGTTCGGCACGCTGGCGGCGTTCCCGCTGTACTGGTTGCTGTCGGGCATTCATGGCTGGGCATATTTGGTTATCGTGGCGTTTTTCTTCGTCGCCGGCATCGGGTTTTGCGATACCGCAGGCAAGGCTCTGGGCGTGGTCGATCACGGTGGCATCGTGTGGGACGAGATCGTAGCGATGCTGCTGGTGCTGCATTTCGCGCCGCGCTCCCTGATTGGCTTTGTGGCGGCATTCCTGCTATTTCGCCTATTTGACATATGGAAGCCGTTTCCCATCGGCTGGTGCGACCAGCGCTTGAAAAACGGCTTTGGCGTGATGTTCGACGATTTGTTGGCGGCGATTTATGCTGTGATTTGCATACGGTTGATATTTTGAAACTGGAAATTGGACGCATGATATGCTGAGTTGCTTGCCCATCAATGTCGAAGACCTGCTCTATTTTCGAGGTGTCGAATCGTCACGGGTCGAGTTGAAAGCGTCCTGGGACGAGGTCGCCACCGGACCTCAGGTGGTCAGAACGATTTGCGCTTTCGCCAATGATTTTCAAAATTTGAATGGCGGCTATATCGTGATTGGCGTCGGGCAGGAAAACGGCAAGCCGGTTTTGCCGCCGAAAGGTCTGGGCGCCGCCGAAATCGAGCAAGCGCAAAAATGGATACGCGGTAAATGCAATTCTATCGACCCGGTCTGTCAGCCGGTATTTTCCCCTGAGACCGTGGACGGGAAACACATTTTGGTTATCTGGAGGCACGGAAGTGATGTCCGCCCCCATCAGGCCTATGACAAATATGGTAAAAATGAAAAGGACAGGCAACGCCGCTACTATATCCGGGTGGGCGATGAAACGGTGGATGTTTCCGACAAACCGGAATTATTGACCCAACTTATGCAACTGACCGCGCGCGTTCCATTCGACGATAGGCGCGCGCAAAACGCCTCCGTGCTGGATTTGCGCGAAACCAAGGTGCGCGAATTTCTTCAGGATGTGCGTAGCGACCTGGTCCACGAACAGGACACCAAGACGCTCTACCGCAATCTTCGCATCGCTGTTCCGGTCAACGGGCATGATTTACCGAAAAACGTCGGATTGCTTTTTTTCTCGCAAGACCCGGAACAATGGTTTCCCGGAGCGAGAATCGAGGTCGTGCATTTCTCCGACGATGCCGGCGGAAATATCCAGGAAGAGAAAATCTTCAGCAAACGCCCAATACACGAGCAATTGCGCGATTGTCTGGCCTACCTGGAAAATATGACGGTGCGCCAAATTGAGAAACTACCCAACCGCCCCACGGCGACGGGTTGGGTAAGCTACCCGATACTCGCCTTGCGGGAAGCCGTGGTAAACGCTGTCTATCACCGTTCGTATGAATATCCGCCGGAGCCGATCAAAGTGTATCTGTACCCGGATCGAATGGAAATTATCAGTTACCCAGGGCCGGTCGCGGGGATCGAACAACGTCATTTCGACAATCAGGAAAGATTGCCCGCAGTGCCGGCGCGTAACCGCAGAATAGGCGAATTTCTCAAAGAACTGCGCCTCGCCGAGGGAAGAGGAACCGGCATCCCCAAGGTGCTGCGCGTCATGCGGGAAAATGGATCGCCCCAACCGAAGTTCGATTTTGACGAAACCCGCACTTATTTTCGGGTGACGCTACCCGCCCATCCCGAATACGTTGCCGTACTGGCGATACAGGACGCCGCGAGATTACGGGTTATCGGCGACATTGCCGGCGCGGTGAACAGATTGAAAAATGCGCTGACGGAAACACCATTGTCGCCTGCTTTGGCGTTTGAACTGGTTAAAGAGTACGTGCAACAAGGCGATTTGCACCAAGCTCGCGAACTGCTTGACGGATTTGTCGCCGGCAATCCGACAGCCAACCTGGCGCCGTTGATTACTGTCGTGGCGTCCGGCTATCTGGATGCAGGACGGCGTGACGACGCCATGAAGCTGCTTGACCGTCTGAGCAACAATCTCAATTCCGTACAGGAAGCGTTCGATGCCGCCATTCAGGAAAAAAGGGCTGAGCGCTATGAAAAAGCGCATAAATACTTCAGTATTGCCGGGGATGCGGTGATGCACGATGTTCGGGCATTGCACGAATTCGCCCAAACCAAGATAGCATTGGCTAAGAACGCTATCAAGCGCAAAAATCCAGATTGGGTGACAAACAAGAGACTGCTCGGCGAAGCCAGGGAAATGCTGCAACGCGTCACCCAAATGGAAGCGCCCCTGACGCGCCATGCATGGGCCTGGTTTAACCTGGGACAAGTGCTCAAATGGCTGAAAGCGCCGCAAGCGGAAATACGCAGAGCCTTTGAGGAAGCATACCGGCTTGCTCCGAATGAACAACGTTTTAAACGGGAGTTGGATTTGATATGAATGCGCTTATAGATAATCAAGATCGAATGGAAGAATTGGCCGCAGCAGTCGGTGCGGCACTGAAATCGCGCGAAATGTCGCTCGCCACCGCCGAATCCTGCACCGGCGGCGGGGTGGGCGAAGCGGTGACGGCGGTTTCCGGCAGTTCGCAGTGGTACGACCGGGGCTTTATCACCTACACCAACCAAGCCAAGCAGGACATGCTGGGCGTGGATGAGGCGACGCTGGAAAACCACGGCGCGGTGAGCGAGGAGACGGTGCGCGAGATGGCGCGGGGCGCACTGCTACATAGCTGGGCGGAGGTTTCCGTGGCGGTTAGCGGCATCGCCGGACCGACCGGCGGCACACCGGAAAAACCGGTGGGGCTGGTATGGTTCGCCTGGGCGACGCAAAACGGCGCAATGCACAGCGAAAAACACCTCTTCTCCGGCGACCGCGGCGAGGTGCGGCGTCAGGCCGTGGAAACCGCGCTGAAAGGTGTTTTAGCACTGCTTGAGATATGACATAATCCACCGATTAAACAGTCAGGAAACCCAATATTATGGACGACAACAAGAGCAAGGCACTCGCGGCGGCGCTTTCCCAGATCGAAAAACAGTTCGGCAAGGGGTCCATCATGCGCCTCGGCGACAGCGAGGTCATCAAGGACATACAAGTGGTGTCCACCGGCTCGCTCGGCCTGGACATAGCGCTCGGCGTCGGTGGCCTGCCTAGAGGCCGCGTGGTGGAAATCTTCGGGCCGGAATCTTCCGGCAAAACCACGCTGACCCTGCAAGTCATTGCCGAAATGCAAAAACTCGGCGGCACCGCCGCGTTCATCGACGCGGAGCACGCGCTCGACCCGCAATACGCGCAAAAGCTCGGCGTCCAGGTTCCCGACCTGCTGATTTCCCAGCCCGACACCGGCGAACAGGCGCTGGAAATCGCCGACATGCTGGTGCGTTCCGGTAGTGTTGATATTGTCGTTATCGACTCGGTGGCGGCGCTTACGCCCAAGGCTGAAATTGAGGGCGAAATGGGCGATTCCCACATGGGGCTGCAAGCGCGCCTGATGAGCCAAGCCTTGCGCAAGCTCACCGCCAACATCAAGCGCACCAACACTCTGGTGATCTTCATCAACCAAATTCGCATGAAAATCGGCGTGATGTTTGGCAACCCGGAAACTACCACCGGTGGCAACGCGCTCAAATTCTACGCTTCGGTGCGCCTGGACATCCGCCGCACCGGCTCGATCAAGAAAGGCGATGAAGTAGTCGGCTCGGAAACCCGTGTCAAGGTGGTCAAGAACAAGGTCGCGCCGCCCTTCAAACAGGCCGAATTCGACATCCTCTACGGCGAGGGCATTTCGCGCGAAGGCGAGATCATCGAACTGGGCGTGGCAAACAAACTGGTCGACAAATCCGGCGCCTGGTACAGCTACAAAGGCGAGAAAATCGGTCAGGGCAAGGACAACTCGCGCGAATACCTGAGAGAGCACAAAGATATTGCCGCCGAAATCGAAGGCAAAGTGCGCGCCGCCCTCGGCGTTTCCGGCCTGCCGACCACGGTAGACCCCAGCGACGGGGATGCCTGAACCCGACCTGCGCAGCCGGGCGCTGGCTTGCCTCGCGCGGCGCGAACACACGCGCATTGAGCTGGAACGTAAGCTCGCGTCCTACTGCGAAGATCGCGACGAAATCGCCGCCTTGCTCGACGATTTCACCCAACGCGGCTGGCTTAATGAGGCGCGCTACGCCGAAATGCTGGTGCAGGCGCGACAGGGCAAATTCGGCAGCCGGCGCATCATTCACGAACTGCGCGAAAAAGGCGTAAGCGAGGAAACCATCGCGGCAGCCTTGCCGGAAGTGCAAGAAAACGAATTGGAAACGGCGCGCGCAACATGGGCGAAAAAATTCGGTGCGGTTCCGGCGGACGCCAGGGAAAAAGCCCGGCAGATGCGCTTTCTGGCAGGGCGGGGGTTCGGACAAGAAGTCATTTTCAAGGTATTGAAAGGACTAGACCAATTGTAGCGCGGAACGAAATATTCAGCGTCCGTTGGTTATTGCACCCGTATTATTTGATTTACAGCGTTTTCAACTCAGATCAATGTGAGGTTCGCCTTTGGCGAACAGCCAAGCCGACTCACGTTTTAGACGCGAAGGCGCGAAGAAGAAGCGAACCAGTATCTTTATTTTTGCGCGTTGGGAATGAGACCGCCCATTCTTACTCGTCCCCATTTCTTCGCGGTTTCGCGTCTAAAGCGTGAAAAATTCTTATCAGAAATTGCGACCTTCACTTGAAAATCGCAACTTCACAAGCGACAATTTGTTGTCCAGGGTAAATTTGTTCTCGGGAAAATGTAGGGTGGATAAGCGTAGCGCATCCACCTTTCTACGCCAATTCGGTGGATGCGCTACGCTTATCCACCCTACGACTTGCCCGAGATTCATGAATGCTAGGCATCATTGATTTTAATCATGAATTTCCGAGAACAAATTTACCCTGTGTTGTCGTTTGTTATTGCATTAGAGCATAAAGGCTGTAACTATAATTTTTGTAATTGTTCTTGATTGAAAATGCTGTAAATTGTATACATTTGTGCATATAATTGATTAATGCGCTACACCTTCGAACCAAGAAAGCAAGCTGCCAATGTCAAGAAGCATGGATATGACTTCGATGACGCGCATTTGGTAATCGAAGCCAAGGCAACACTAACCTTTGAAGACCGTCGCTTCGACTATGGAGAGCAACGGTTTATCACCTTGGGATTGTTACGTGGTGAAGTGGTGGTGGTCGTAACGACGGAAACAGACGCTGAGGTTCGCGTTATCTCCATGCGAAAGGCGGATAAAAATGAACGGCAAATCTACATTGGCAACCTTTGACGATTGTCCTCCTTTCTCGCAAGCAGACATCAACAGTGGGAAACTGGTGCCGCGCAAGCGGGAAGCCGGCAAACTGATGCCGGTCAAACAAAGGGTCAATATCTACCTCGATTCCGACGTGGTGGAACATTTCAGAAAACTGGCCGGTGGCCGAGGGTATCCGACGTTAATAAATGACTCGCTAAAGCAGTTCATTCACCAGGAACGATTGGAGGAAACGATAAGGCGAGTCATTCGGGAAGAAATGCACAAGCAAGCGGCTTGAGCCTTGGCAATCGTTACGGGCTTTGTTAAACCTAGAAAGCTCAGTTGACCGCTTGCCAGGATATACAACTTAGTGGTTCTAAACAGTTTTTCCATGTGTTTCGCGTTCACCCGTTTGGTGAGAGCGCTACGGACTGGATTGCACGGTTTTCCGGGCGCATGGCGGCGTTGCAACTCCAAGAGAAGGCAATGGAACGACCATTGCGCGTCGTTGCGCCTTGCCCTGCACCCGGAAAACCGCACACTCCAGCCCGTTC
>JBAYVP010000285.1:0-6952 GCA_041674485.1 Sulfuricellaceae bacterium
TCCGGATTGGATTGTTCCCAGCGGGATGCAATGCAAGGCGCAAATTGCGCCGCGTGGTCATTCCACGCAAGCAATTTGCAACGCGGCAGTGCGCCCGCTGGGGGCAATCCAACCGGACAATTTTCCCCGCGCAAGGCATATTCAAGTCGCGCCCATTCGGCGCGGATGGCTTCATGGTTGGCGGATATCCACGCGATGGTCTGCGTGATGACCGCTATTGGCACACAGCGATTACGCACCGTGCCGTCGAGGTGGATCAACGCCTTGCCGTCCGGGTGAACCACATGCACATGCATCGGCGGATGCTCGTTTCCGAACACTTTGATGAGCCAGCCATTGCCAGCGTAAATCTTTCCCATGCATGAAATATAGAGAGAGCATTTCCCTATGTCAAGCGGCCATGTAGAGAATGTAGAGAGCAAATAAACTGTCTGGTTTTATGATGCGCCCAAAGAACGGTTTTCTGTTCCCAGTATCAATCGACTCGAATTTGCGTGACATAGGAGCGACCTCCTGATCGCGAACTGAATTCGCGACCAGGAAGTCGCTCCTACGCGCTTCCGGGGGTGGAATTACGCGCCGGCTTCGAATACGAAGCGGCTCCCGCGGAAATCCACTTTGATTACATCCTTGGCGCCGAACCGTCCGGCCAGGATTTCCTTGGCCAGCGCGTTCTCCAGGTTGGCCTGGATCGCCCGTTTCAGCGGTCTTGCGCCGAAGATCGGGTCGAAGCCGGCGCTGGCAAGCTCAGACAGTGCGGCGTCGCTGACGACCAGCTTCATTTCCATTTGCGCCAGACGCTTGTTCAGGTATTGCAACTGAATGCGCGCGATGGATTTGATGTTGGCTTCGTCCAACGCGTGGAACACCACTACTTCATCGATGCGGTTGATGAATTCCGGGCGGAAGTAGGTTTTCACCTCGCCCAACACCGCCAGTTTGATGACTTGGTAGTCGTCGCCGGTCATTTGCTGGATCATCTGGCTGCCGAGGTTGGAGGTCATCACCACTACGGTGTTCTTGAAGTCCACGGTGCGCCCCTGGCCGTCGGTCATGCGCCCGTCGTCGAGCACTTGCAGCAGCACGTTGAATACGTCGGGATGGGCTTTTTCCACTTCATCAAGCAAGATGACGCTGTAAGGTTTGCGCCGCACCGCTTCGGTCAGGTAGCCGCCTTCTTCATAGCCGACATAGCCGGGCGGCGCGCCGATCAGGCGCGACACGGAATGTTTTTCCATGAATTCGCTCATGTCGATGCGGATCAGGTGTTCCTCGGAATCGAACAGGAAGCCGGCCAGTGTCTTGCACAGTTCGGTTTTTCCCACGCCGGTAGGCCCCAGGAACAGGAACGAGCCGTAGGGCCGGTTGGGGTCGGATAGCCCGGCGCGCGAACGACGGATCGCGTCGGCCACCAGGCGCACCGCCTCGTCCTGGCCGATCACGCGCTCGTGCAGCTTGTTTTCCATTTGCAGCAGCTTGTCGCGTTCGCCTTCCATCATCTTGGAAACCGGGATGCCGGTTGCGCGCGACACGACTTCGGCGATTTCCTCCGCGCCGACCTGGGTGCGCAGCAGCTTGTGGGTGGTCTGGTCGGACGCCTCGCTGGTGTCGGCGTGTTTCAACTGCGCTTCGAGTTGGGGGATGCGCCCGTATTGCAGTTCCGAGACTTTCTGCCAGTCGCCCTTGCGTTTGGCGGTTTCCATTTCCACTTTGAGACGGTCGAGTTCCTCCTTGATATGCTGGCTGCCCTGCACCTGGGCTTTTTCGGCTTTCCAGACCTCTTCCAGGTCGGCGTATTCGCGCTCCAGTTTCTTGATTTCCTCCTCGATCAGAGCGAGACGTTTTTTCGAAGCCTCGTCCTTTTCCCGCTTCACCGCTTCGCGCTCGATCTTGAGCTGGATCAGGCGGCGGTCGAGCTTGTCCATGACTTCCGGCTTGGAGTCGATTTCCATTCGGATGCGCGCCGCAGCTTCGTCGATCAGGTCAATGGCCTTGTCCGGCAGGAAGCGGTCGGTGATGTAGCGGTGCGACAATTCTGCAGCGGCGATAATCGCCGGGTCGGTGATGTCTACACCGTGGTGCAGTTCGTATTTTTCCTGAAGCCCGCGCAATATCGCGATGGTGTCCTCGACGCTAGGCTCGTCCACCAGCACTTTCTGGAAACGGCGCTCCAGTGCTGCGTCTTTTTCCACGTATTTGCGGTATTCGTCCAGCGTGGTCGCACCTATGCAATGCAGTTCGCCGCGCGCGAGCGCCGGCTTTAACATATTGCCGGCATCCATCGCCCCTTCCGCCTTGCCGGCGCCGACCATGGTGTGCAGTTCGTCGATGAACAGGATGATGCGCCCTTCGTCCTGGGCGACCTCTTTCAGCACGTTTTTCAGGCGTTCCTCGAATTCGCCGCGATATTTTGTGCCGGCCAGCAAGCCGGCCATGTCCAGCACCAACACGCGTTTGTTCTTCAGGGTTTCCGGCACCTCATTGTTGATGATGCGTTGCGCCAGCCCTTCAACGATAGCGGTCTTACCCACGCCCGGCTCACCGATCAGCACCGGGTTATTCTTGGTGCGGCGTTGCAGCACTTGAATCGCGCGGCGGATTTCGTCGTCGCGTCCAATCACCGGGTCGAGCTTGCCGAGACGGGCGCGCTCGGTAAGATCGAGAGTGAATTTTTTCAGCGCTTCGCGCTGCCCTTCGGCTTCCTGGTTTTCCACCGATTCGCCGCCGCGCACCGCGTTGATCGCTTGTTCCAGCGCGGCGCGGTTCAGGCCGTGTTCCTTCAGCAGGCGAGCGGCTTCGCCCTTGTCGGCGGCCAGTGCCAGCAGGAACATTTCCGAGGCGATGAACTGGTCGCCGCGCTTTTGCGCCTCCTTGTCGGTGATGTTCAGCAGGTTGCCGAGGTCGCGCGAAATCGTCACTTCGCCGCCGTGCCCTTCCACTTTGGGCAGGCGCTCGATGGCTTTTTGCAGCGCAACTTTCAGCGGCGCCACGTTGACGCCGGCGCGCGCCAGCAGCGAAGACGTGCCGCCGTCGTCCTGATTGATTAACGCCGGCAACAAGTGCTGCGCCTCGATAAATTGGTTGTCCTGGCCGACCGCGATGCTCTGGGCGTCGCTGAGCGCCTGCTGGAATTTGGTAGTCAGTTTGTCTAAGCGCATGGGGCAATCCTTTTTTGATTGATCACGGTTAATATAGTGGGGAAAATGAGATATATTTCAAGAGTACGCTGAAAATTAGAGGCTAGAGGCTAGGGGGCTGCTGGCGCTACGCGCCGGTTTTTTACTAGCCTCTAGCCTCTAGTCCCTAGCCTCTAGCCTTAAAACACGATTTTTTCCCGCGAAGGGAAAGATTTGACTAAACTTCACGTCCACTACATCTTGCAGATTAAAGGGAAGGTAATGACTAACTTGCAGGCACTCACCCATCCACGGATAGATGACCGCGAATCTTTGGAGGAATTCAAGGACGACTTGGTGGATATGGCGCAAAAAATCGAGCAGGACATCGCCAGACTCAAACAGGCGCCGAACGATAGAAACATCGTCGCCGACTTGTTCCGCGCCTTTCACAACATCAAGGGCAATGCGGCACTGTGCAAAGTGGAATTAGGCTCCATTGTCGCCCATCCGATAGAAACCTTGCTCGGTCGCCTGCGCGATGGCGAGTTGCATTTCACCGAATTGATGGGGGAAATCATCCTGCTGACGGTGGATCGCCTGGAATTGGCCACGGAGTCGCTAGTCGCCGGCAAATCGCTGGAGAACCTGCAACTCGTCAACCTGCATGAAGGACTGGAAAAGCTCAGCCTGGTCAGGCAAACCGAACTGAACGAAACCGCAAGCCGGGTCATAAAATCGGTGACCGGGTTTCGTCCCGCCACGGAAAAAATTGCAGTCGCAAAAAAGAAGGCGGCGACCATTCGCCCCAAAGAAAGCCAGGTTGCCGACCTGCATTTTTTCCGCTCCCTGGCGCATCAGTTCGAAATCCGTTCGCCCCACTTCAAGGGACGCACCGCCCGGATACTGAGTCTGGCGCTGGAGACCAATCTGGCCGGCGACCAGCCGGTGGACCCGCTGCAACTGGAGGCGGCGGTCTACATGCACGATGTGGGCATGATGTTCCTGCCGGAATCCATCTGGCTCCACCATGTAGGGACGTTCAGCGAAGAAAGCAAGAAAGCGCTGGCGGCGCATCCCGGCTTCGGGGCGGGCATACTGGAACGCATGACGGGATGGCAGGGGGCGGCGGAAATCGTCCGGCAGCACCACGAAATGCCGAGCGGGGCGGGCTATCCCGCCGGATTGACGCAAGCCGGGATTTGTCCCGGCGGGAATATCCTGTCTATCGTGGACGCTTTCGAGGCAGTCATGCTAAAACACAGCCACCGCGGTCGCAGTCGCTCCAAATTGCGCGCCATCGCCGAGGTCAATGCCTGCGATAACCAGTTCTCGCAGGAATGGATCATCCCCTTCAACTCCGTCGTGCGACGCATGATCGAAAGCTGAGGCGCTTGCCGTAGCTCTGCCGCGACTGCGGTGAGAAACGGCAAAACGTCAACAAAGCCTGGGATAGATATACCTTGCCTCGCCACAATTTACCGATTTATCCACCGCCTCGCGGGCGCGCTGCCGCGTTGCAAATTGCTTGTGTGGTAGTGCCACACGGCGCAATTTGCGCCTTGCATCGCATCCCGCGAGACGCGGCTAAATCGGTAAATTGTGGCGAGGCAAGGTATATGTCACAATCGAAAGATTATTTTGCGCGCACCGGATAATTTCCCCCGCGCAAGGCATAACATGTCAGGAGGCAGGGTAATTTGTTCTCAGAAATTCATGATGAAAATCAATGATGGCTAACAACCATGAAAGTCGTAGTCGTAGGGTGGATAAGCGTGGCGCATCCACCGTGCCGACGCAAGAAAGGTGGATGCGCTACGCTTATCCACCCTACATTTTTTCTGAGAACAAATTTACCTTGGGTCAGGAGGGTAGATGGAGGTAACGGCGTTAACATTGCCGGAAATTGAGGCGGCGCTGGAAAATGACCAACTGGTCTACTATTACCAGCCGAAAATATCGCTGGTCACCGGCAAGCCCAGTGGGGCGGAAGCCTTGCTGCGCTGGATCAAGCCGGATGGCACAGTCGTTCCGCCCTGTGCGTTTGTCCCGCTGGCGGAGGAAACCGGTTTAATCAAGAAAATCGCCTGCGCGATGTTTCCCAAGCTGATTGCGGATATGCGCGCGGTCCATAAGATCAACGATACACTGACCGTATCGTTTAACCTGACCGCGCAGGATTTCGAAACGCCGGAAATCACGGAACTGATCCGTCATGCCGTGCTCGGCGGTCAGGTAGACCCACTGCGTTTACAAATCGAGCTGACGGAGGCTTCGATTATCGACAGCGGCAAACCGGTCGTCCGGGAATACCTGCAAACCCTGGTCAATATGGGTGTATCGCTGGCGATGGACGATTTCGGCACCGGTTACTCATCCATCGACACCCTGAGCTTGTGGCCTTTCACGGTGGTTAAGCTCGACCGGGGGCTAATCAATCGCATGAACGATTGCCCGAAATGCACCTCCATCGTCCAGTCCAGCATCAGGATGGCGCACATGCTGGGCATAAGCATCATCGCCGAAGGGATAGAATCTTCCGAAATCTACGATTTCCTGATGCAGGCAGGATGCACCGAAGCTCAAGGGTTCTGGATGGCGCGCCCGCTGCCGCTGGCGGAATTTCTCTCCTTCGTCAGGAAAGACCAGCGCTGGTCCGGTTTTCCCATCGGCATGATCCACATCGCCCAATTGGACCACATTCATTGGCGCAGAATGTTGATCGACCAAGTCATCAGCGGCTCATTCGGCGAACAGGATGCCAATTCGGTGAAACGATACACCGCCGAAATGGATCATACCAAATGCAAATTGGGCCATTGGTATTATGGGCACGGCCAGGAATTCAAGGGGCGCAGTGTTTTCGACAAGCTGGAAACCCCGCACCGCCGCCTGCACGAAATCGGTAAAGAATTAATTGAAGCAGCACGCCACGATGCCCCGCACAACGAAATCATCGCCTTGCTGCGGGCGCTGACGAAAGAATCCAGCGAGCTTCTGGGATTGCTGCAGGAGTTGGAAAATCAGGCTATTTTCTGAGGTTCTATATGCGTTACGGAGTCTTAACCCATCTTTGTCATACCAAAACGGTATATTCGCTGTTTTTCCCTATCAGTGCTATCGTAAAGTATTGATTTGTATATTGTGCTATTTTTTTGTTTCGATATTTTTCCGTTTGTAGCGTCATAATATATAACCATCCCGTTAAAGTTGTATTGATTTTCTGCTAATATCGTAGGTGTATTTGTTCGTCAAATCCGAACTGTTCATCATGTGTTGCCAGCCCGGTGGGCACAAAAAACGTGCCCACCCTGAGCTGAAAAATTTCGATTTGTCCTCCCCTGAAAAACTATTGCTAAAAGCAGCAGGGCGTTGCGTTTCTTGCTCATAAAACAACATAAGCCCCGCCCAGTCCGGCCAGTAGTATCCCCAACGCGCCCTTGAGCATCCGTTGCGGGATATGCTTCTGGCAGGCGGCTCCCAGATACATGCCGCCCAGCCCGCCTAGCCCGAACAGGCTACCCAGCCACCAGTCCGGCACCGCGCTTCCACCGCCGGGCAGCGGCAGAAAAGTGTACGCCGCCACGCCGATCACCGAGGTGGCGAAGGTTCCCGCCAGCGCCGCGCCTGCCACCACATGCACCGGCAAACGGAAGATGGTAATGCAGAACGGCGCGATGATTGCTCCTCCGCCGATACCGTAAGTGCCGCCGATAATCCTAGAAACCTCCGTTGAACGGGCTGGAGTGTGCGGTTTTCCGGGTGCAGGGCAAGGCGCAACGACGCGCAATGGTCGTTCCATTGCAAGGAGTTGCAACGCCGCCATGCGCCCGGAA
>JBAYVP010000286.1:0-6944 GCA_041674485.1 Sulfuricellaceae bacterium
CATACCCGACGGCCTTACGGCCTGGGCACAAGAGGCGCAACTTTGCTGCATGGTCGTTCCATTCCCTTCTCCTTCTTGAGGAGTTGCAACGCCGCCATGCGCCCGGAAAACCGTGCAATCCAGATCAATGCGCTCTCACCAAATGGGTGAACGTGGAATATATGATAAAGTTGTTTAGAGCCATTATGTTATATATCTTGGTAAGCGGTCAGCGGAGGTTTCTAGTACAGCAGCGCTTTAATCATGTAAACAAAATCACTTTCATGCGTTAACATGCTGATTTTCCGCTCAACCTTTATAACATGGCGCGCACACAATATCGGATTAACCTGCTGTCCTCTGAAAAAAACGAACTTGAACGTTTGATTCGTAAGCAAACCACACCGCAGCACATTGCGAAGCGCGCGCGAATCATTCTGTATGCTGAAGAATTTCTCTGCAAATCTGACAAATCGATTGTATTTCATTACACCCCAAAACATGCCTCGTGGATGAATCAGATCGAAATTTGGTTCGGAATCCTGAGCCGGAAAGTTGTGAAACGCGGCAATTTTCGATCTAAGGAAGAATTGCGTGACAAACTTATGGCGTTTATCGCTTATTTCAACAAGACCCTCGCCAAACCATTTCGATGGACTTATCAGGGCAAGCCTTTGATCGCTTGATGAGTGTTAATAGGATTTGCGCGCAGCTGTACTAGCACCACGTAACAACAATAGTTTCGGATAAAGGAGAGTCAGCTTAATCCGCGTATCCGAAGTTGTAAATTGCCAGTCAATCTTCCTCAATGCGAAATAAATAATGTTGCATGGTACTAGCGACATGCTCACCGCCCGGCGCCGCTGATCGCGAGCCGTGCGGTGCGCGAGCAAATCCTACCGGCAACCCGCAGTTGTTAACCAGGTGGCAAGGTCGCCCACGTCCAATATGCTGCCGTTGGACAGCACGCCGACATAAACGAGCCGTTGGTTTTTGGCCGTCCCCAGATATGACTTGGTGCCGGAATAATAGCGGTAGTAATAATCGCCGAAGGTTTTGGAAGTCGCCGGGGAGGGGGAGAACAGTTCGGGATAAGTTTTTTCTCCCCAGTTCAATACGCAATCGGCGCCGCTTAACGATGCCGCGGCGGCTTTGATATTCACCGTCGCGGTGGCGGTCTGGGTCATGCCGTTCGCGGTATAGGTGGCGGTGATCGATACGGTTGTGTCGGCGGCGACATTGCCTGCCGTTATTGTGTTGCCGTTCATCGTCGCGGCGGCGGGGTTGCTGGAAGTCCAGGCGGCGCTGACGCTGCTGTCGGTGTCGTAGGTGGCGGTGCAGGTAGCCGTTGCGCCGGCGTTGAGGGTGGTCGGGCAGCTTGCCGTCAGCTTGGCTGGCGTAGCCGTTGCCGGAAAGGTATAGCTGAAGATGCCATTGTTGTTACCCGCGATAACGGTTGCCGGGTCGTTGGGGTCGAGCATCAAGGTCGAGGCGCCATTCATCGGGCCATTGTTGGCCTGCGTCCAGTGCGCGCCGCCGTCCACGGATTTGTAGATGCCATCTCCCGCGCCCAGGTAAATAATAGACGAATCGGCTGCGTCGAAGGCAAAGGCTTCGACGGTGGCATTGTTCAAACTTATCGCGTAGCCGTTGACCGGGTAGCACTGGTTCGCGGCATTCCATGTCGCGCCGCCGTCGCTGCTTTTATAAACGCCGGAGCCGAAGGTGCCGACGTAAATGTTGGCGGAATTTTTGGGATCCACAGCAATGGTTTTGACGGAAGTCAGGTTGGCATTGATCGAGACCAAGCTGGCGCCGCCGTCGCTCGATTTGAAAAGGCCGCTGCTGACGGCCTCGTACAGCACCGATGGATTGTTCGGGTCGATAGTCAAGGCATAGGCCACCTTGGTGCCGGTCATGTATTTCCAGGTGGCTGCCCCGTCCGTGCTTTTATAAATTCCATGATTCGATCCGGCGTACAGCGTGCCAGGCGTTTTCGGATCGATAGCCAGCATATAGGCCTGGGGGTTTTCCGTAACCCAGCCGGTTCGGCTCCAGGTATTGCCGCCATCGACGCTCTTTTGCAGATAATAGGGCGCAATGTAAATGTTTTGCGGATTCTGCGGATCGATTGCCATGTCGTTGACGCCCACGTAGCCTGCGGGAGAGGGCGTTATGCCGGTATTGGCGGTTTGCCAACTCGCGCCGCCATCCGTGGATTTGTACATCCCGTTTTGCGTCGCCGCATAGCGAATGAGCGGATTCGTCGGATGTCTGGCGAGCTTGTAGACGATCACATTGCCGCCCTTCTGCGTCGGGCTGGTCAGGGCGCTCCACGCCCCCATTCCCGCCCATGCCGGTGCAACCGCGAATAATATGGCCGAACCCAAAATGTATTTACGCATGGTGTTTTTCTCCGTCTGCTGCCTATGCCGGGCGACACGGCTCTTATTCGAAATTGTACCTTAAGAACGAGCACGAAATAGTTTTAGTAACTTATCGGCCAAGTCTTTACATTGTTTGTGAAAAATGTGTCCTAGGCCAAGCACTGGTGCGATTCTCCGGCTAAAATTCTTTCACCGCAGAGACGCAGAGAAATATAAACGGATGGTGAAACCATACCATTGCCCTATAAAATCTCTGCGTCTCTGCGGTAAATATTTTTGGTTCCGGCAATTGCCCGGCTTAGGTTAAATCGTACCGAGCCGCTCGAAACCGGAGCATTCCCCCTGCCCCTCTTCGATTTCCAGCCGCTCCACTCGCGCGTCGGCGGGGCCTGTCCGGCACCAGACGATCAGCGTTTCGACCGCCATTTCCTCGCCTTGCAGCAGGGCTTCCACCGTGCCGTCGCGGCGATTTCGCACCCAGCCGGCGACATCATGCGCATTCGCCTCGCGGCATAGCGACTCCCGGTAATAAACGCCTTGCACCAAGCCGTGTATCCTCAAATGTCTGGTGATCTTCATTGCGGTCTCATGTGCCGAAAAACCGGCATTATCCTAGAAAGCTCAGTTGAACGGGCTGGAGTGTGCGGTTTTCCGGGTGCAGGGCAAGGCGCAACGACGCGCAATGGTCATTCCATTGTCATTGTAAGGAGTTGCAACGCCGCCATGCGCCCGGAAAACCGTGCAATCCAGCCCGTAGCGCTCTCACCATTACGGGTACACGCAAAATACATGACAAAGCTGTTTAGAACCATTGTGTTATACATCTTGGCAAGCGGTCAACTGAGCTTTCTAGGATTATTGAGCCACCTGCTTCAGTTTGCAAAGACCGGCGAAGGCTGCACCCTTGTTAGGAGCGACCTCCTGGTCACGATTGTCTCCTCGTTTTGTTGGGTTCCGGCAATCGTCCAGCTTAGGATTATGCGTTCCGCATCCCCTTTTTTGTTGCGTTACGGCAGTTATCAGTATAATGAAGCTATCTGAATCATATCGGGACACGCAACGCATGGAACAGTATCACGGCACTACCATTCTTTCCGCACGGCGCGGCGCGCAGGTCGCGATGGGCGGCGACGGCCAAGTGACGCTCGGCAACATCGTGGTCAAGGCCACCGCGCGTAAGGTGCGCCGCTTGTATCACGACAAAATTCTGGTCGGTTTCGCCGGTGGCACGGCGGATGCCTTTACGCTGTTCGAGCGTTTCGAGGCCAAGCTGGAAAAGCATCAGGGGCATTTGCTGCGTAGCGCCGTGGAGCTTGCCAAGGACTGGCGCACCGACCGCATCCTGCGCCGCCTGGAAGCGATGCTGGCGGTGGCCGATACTGAAACTTCGCTGATTATCACCGGCAACGGCGATGTGCTGGAGCCGGAACACGGCCTGGTTTCCATCGGCAGCGGCGGCCCTTACGCCCAATCGGCGGCGCGTGCGTTGCTCGACTACACTGAGCTTGCGCCGGCGGAAATCGTTAAGAATGCGCTGACTATCGCGGCGGATTTGTGCATCTACACCAACCAGAATCATATCATTGAGGTTTTGTAAGTGGGCGCGACGTTGCGATTGTCCGCGCAGGCGCGATATACCTTGCCTCGCCACAATTTACCGATTTAGCCGCGTCTCGCGGGATGCGATTGCTGCGCAAATTGCGCCGTGTGGCTGTTCCACACAAGCAATTTGCAACGCGGAAGCCGCGCCCGCGAGGCGATGGATAAATCGGTAAATTGTGGCGAGGCAAGGTATAAAGCCGCGCCCACTCTCGACCAGCCCCACATGCATCGTCGCGGCGCTTCGCCCAAATGCAAGGCAATCCCAATCGGTGCGCAGGCTGGCTTTCGGTTGAGCTTTTTGGCCGGCTGAGCGCGAAATTATATGGAGAATAATACGCATGAGTGAAATGACCCCGCAGGAAATCGTCCACGAACTGGACAAATACATCATCGGCCAGCACGACGCCAAGCGCGCGGTCGCCATCGCGCTACGCAATCGCTGGCGGCGCCAGCAGGTGGCGGAGCCGTTGCGCCAGGAAATCACGCCGAAAAACATCCTGATGATAGGCCCTACCGGGGTGGGCAAGACCGAAATCGCGCGGCGTCTGGCGAAACTTGCCAACGCGCCGTTCATCAAAGTGGAGGCGACCAAGTTCACCGAGGTGGGTTATGTCGGGCGCGATGTCGATTCCATCATCCGCGACTTGACCGAGATGTCGATCAAACAGACGCGCGAGCAGGAAACCGCCAAGGTGCGTCACCGCGCCGAGGAAAGAGCGGAGGAGCGCGTGCTCGATGCGTTGCTGCCGCAGCCGCGCGATGCCAATTGGGACGGCGAGCCGCAGGAAGATAGCGCAACGCGCGGCAAATTCCGCAAGATGTTGCGCGAAGGGAAGCTGGACGATAAGGAGATCGACATTGATGTCGCCGCGTCTCATGCGCACATGGAAATTCTCGCCCCGCCGGGAATGGAGGACCTCACCTCGCAAATCCAGGGCATGTTCCAGAACATGAGCAGCAACCGCACGAAAACGCGCAAGCTGAATATCCGCGAGGCGATGAAGCTGCTGACCGAGGAGGAGGCGCTGAAGCTGGTCAACGACGAGGAGTTGAAAATCCGCGCAGTCGCCAATGTGGAGCAGAACGGCATCGTGTTCCTCGACGAAATCGACAAGATCACCAGCCGTTCCGAAACTTCCGGCGCCGACGTGTCGCGCCAGGGCGTGCAGCGCGACCTGCTGCCGCTGGTGGAGGGCACCACCGTTTCCACCAAGTACGGGATGATCAAGACCGACCATATTCTGTTCATTTGCAGCGGCGCGTTCCATTTTGCCAAGCCTTCCGACCTGATTCCCGAACTGCAAGGGCGGCTGCCCATCCGCGTCGAGCTGGATTCGTTGACCGTGGCCGATTTCGAGCAGATTCTCACCAACACCGATGCATGCCTCACGCGCCAGTACCAGGCATTGCTGGGCACCGAGGGGGTCACGCTGGATTTCCTGGCGGACGGCATCAAGCGGCTGGCCGAGATCGCTTTCGAGGTCAACGAAAGCACCGAAAATATCGGCGCACGCCGGCTGTACACCGTGATGGAAAAACTGCTGGAGGAAATCTCCTTCGAGGCCGGGAAATACTGCGATAAGGCCGTGACCATAAACGCCGGCTATGTCGATGGCCGCCTGCAGGCGCTGGCGAAGAGCGAGGATTTGGCGCGCTACGTGCTTTAAAAAAGTGCTGAGTGCCTGAGTGCCTGAGTGCTGAGTGTCGCGGGAATGAGTATTTTCTGCTATGTGGTAATATTTCCGCTTTGCTGACATTTCCCCCGATCAAGGCACAGAACTCGGTACTCAGGACTTAGGACTCAGCACTCAGCACTCAGGCACTCAGCACTCAAGATTCAGGACTATTCTTAATGTCTACTTACGCCATCGGCGACATCCAGGGTTGTTTTTCCGCTGTGCAGCAACTGCTGCGCGAGATCGGATTCGATTCGGCGCATGACCGGTTGTGGCTGGTGGGTGACCTGGTCAACCGCGGGCCGGATTCGCTGGCGGTGTTGCGCTGGGCAAAAGGTCTGGGCGAAGCTGCGGTGACAGTGCTCGGCAATCACGATTTGCACTTGCTGGCGGTGGCTTACGGCTACGTCAAGGCTTCCAAGCGGGATACTATCGCGCAGGTGCTGGAAGCGTCGGACCGGGACGAATTGCTCGACTGGCTGCGCCATCAGCGCCTATTTTACCGCGAAGGTGATTATGCACTGGTGCATGCCGGATTGTTGCCGCAATGGTCGGTGAAAAAAGCCGCCAAATTGGCCGCCGAAGTTGAGAGCGAGTTGCGCGGCAAGCGCTATCTGCGTTATTTCGAGCATATGTACGGCAACGAGCCGCATGCCTGGAGCAACGGTTTGCGCGGCATGGATCGCCTGCGCATGATCACCAATGCAATGACCCGGCTGCGTTTTTGCACACCGCAAGGCGAAATGGAATTTGCCCACAAGGGGCCGCCGCAAGTGGCGCCGCCCGGCCATGTGCCCTGGTACGAAATCGCGGAGCGCGCCAGCCGCGATACGACGGTTATTTTCGGCCACTGGTCGGCGCTGGGCTTGACCGTGCGCCAGGATGTGCTGGCGCTGGACACGGGCTGCCTGTGGGGAGGCTGCTTGTCGGCGGTGCGCCTGGAAGACCGCAGGTTGTTCCAAATATCGTGCAAGGACATGCCGGGCGCAACGCACTGGTAGGGCAGGCGCGTATTGTATCGGAGATCAAGCACTGGTGCGGTTCTCTGGGTGATTTTTTTCACCGCAGAGACGCGGAGAAATATAACGGATGGTGAAACCATACCCTTGCCCTACAAAATCTCTGCGTCTCTGCGGTAAATATTTTTGGTTCCGGCGCCGGGTAGCCCGGCGCGGTTACCCGCGCCCAGCCCCCTAAGAACCGTGCATGGGTCTTTCGATCCACACAGCTCAAGCCTCTTCCAAGGCATCTTTCGACACCCGGTTACACTCCTGAATTTCCGGCATGATGCTGATACCTA
>JBAYVP010000287.1:0-6921 GCA_041674485.1 Sulfuricellaceae bacterium
CGGGCTGGAGTGTGCGGTTTTCCGGGTGCAGGGCAAGGCGCAACGACGCGCAATGGTTATTCCATTGCAAGGAGTTGCAACGCCGCCATGCGCCCGGAAAACCGTGCAATCCAGCCCGTAGCGTTCTCACCATACGGGTGATCCCAAAATATATGACAAAGTTGTTTAGAGCCACCATGTTACACGTCCTGGCAAGCGGTCAACTGAGCTTTCTAGGGTTATTCATACGCCCGACTGTCGCGCCATTGTACCGGCTTTAGCCGGTTTACAATGGCGGTGATGCCCTTCACGGGTGAGCAAAATTCGCCTATGGAACAAAAGACCAGCGAGGGCGCGCGTCAATTATCCTAGAAAGCTCAGTTGAACGGGCTGAAGTGTGCGGTTTTCCGGGTGCAGGGCATACCCGACGGCCTTACGGCCTAGGCACAAGAGGCGCAACGACGCGCAATGGTCGTTCCATTGCCTTCTCCTTTTTGAGGAGTTGCAACGCCGCCATGCGCCCGGAAAACCGTGCAATCCAGCCAGTCGCGCTCTCACCAAACGGGTACACACGAAACATATGACAAAGTTGTTTAGAACCATTATGTTACACATCTTTGTAAGCGGTCAACTGAGCTTTCTGGTCACTTATCAGTCAAGTTGTTGCATTTTTTGCAAAGAATGTGTCGTAGATCAAGCACTGGCGCGGCTCTCCGGGTAATTCTTTTTCACCGCAGAGACGCCGAGACGCGGAGAAATATAAACAGACAAAGGGGACGCTACCCTTTTAGTCCGAGTCTCATTAAATTCAAGCAAATAAGGGTAGCGTCCCTTTTTTCGCTTTTTCCGGCAGGTCGGGTTTGATGGCGCGCAGTGTGCCAAACATCAAATCAAATGTGCCGGCGCCGCAATTCATTCTTCAAGCCGCCATCTTCAATTCAACATTCTTTCCCGCTCTGGTCGCCAGCGTAATCAGCATGTCCAGACTGAATTTCTCGAACTTGCCGCGTATCAGGTCGGAGACGCGCGATTGCGAGATGCCTAGCACTTGCGCGGCTTCTGCCTGTGTCCATTGCTTGTCGCGGATCAGGATTTCGAGTCGGCACATGAGTTCGGAGCGCATGGCGAGGATGGCAGCCTCCTCCGGCGGGAATCCGAGGTCGGTGTAAACGTTGCCGCTGGATTGGGTGATTTTGAGTTTCTCTTTTTTCATTTTGCACTTTCCTTGAGTTGCTTGTAGCGGGTAGCTGCCAGCTCAATATCTTCTTTGCGCGTTTGCTGTGTCTTTTTCTGAAAGGCATGCAGCACATAAACCGCATCGGCAAATTTCGCCACATAGATCACGCGCCATTCGCCCAAGACGTGGACGCGAATCTCATAAGCGCCTGCGCCCACATTCAGCATTGGCTTCCAGTCCGCAGGCATCAGGCCAGCCTGTACGCGGAAGAGCTGAAAACCTGCGGCTTGCTTCACCTCGCGTGGGAATGCGGCCAGATCATCTTCGCTGGAGCCGGTGAATTTGAGCGGTTTCATGCGTTAAACATATAAGTTGTCACGGCTGAAAACAAACGCCTCCACCAAGCACCCCGCACGCTCAGAATATCCAGCTTTACAGCACCCCCTCTTCGCGCTCCTCCCCATCCATCACCTGGGCGGCTTGCGAGGCTTCCACCAGCAACACGGCGATGCCGGCGATAGTGGGGCGCTCGAACAGCGAGGCGAGCGATAGCTCCAGGCGGAAGGCTTTGCGGATTTGCGCGAGGAGTTGGGTGAGCAGCAGCGAGTTGCCGCCCAGTTCGAAAAAGCTGTCGTGGATGCCGATTCCGTCTATGCCGAGCAGGCGTTCCCACAGGCGGGCGACTTCCGTTTCCATCGGGGCGCTGGGCGCAACATAGCCGCCCAGCATGGCGGGGCGGGCATGGTGCGGTGCGCTTACCGCGTCGGGCGGCGGCGCTTCCAGTTCCACCCATTGTCGGATGCGGCGTCCCAGGTCGCCGGTGGATAGTACGATCCGGTCCACCGGGGGGGCGGCCAGGATGCGCGCGAAGGCCGCGCAGCCCTCGGCGGGCAGCAGCCCCAATTCAGCCACGGCGGCGCCGGCCTGATTGAGTTCCGGTTCTTCATCATCGAAACGCCAGCCTTCCCAATTGACGCTGATCCAGCGCGTCGGATGACGTCGGTTATGGTCTACGGCCAGGGCGTCCAGGCAGGCGTTGGCTGCCGCGTAAGCGGTGAAGCCCAGGCCGCCCAGGATAGGCGACAGGGAGGAGCACAGCAGGCAGAAATCCAGCGCTCGCTCGCCCAGCACTTGTTCCAGCACGCGCGCGCCCTTGAGTTTGGGGTTTAACTGGGTTGCGCAGAACGCGCGCGAGCTATCATTCACGGTGGCGAAGGATTCCTTACCCACCAGCCCGGCGGCGTGGATGACGCCGTTGAGCGCGCCCAGGCTGCGCTCCATGTCCTGCACCAGCGCGGCCATCGCGCGTTCGTCGGTGACATCGGCGGCAGCCACCCGCACTTTGGCGCCCAGCGCTTGCAGCGCCTGCACTTGTTGCAGGCGCGCGCCGGCCAGCGTGTGCAGCGGTTGGCGGCTGGTGAGCACCAGGTGCGCGCCCGGCGCTTGTTGCGCGATATGGCCGGCAAGCGCCATGCCGATGTTGCCCAGGCCGCCGGTGATTAGATAGACGCCGCCCGCCTTGAAAGTCTGCGCCGCTGCTACGGGCAACCGGTAAGGCGCGAATTCCTCCACGTAGCGCCGCCCTGGACGTAGCGCGACGGCGCGCTCATTGCCGGCCAATTCGTGCAGCGTTTCTTCCAATAGGCGCGCCTGTTGCCACGGCAGTTCCGGCGCGACCACGTCTATCACTTGGCAATGCAGGTTCGGGTATTCCTGCGGCAGGACATGCAGCGGCCCCAGAACGGCGGCCTTGGCCGGGGACAAAACCGCATCGCCCGCCGGGAACAGGCCATCGGCGATGACGGTCAGCGTCGCCGATTCGGAGAATACGCGCCGCCCCAGCGCTAGTCCGAGGGCGATGACGGCGTGCAGACCCGCGTCCAGCAGTTCGTCGTCAGTGCCGCGGTGACCGAGCAACCCCAGGTATACGATATGGTCGAACGGCTTGCCGCCCTGTTCCGCGCTGTTGAACAGCGTATCCCAGCCGGCGGCGTCGGCGCAGGATAAGCCGGCGAAATCATGGTAAACCGCCTCCCCCCCTGCTGCCGCAACAAGTCCGGCCAAAGGCTGCGCCAGCCCTGCATGCGCGCCGACCACCAGCCAGCGCCCCGCGACCTCAGTCTTGCCCGGCGGCGGCAATTCGCGCCACACCGGCAGGTAGCACCATTTATCGGTGTCGGCCAGTTTGCCGGCAGGTTCGGGCGTGGGCGATTTTTGCGCGGGTTGCGCTTCCACCCAATAGCGCCGGTGCTCGAAAGCGTAAGTCGGCAACGGCACGCGCCGCCGCCGTTCATTGCGGTGCAGCGCCGACCAGTCGATGTCCACGCCCGCCGTCCAAACCTTGGCTACGGTCGTCAGCAAGGCGGGCAGATCGCTTGCGGTTGCGCCCATGGCCGCGTAGCGCGGGTCGCGCAAGGTGGAAAGCACGTCGAGGTTGTCCGGGCGACCGTTTTGCAGCATCACGAAACCGGCCATGACCTGGCCGGGGCCGATTTCCAGGAATATCGCGTCCGGCACTGCAAACAATTGCTCCAATCCGCGCGCAAGCTGCACTGTCTGGCCGGCTAGGCGTAGGTAATGCTCGGGGTCGGTGGCTTCTTCCGGGCGTATCCAGTCGCCCGTCACGCACGAGACGTAGGGGATTTTCGGCGGGCTGAAGCGCACTTTCCGCAACTCGGCGCGATAAGGGGTAAGAAAGGGTTCCATGAATTCCGTGTGGAAGGGCAGCCCCAGAGGAATGGCAACGTAGGACGCGCCCGCCTTAGTCAGCGCCTGTTTCAACGCCGCCACGGCATCGGGGCGACCGCCCACCACGCACTGGCGCGGCGCGCTGACCATCGCGATCCCCAGCCCCACTGAGAGCAACGGGCGCAATTCGTTTTCGGGCAACGACACCGCCAGCAGCGGCCCCGGCGACAGCAGCGACAGTAAGCGCCCGCCCGCAATCGCCAGACTCAGCGCATCGTCGAGTTCCACCACCCCGGCCAGGCAGGCGCAGACATATTCACCCAGGCTGTAGCCCAGCATCGCACGGGGCTGCACCCCGAGGGCGATCCAGACGCGCGCCAGCGCATATTCGACCACGAACAGCGGCAGCGGGTCGGTCGCAAATGCGGGGTCGGCGGCGCCTGCCGACGGAAACAGGCGCGCCAGGAGGTCGATGCCGTGCGTGCGGCGCACACTTTCGGCGCACAAATCCACCTCTTTGCGGAATAGTGGCGCATCGCGGTATAGGGTTTGCGCCATGCCTGCGTATTGGGCATCCTGGCCGGGAAACAGGAACACCGCAGACTGCGCATGTTCCGCCGCATTGCCGCTGAACACCCGATCCCCGCGCGAACCCGACAGCGCGGCAATCGCGTCCACGCGGTTATCCGCCAAAATAACCTGGCGTTGCGCAAAGGCGCGCCGCCCGAGTTGCAAGGTATACGCCACATCCGCGAGCGGCGCGCCCGCCTCGGTGCGCAAATGGGCGGCAAGACGGCTTGCATTCTGTTGCAGCGCATCCGGGCTGCGCGCCGAGATGGGCAACAATTGCCAAGCCATGCCGGGGTCGCTTGCCGGGACGGCGGGCGCTTCCTCCACCACCACGTGGGCATTGGTGCCGCCGATGCCGAAGGAGCTGACACCCGCCCGGCGCGGCGCGCCCTTCAGTTGCGGCCAGGCGCGTAGCGCCGCATTTACGTAAAACGGGCTGGTCTCAAGTTCTAATTTGGGGTTGGGGTGGGTGAAATGGAGCGATGGCGGAATTTGCCCATGAGATAGCCCCAAGGCCGTCTTGATTAGGCTGGTCGCGCCGGCTGCCGTATCGAGATGGCCAACGTTGGTCTTGACCGAACCCAATCCGCATTGTTGCGTGGCGCTGACGCCCGCGCCGCGAAAAGCTTCGGTCAAGGCGGTAATTTCCACCAGGTCGCCGAGGTCCGTGCCGGTGCCGTGAGTTTCGACGTAGGCGATGGTGTCGGCGCCGACTTCCGCCATTTCCTGGGCTTCGCGGATCACGGCGGATTGCCCCTCCACGCTGGGCGCCGTGTAGCCCACTTTGAGAGCGCCGTCGTTGTTGACTGCGAAACCCCGGATCACCGCGTGTATCGTATCGCCATCATGAAGTGCATCGTCCAGGCGCTTTAGCACCACCATCGCCACGCCGTTGCCGTCCACCGTTCCCTGCGCCTTGATGTCGAAAGCGCGGCAATGCCCGTCCGGCGACAAAGTGCCGCCCGGATGATGCCAATAACCCTGGTCCTGCGGCAAATGTATCGAGCAGCCACCTACCAATATCATGTCGCATTGATAGGACAGCAGGCTCTGGCAGGCAAACGCGACGGCCACCAGCGAAGTCGAACAGGCGGTGCTGACGTTGAGCGCCGCGCCGCGCAAATCGAGCTTGTAGGCTACCCGCGTAGCGGCAAAATCCTTGTCGTTGCCCAGGTTGAGTTGCCAGCCGCCCAACGTCTCTATCAGGTCGGTGCGCCCCATCAGGTTATGCAGCAAATAACTGTTAAGCCCAACTCCGGCCATCACACCGATGCACCCGGCGGCTTTGATACTCCCGCAGCCCGGCGCGTAGCCCGCATGTTCCAGCGCCTCCCAGCCGCATTCCAGCAATTGGCGGTGCTGCGGATCAAGCGTTTCCGCTTCGCGCGGCGGCAGGTCGAAAAAACCGGCGTCGAATAAATCGGCGCCTTCCAGCACACCCAGCGCCTTGACGTAGGAAGGATCGCGCAAGTCCGCTTCGGGCACGCCCGCCGCGCGCAATTGCCCGTCGTCGAAAAAAGTCGTGGATTCGACGCCGTCCCGCAGGTTTTGCCAGAATTGCCCCAGCGTGAGCGCGCCCGGCACGCGTAAAGCCATGCCGACGATGGCAACAGCCGCCATATCGGACGCCTCGCCGACGGCTGCGGGCGTAGTGTTGGAAAAGTTCGTATCGATCACGGTTTTGCCTCTAGTCTTGCATCTGGCGAAATGCATTCGCCGGTTTATTGTTGGAATGTATCGCCATTCTGGACGGCGACACTGGGCAGGGTGTCAAGGGGGAACCCAATGTTGCTACCTAGGAGCCTGTCGGACTTAAAGGAATCGGCTGCAAAATGACCTGGCCGGTGCAGATTTCCCCGCTTTTCAAGCCAATATGAATAACTATTGGCTTGAAAAGCGGGAAAATCTGCCCTCGACCAGCTCATTTTTCGCTTCGACTCTTTAAGTCCGACAGGCTCCTAGGCTCAATGAGAGCGCCTGACAGCGGGACGATGTTCCCGGAAGTCGCGCAACAGTTGGATATGACCTTCATGGCGGAATTTTACGCTATCGAGCCGTTTTTTATGAGTAACAAAAAGAAATTTAGTAGTGGTTTATCGGCCAACGCTTTGGGAAACTTTCCAGTTTCCAGCCTGAAAAATGCCGACACAGCAGAGACGCAGAGAAATACGGAATTGCTGCGCCGAGTAGGTAGGGACGTTACCGCCCCCACCCCTCACAGAACCGGACGCGCCCAATTAAGGCTTCCGGTTCCTCAATGTACAGCTTCGCTCACGTCATAGCGTATTGATGAACGATTCGTGGTTTCGGGAGCGGCAGTAGTTCCAAGATTTGCCGAAATGCCTGCCAGTCTACTTTCAGAGCACCTGATCTCAGGATAGACGAATCAATGGGTTATTGTATTTGGTCGGATTTATCTTGACCCGAAATTTCGTAGAAACGAATTTTATGCGATTGATTATGTTGTATTTTCCATTTTTCTGTTCAGTCAACCGTCTCAATTAAAA
>JBAYVP010000288.1:0-6918 GCA_041674485.1 Sulfuricellaceae bacterium
CGGTTTTCCGGGCGCATGGCGGCGTTGCAACTCCTCAGAATGGAACAACCATTCTTCGTCGTTGCGCCTTGCCCTGCACCCGGAAAACCGCACACTCCAGCCCGTTCAACGGAGGTTTCTAGGTTTAATCTTAAAAACCGCAACAGAGAAATTAATGAGTTACAACAATTTTCCGCTTCACCAAATGGGTAATACCGTACAACACCATCACTCATTGTTTTTTCTCAGCGCCTTTGCGTCTCTGCGGTTCAACTGAGTTTTTCAGGTTAATCCATCCCATGCAAGCTCAACCCACAACATTAGCATTGCCGGAAGCATGCACCGACAATTACCTGCAAAGCCTCGCCAATATCGATGCATTGCCGGATCAGTATCAGAAAACCTATCGCTACATTCGCCGCTTAGCAAAGCCGGTCGGTTTTCTCGCGCACGAAAAGCTCATGCTCAAGCTGTATCACATGGAGCGGGACACTGAACCATTGCCCCAAAATCTGGTTGACACTCTGGAAACGTTTATTCGCCGGGAAATCGACCAAAACCGCGTCGATCCGAAACAAGGCGTGGGATTTGCCATTCTTTCCCAGGGCTTTTTAAGCCTCAATATCTGGGGAAGAGGCAATGTGCTATTTACGCAAACCTATACCATCGAGGGCAGCTATCCGGATTTGTCGCCAAAACCGTTAGAAAAAACCGGGGTGGCCTGCACTTGGGAAATCAGGATAATGAAGTACGAATATGATTTGTGGCACCATTATCTAGAGTCGGAGAGGACTCTTGCCGATAAGCGGGCTTATTTACGGAACTTCATTTCCGGCAATCTCTATTAATCAGGGAGTTATTCTCAATGGTGTTCAATGCGCCAACCCACCCAACCTTGCTCCAGCAGGCCAAAACGCAGCTTCCGGCAACGCCTTCCTTTATCTATTTCGAAGAGATCGTCGCTCAAACCTGTCGGCATTTTCAGGACTTGATCCAAAACGTTCCGCGTCGGCAATTTCTGTATTCTCTTAAGGCCGCCACATTCCCCTTTTTGATGAGAATCATGAAGGCCAACGGCGTATTCGGTTTCGACGCCTCGTCGGCAACGGAAGCTTTATTCGCATCGCGCGTGCTCAAACCTGGAGAGAACCGTCTTTATGTCACGGCGCCCGCCTTTAGCGCGGCTGATGTTCCCTTCCTGAAGCAGGCCGCACCGACCTGTGTACACTTGGATTCCCTGACCAGCCTGGAGACCGTGCTGCGTCTGGCGCCCGAACTGCCTATCGGATTACGCTTAAATCATGGGATCGGTTTCAGCAAACAACGGCTGCACGAAGCCGGCGGCCACCGCTCCCGGTTGGGGCTGCCGATGGCGCACCTGGAGCGGGCATTGGCGGTAATGCGGGACGCGGGAAAAAAGCAACTGGGGCTGCATTTCCATGTCACTTGCGAAGCCCACGATTTCAACAATCAGGCCATGATGGTCCATTACTTGGCCACCCAACTACCGGAATTATTGGCCAAACATGAACTGCAACTGACCCACCTCGACATGGGGGGGGGATTGCGCCCCCCGGCCTGGGATTTTAACAACGATAGTCTGGTGATTCGAATGGACGAAAGTTCCATTCATGCGCTTGAAAATGCCACGCAAACCTTTTTGGATAAAGTAGCGGATTATCTGGCCGATGATTTCAAATTCATTTTCGAACCGGGCGATTACCTTAGCTGCTCCAGCGCGGTTATGGTTGCCCGCATCCTCGAAACGCGCTTTGGTCTCGACGGTCGGGAACATTTGATACTCGATACCAACATCAATCACTTTCCCAATGTTCTCCATTACAACAATACGCCGGAAGCGATTCTGGAAACCTCGGGAACAACGAAACGCACCGTCACCTTATCGGGAAACTCTTGCCTGGGCGGGGATGAAATCGCCGTGATTGAGATACCGGAAACCCTGGAATCGGAACTGGTGGTTTTCACCGAGCGCGGATCGTATGAATGCACCCAGCTCAACTTTTTCAATGGGCGCTATCGCCCCAACGTGTACTTATTTAACAGTGCTCGGGAATTATGCCCGATTCAAACGGATTCGGTGCTGGAGCTTCAGCATTATTGGCGGGAAAAACCAAAACCGTTTCCAGAAGATTGGCAATCCTTTCATTTTTTTGAGAAAATCGTCAAATCCAGCAAAGGGTTGCATCTTTATCACCCGCAGCTCAACTTCATCAGCGCCTTCGAACTTGACCCGCAATCTTTTCCCTTTCCTCAAGGCATCCAGACCACCATATCGGAACAACTCTTTCAACCGGCCATGACTTACGGGCGCTCGTTGGGTCACACCCCTGTTCGGGAGCGGATCGCGGCTTTCGAAAACCGGAAAATGCCGTCCAATGACTTTTACCAGGTCGAAGACGTGGCATTTACGCTGGGCGCAACCAATGCGATCTGGCTGTGCCTGCGCGCCTTGTTCAGCAACACGAGCCGCAGCCTGCTGATCCATTGTCCGACTTACTATCAATTCTCTTACTCGGCTTATAAGCACAATATCCGCTATGAGCAAATCCACAAGAGCTTCACTGGCGAATTACCGTTAGGCGCCATCGAACCCGATTTGCTGGTCCCGGACATCGAAGACACCCTGAATGCCATCCGGCGCAACCCGGATTTGGGCGCACTATTCATCAGCAATCCCGGCTTGCCTTATGGGCGGTATATCGATTCCGGCCTGTTAAAATCACTGGCCGACACCGCAAGAAACGAGGGATGGATCCTGATTCTGGATGAAACGCTGGCGGATATGCTTTTTCCTGAAACCGCACCGCCAACCTATCATTGGCTTGAGCCGGATCACCCCGTGATCCGGCTACGCAGCGTCTCA
Organism: Sulfuricellaceae bacterium; assembly: GCA_041674485.1. Lineage (GTDB taxonomy): Bacteria > Pseudomonadota > Gammaproteobacteria > Burkholderiales > Sulfuricellaceae > JAGXQV01. The sequence goes on from JBAYVP010000288.1 coordinate 2,864, forward strand.
AAAACCTTCGGACTGCCGGGGGCGCGGCTCGGTTATCTGGCCATATCGCCGGGCGCCCGCCTATCGCTGGATCGGCAATCTATCGTCATCGACCAGATGGCGGATTTGGCCGACTCGGCGTTCTCGGCGCCGCCCGCCGCTCTGGGGCCGATACTCTGCACCGGCCTGGATATTTTGGAGAAAAATTTCGACGGCGCGCATACGCATAATGATGTCGCCCAATATCGCCAAAACCTGGCTAAATTGAGCCGACATGCGCAAATCGCCGGAAAAATTCTCAGTTCAGCCGGAATCCCTTATATCGCCCCCCAGGGCGGCGCCAGTTTAATGATGGCCTTACCTAAACTCACCGACCCGCGAAAAGATTCCGAAGCATTTTTCCGGGGCTTGTTCAATACGCATTCCATATTTTTGGAACTCGGCGGATTGTTCAGCCAAAACCCCAATTGGCCATTTACCATAGCCCGCCTGGGGCTGGGCAGAAACGAAGCGGTGTTCGCACAAGACATCGGAAATTTTGCGGAGTTTTACCAATCTCAAAACAGCGCCGCTTTTGCCGAGCTGCGTTGAGCGGGCAAGTAACGGAAACTGCGCCATGTGCATTGGTAAACATCCAAAGACTGCCTGGAATGGCAACCTCCACTATAACGTGTTGTTGGCATGAATATTTTAATGCGTTTATCCGGGTGGTGGTGTAGACTTATTCGCCAACGAAGCAAAGAAAGAATGCTGAAGGCCTTGGTTGCGGCCTGACAATATCGGAGAATGGGGATGAATCCCGCCTGGGTGGCTGCGAAGCGTTGCACTCGACGCTCAGTGACAAGCCGCCAGTGCAGGTGCTGACAGGGTAAATTTATTCTCGAAAATAATGTGGATAAGCGCCCCTGTAGCAGGAATCCCGCTTCTTGGAAAACGAAACACCGGGGAAAGCTCACATTCCGATCAACTTTATGATCACTTGTTAATTTTACTTCGACCAGAATATTTATGATCCCAGTCTTGATCATTCTTGGCGGCATTGCCTATTCCAGCTTTCGGGCAATCAAGGAAAACAAACCGAAACCGGACGCAGACACCGCCCTCCTCCCCCCTCCCTCCGGCGAGGGCGTGAAAAATTCCCCGGCAACCGGAAATGAAACCTCTCAGGATATTGACAACCCTGACTACGACCTTGACGAAAAAGAGGTTAATCACTACCTGAAAATGACCGGCGTAGCGCTGACCCTCTCGATATTGGCGGCGACGGTCTACCCCCCGCTCACTCTCGCAGCCGTGGCATCGCTGACTTATCTGGGCATTCCGCTGTTCAAGCAAGCCGCCCGAAACACCTTCATCGAGCATCGCGCCCGGTCAAGCATTGTCGAAACGATTTCATATGCAGGCGCGATGGTGGCCGGCTTCTATGTGCTCACGTCTTTCGCCTGTGCGGTTTTCTTCTATGGACATAAAGCCAGGATTAAAACCGAGCAACGCTCAAAGAAACGGCTTGAGAACATTTTCTTAAAAAATCCATCTCATGTATGGTTATACCGGGATAACGTTGAAATCGAAATCCCCTTCGACTCCCTGCAAACAAACGATGTTATCGTCCTGCAGGCGGGGGAATTCATCCCGATTGACGGAATCGTCGTGCAGGGGATGGCTTCCGTCGATCAACACATGCTCACCGGCGAGGCGCATCCCATAGAAAAATTTCCCGGAGAACCGGTACTGGCCGCAACGACCGTGGTTGCCGGCAAAATTTTTGTCAAGGTTGAAAAAACCGGCGCAGAAACGACGGCCGCGAACATTCAGACCATCATCAACAACACCGAAGACTTCAAGGCTTCCATTGAAACCAAAGCCGTTCAATTTTCCAATAGCATGGCAGCGCCGACCTTGATCGTCGGTGGCGCGACATGGTTATTTATCGGTCCGGTCAGCGCGGTTGCCGCCGTAAGTTGCAACTTGACTGAAATCAACCGCTTAAGCGGACCGATGGGGATACTGAATTATCTGCAACTTACCGCTGAAAACGGAATATTGGTGAAGGACGGTCGCTGCCTTGAATTGTTGAACGAAGTGGATATGATCGTGTTCGACAAGACCGGAACATTAACGCTGGATGAACCCCACATCGGACAGATACATACCTTCTCCAACGTGTCGGAATCCGAATTGCTCCGGCTTGCCGCCGCCGCCGAGCATAAACTGTCACACCCAATTGCCCGGGCCATCATTGCCGCCGCCAAAGAACGCAATATCGACATCCCGGTGCTGGAAGACTCAAAATATGAAATCGGTTATGGCATCAAGGTTCGTGTAGACCACCATGAAGTCCATGTGGGCAGCGCCCGTTTTATCCGCAACGAAGGCATCCTCATCACCGATACGGACGCTGTCGATGCATTGCAACAGGAATCCGACACCAATGGCTGTTCGCTGGTTTACATTGCAATCGATCATGCACTTGCGGGCATCATTGAACTATGCACCATCCTGCGCCCCGAAGTGCATAGCGTCATCGAACAGATGAAATCCCTGAAATTGGACATCTGCATCATCTCCGGCGATAACGAAGGCCCCACCCGCAACCTGGCGCAACAAATCGGGATAGAACACTATTACGCCAATGTATTGCCCAATGACAAAGCCAGCCTGATCCAACAATTCCGGGAAAACGGCAAATCGGTATGTTTTGTCGGCGACGGCATCAATGATTCCGTCGCGCTGAAAACGGCCAACGTCTCAATATCGATCCACGGCGCATCGGACGCGGCTATCGACTCCGCCGGAGTCATCCTGATGGATAAAACGCTAAATCAGCTTTATCCGTTGTTCATGTATGCCAAGGAAATAGAAGCCAACAAAAAGCGCAGTTTCTACGCCACCTCCATCCCCGGCATAGCGGGATTGGGCGGCGTGTTGCTACTCGGATTCGGCATCAAAGCGACATTGATCCTTTACATCCTCGCATTGGGAGGCGCGCTCACCAACGCAATGTGGCCCATCATCACCCATCGCGACAAGAAGATAGAAGACGAGTAGTGCAATCCGCGCCATTAGCCGGGCGTTGAAACGATTGCCGGAATGGCTTCGTGGAAAACTATAGTGCTCCCCAAATTTAAGACAATGGTTTAAGCTGTGCGCTGTCATCAAGGAGAAATGAGATGGGCGAAGCGAAGAGGCGTAAAGTGCATACTCCCGAGTTCAAGGCGAAGGTCGGCCTGGAGGCATTGCGAGGGGCGAAGACGATCAACGAGATAGGGCAGGAGTTCAGCGTTCACCCCGTGCAGGTCGGTCAATGGAAGAAGGAGATTCAGGAGCAAGCCAAGACGCTGTTCGAAGGCAAGCGAGGTCCCAAGCCGGTGACCGCGCACAGTGATCAGGAGGCGCTGTACAGCGAGATCGGCAAATTGAAGGTGGAACTTGACTGGCTCAAAAAAAAAGCAGGAATCAACCTGTCATGATACGGCGAACATGGATTGACCCAGAGAACGATGTGTCCATATTTCAGCAATGCATTTTGGCAGGGGTCTCCCGCGCCACCTACTCATAGAGTCCGAAACAAATAAAGCCGGGTAGCCGGGTGGGCACGTTTTTTGCGCCCACCCGGTCAAAGTCAAAGGCGGACATTTTTCACCAGGTTTGGGTTCCAATGACCGCACCGCGTGGGCACAAAAGTGTGCTCACCCTACCGGCTAAGACAGTTATTGTAGGCCGGGGTGAGGCACGAACCCCAGCATCGTGCCCCCCCCCGTGCAATGCTGGGGTTCGCAAGCTCACCCCAGCCTACGATACTGTGGATAGGCGCTTGTTCGAAATTCGGTTATTTGCGCAATACAAGAGCACGCACGGCACTCATGATCGGCACACCAACCAACGCAACAGATACAGACCAGTGAGCGCCAAGCACCGATGTAATCACGGCTGAAATAATCCTAAATTCCTTAGTTGAACGGGCTGGAGTGTGCGGTTTTCCGGGTGCAGGGCAAGGCGCAACGACGAAGAATGGTTTGTTCCATTCTGAGAAGTTGCAACGCCGCCATGCGCCCGGAAAACCGTGCAATCCAGCC
>JBAYVP010000289.1:0-6906 GCA_041674485.1 Sulfuricellaceae bacterium
CGGAAAACCGTGCAATCCAGATCAAAGCGCTCTCACCAAACGGGTGAACGCGAAATGCATGACAAAGCTGTTTAGAACCACCATGTTACGCATCTTGGCAAGCGGTCAACTAAGGAATTTAGGATTACCGTTTGCCATCCCCGTGTCATATCCTGCAGTGATAATTTATGCCTTGCGCGGTGAACTTTATTGTTGCCGCACGCTCTACCAGACTTACTTCAAACAGGACATTACGCCCAACATGAACAGCAGCAACCGCACCCAGAAATCGCACCAGGCCGACGAAATTTTGAAATCGGACGTAAAAAAAGAAGCGATTGTCGGCGCTTTCGGCCTGCCGCCGGGAGAACGATTCGTCAGCATCAAGGGCGACCCCAGCCTGCGTGAAACCGTGGGCTTGCGCCCGCGCCAGGAAAGCCGTATGGACCGCGAAGCGGACAAAGTGCTCGAAACCTGCGAGTGGCTGCTGCGCAAAACCGGCTGCTATGGCATCTACGTCGGATTCAACAGCAGCGAAGTGCGCACCGAATCGGTGTTCAACCCATTCCATTACGAAATCCACGACGCCGAAGCCATCATCCAGCCGGGCTATGTCGAACGCCATTTCGTGCGCGTGCCTTACCAGGAAAAAATGAAAATTATCCGCGAGGTGCGTAAATCGGTGCAGACCGGACGGCTACGCGCCTACCTGCCGGAACACTGGCGCTCGCTGATGGATACGCAGCGCGAAGCATGGCAGCCGCCGGCGAAAAAAGACATCCGCAAAATTATGCTATCCTTTAAGCGCCTGCGCGCCATCGAAGGCTATTACCTGCGCAACGCTGCGGTGTCGCTGAGCCAGGGCATAGTGCGCGCCAGCTTCAACTGCGACGGCACCTATATCGTGAACGCCGCCTATTTCCCGCAGTTCGTGGCTGAAAACACGCCATAGCGGACAGTCCGTAACGCAAGCGAACCAAAGGGATGCGCCTCTTCAAGTATCGTCGTCAGGATAAACCATGATCAAAGAGCAAAGGAAACCTATGGAAACAAAGCATCAAAACAGCACACTCAAACTCATGGCAAGAATCGTCTTTGCCAGTCGCTGGCTGCAAGCGCCGCTGTATCTTGGGCTAATCATCGCGCAGTCGGTGTATGTCTACCATTTTGGCGTCGAATTGCTGCACCTGGTGCAGCACACCAGCACCGTCACCGAAACCCAGATCATGCTGGTCGTGCTGGGGCTGATAGACGTAGTGATGATCGCCAACCTGCTGCTGATGGTCATCGTCGGCGGCTATGAAACCTTCGTGTCGCGCCTATACCTGGAAGGCAACCCCGACCAACCGGAATGGCTGGAGCACGTCAACGCCGGCACCATGAAAGTCAAGCTATCCATGGCGCTGATCGGCATTTCCTCCATTCACCTGTTGAAAACCTTCATCGAAGCGCCCACCATGAACCAGCAAACCATGATGTGGCAAGTCATCATTCACATGACCTTCGTCGTGTCGGCGATGGCCATGGCCTATACCAACCGGCTGATGGAGAGCAAAGTGCATTGATCCGATGGCCGATTGGCGGCTTGCCGTTCAGGGCGCCCCCAGCGCATAAAACAACTTTATTAAAATTGTTATACTGAATCAGGTGATAAACGTGCGCCCCGAATCGGCGGGGCGAGTGTATGTCGAAATGGCGGATGGGCGTTGCGGTTTTTTCGATGTTGCGCCGTACATGGCCAGCGAGTTTTTCCGTGAACTGGAAAACGAAGCCTATTTTCGTCAGGTACGGGTCTTTTTCCGGGGCATCGGTTGGCCGAACGGCCAGGATTTGGGACCGGACACCATCATTGCCGAATTGGTGGAAACCGGTGTTTCCCTCAAGATGGCGGCGTGAATGCCGGTAATCCGCCGAATGCCAGGCGTAGCCCGGTGGGCACGTTTTTTGTGCCCACGCTGTTGATGCATTTCCCGCGTGGGCACGATAAAGCTGTGCCCACCTTACCCGGCTGTCGCCCGGATTTTACGCCATCCGATGCTACAGCCCGTTCAGATGATCGCTCCCGCTCCCCAAACCCTGCCTCTGGACGTTGCCTTACAACAGGCGGTCGCCCATCATTAAGCAGGGCGGTTGCACGAAGCGGGGCAGCTTTACCGCGCCATCCTGCAAGCCTCGCCTTATCAGCCGGACGCCAACCACAACCTGGGGGTGCTGGCGATGCAAGTGGGGCAACCCGCAGCCGGCTTGCCCTTTTTGAAAACCGCGTTGGAAACCCATCCTGTCCAGGAGCAATACACGCTGGCGTATGAATAACTACGCCACGCTATCGCAAAATCCGCCTATGAAACAAAATCCGGCGCTTTTCATCGCACGAATTTATGAAATGCCCAGGCTAAGTTTAACCTAGTAGCATGTAATATTATTTATTTCGCATTGAAGAAGATTGACTGGCAATTTACAACTTCGGATACGCGGATTAAGCTGACTCTCCTTTATCCGAAACTATTGTTGTTACGTGGTACTAGGTCGTGACGTTTCTTGGCATATCCAAAAACCAGACAGACTACCATGGCGCTACGGCGAATTTATACAATCTTTACATCCGGGCGCTCACTCTATATGCAGATTTTATCCGCCGCCACCTATCATTCCATCAAGCAAAGTTTCTTTTTCGTTATTCGCAAAGGAGGAATATATGAGACGCATCGCTACGGTGTTGAAATCTTCGGAAGCGGCAACTGTGCGCAAAGCCGTAACGGCAGCCGGCGCCAGTCTGGTCATTGTCACGCCGGTTTCCCGCCACGACGGCGCCGTGAACCTTGTGATGTGGTATTGCGATGGTGCGGCTTCGGGCGCTGACCGACCGGTGCGGTTTGAAGTCATTACCGAGGACGCGCACTCGCATAACGTCGTTTCCGCGATTCTCACCCATGCACGGACGGGCGGCATTGAAAACATTATCCCCTTTTCCGCTGCAAAGTTGCCTCAGGAGGTCTTGCCGGAAAACATGCGGCAAGCGGCAAATGGCTGATTTGGTTGTGGCGCTCGCAGCATTGGTGGTTCCGCTGGTCATGGCTTATCTGCTTACCGGCTGGTGCGACAAACCCCGACCAAAAGCGGAAAGCGGCAGGCAAATCCCCGATACGCGACGAACTCAGGAATAGCCATCATGGGATATGACGAAGCGATGACAGCGTCGGCGAGGCTTCCGGCGCCTGCTGAAAAAGCTGACAAGACCGCCCTGTTCCTGCACTGCTGCCCGGTCTGCGAGAAGCGCCACTGGGTCAATCAGGCGCGTCACAGCGTGGCTTGGGGCGGGCAATTCACCTGTAGCCGCGAATGCGAAGTCCGCAAGAGAATGCGCTGGAAAGACCGTGAAAATTAGCCCGGTCGCCCGACAAAGGATTGGAGGAAAATGAAATGCATGACTTTGAACCGCACAACATAATGGCACAGCTTTTGGCAAGATTTGAACGCGGCTTGCTCCTGGTTATCGGATTTCTTATGGCGCTTTTGCTGATTAGCGTATTCTTTACGGCGACCAGTGGAAAAGCATACCTTGCCTCGCCACAGTTTACCGATTTAGCCGCGCCTCGCGGGATGCGATTGCTGCGCAAATTGCGCCGTGTGGCTGTTCCACACAAGCAATTTGCAACGCGGAAGCCGCGCCCGCAAGGCGATGGATAAATCGGTAAACTGTGGCGAGGCAAGGTATACATGCCGCCGGCTACAATTCGTGGCCGCATTCCAAGGGCGTCGCTCATTGCTGGATCAATTTATTCGAGCAATATGGCACGAATATGCTGAAGCTGACGCAGACAGTTCCCCCCGGCAGCGCATCGGTGCAATACCGTATCACCCTGCAAGGCGGGGAGGAAAAGGGCTTGGTTTGCCACTCCGCTTTCGGCAAGGTGACTGAAGCCGCGCAAGAACGCTCAAGCTGATCTGGAGAATTCGACATATGGAAACTGACCGCCGCCCCGACCCCGATGCCCTGCTGGAACGTATCAAGGAAGAAGAACGCAAGGCGCAGCGGGGCAAGCTGAAGATTTTTTTCGGCGCTTCCGCCGGTGTCGGGAAAACCTATGCGATGCTGTCCGCTGCCCGGCAACTGCGCTCCCAGGTTCCCGACGTGTTGGTCGGCATCGTGGAAACCCACGGCAGGGCGGAAACCATGGCCTTGCTCGATGGGCTGGATGTGCTGCCGCTACGGGAAATCGAATATCGCGGCAGGGTGCTCAAGGAATTCGACCTGGACGGCGCGCTCGCACGCCATCCCGCGCTGATGCTGGTGGACGAGTTGGCGCACTCCAACGTGCCGGGTTCGCGCCATCCGAAACGCTGGCAGGATGTCGAGGAATTGCTGGCCGCCGGCATCGATGTGTATACCACGGTCAACGTCCAGCATCTGGAAACGCTCAACGATGTGGTCGGCGGCATTACCGGCATCCGCATTGGGGAAACCGTGCCGGACAAGGTGTTCGACCAGGCCGACGAGGTGGTGCTGGTCGATATTTCGCCCGACGAGCTGTTGCAGCGGCTGAAGGAGGGCAAAGTCTACATGCCGCAACAGGCCGAGCGGGCGATCAAGAATTTTTTCCGCAAGGGCAACCTGATCGCGCTACGCGAACTCGCCTTGCGCCAGACCGCCAACCGGGTGGACGACCAGATGCGCGCCTACCGGCGCGACAAATCCATAGCTGCGGTGTGGCAGACGCGCGAATCCCTGCTGGTGTGCGTCGGCCCCTATCCGGGGGCGGAAAAAATCGTGCGTAGCGCCAGCCGCATCGCCAGCCAGTTGGGGGTTGAATGGCATGCCGTTTATGTCGAGACGCCCAAGCTGCAACGCTTGCCGGAAGCCGAGCGCGAGCGCATCCTGCGCACTCTCAGGCTGGCGCAGGAGCTGGGCGCCAAGACTGCGTCGCTGCCCGGCCAGGAACCGGCGCAGGTGATTGTCGATTACGCGCGCAGCCATAATCTGACCAAGGTGGTAGTCGGGCGGGTGCATACCTCGCCCTGGACCTTTTGGCGGCGTCCGTTTGCCGACCGCATCGGGCTGCTGGCGCCGGATCTGGATTTCATCCAGATTGCGCGCGAGGAAACCGCCGAGCGCCTCAAGTTGCCGGCTAAACCGGCGGAATGGAGCGACGGCGCTACGCTTTTTCCGGGCGCTGTGCGTTGGGCGCAATACGGCTGGGCGGCTGGCGCCTGCGCTTTCACCGCGCTGGCGGCCACGTTGTTGTTGCCTTATTTCGATCTCGCCAACATCGTCATGCTGTTCCTGCTGGCCGTGGTGCTGGTGGCAGTCAAGCAGGGGCGCGGGCCGGCAGTGCTGGCGGCGTTTTTGAGCGTCGCGTCGTTCGACTTTTTCTTCGTTTCGCCGCGCTTTTCGTTTGCCGTCGGCGATGTGCAGTATTTGCTGACCTTTGCGGTCATGCTGGCTGTCGCGCTGATCACCGGCCAATTGACCGCCAACTTGCGCTACCAGGCGCGCGTGGCATCAAACCGCGAATTGCGCTCGCGGGCGCTGTACGAGATGGCGCGCGACCTTTCCGCCGCATTGCAGCAAGAGCAAATAACCAGCCTCGGCGATAAAGCGATCAAGGCCAGTTTCGGCGCCAACGCCACCATTCTGCTACCGGACGAGCACGACAAGCTGATGGCGCATGACGTGGCGGAAAATGGCGGCGGCGCGGAAACGGCGCAATTGATTGATCTGGGCGTTGCGCAATGGTCGTTCGACCACGCCGAACCCGCCGGTTTCGGAACGGACACCCTACCCGCCAGTTCCATGCTGTATATGCCGCTACGCGCGCCGATGCGCACCCGCGGCGTGCTGGCGGTCAAGCCCTTGAACAAGCGCTGGTCGCTGATCCCCGAACAGCGCCGCCAATTGGAAGCCTTCGCGGCGCTGATCGCCACCGCCCTGGAGCGGGTTCACTATATTGAGGTGGCGCAGACGGCCATCGTCAAGATCGAATCGGAACGGCTGCGCAATTCAGTGCTGTCGGCCTTGTCCCACGACTTGCGCACCCCCTTGACGGTGCTGGTCGGCGTGGCGGATTCCCTCGCCTTGTCCCAGCCGCCGCTCGGCGGCAGGCAATCCGAACTGGCGGCCACCCTACGCATTGAGGCAGTGCGCATGAGCGCGCTGGTCGATAACCTGCTCGACATGGCGCGGCTACAGGCCGGCGAAGTCAAGCTGAACCGCCAATGGCAACCGTTCGAAGAAGTCGTCGGCAGTTCGCTTAAAGCGCGCCGGCAGCCTTTGTCCGGCCACCGGGTGCAGGTGGCGTTGCCCGCCGATCTACCGTTGCTCGAATTCGACGCGGTGCTGATTGAGCGGGTGCTTTGTAACCTGCTGGAAAACGCGGCAAAATACACCCCTCCCGGCAGCAATGTGCGTCTCGAAGCCGGCATCGACGGCGACGCAGCCCGCATCTCGGTAGCCGACAACGGGCCGGGGCTTTCGCCGGGAAGCGAGGAAACGATATTCGAGAAATTCACCCGCGGCGAGCGCGAATCGACAACGCCGGGCGTCGGCCTGGGGCTGGCGATTTGCCGCGCCATCGTTAAAGCCCATAAGGGGCGGATTTGGGCGGAAAATGTCCCGAGCGGCGGCGCGCGCTTCGTGTTCACGCTGCCGCTCGGCGCTCCGCCGACTTTGCCGGGAGAGGCCGCTTTGGAAGAAACGGAGAGTAGCCGAGCATGAACCTAGAAACCTCCGTTGACCGCTTGCCAAGATGTGTAACATGGCGGTTCTAAACAGCTTTGTCATATATTTTGCGTTCACCCATTTGGTGGGAGCGCTACGGGCTGGATTGCACGGTTTTCCGGGCGCATGGCGGCGTTGCAACTCCTTGCAATGGAATGACCATTGCGCGTCGTTGCGCCTTGCCCTGCACCCGGAAAACCGCACACTCCAGC
>JBAYVP010000290.1:0-6823 GCA_041674485.1 Sulfuricellaceae bacterium
CCTCCCGCCTCCCGCCTCCCGCCTCCCGCCTCCCGCCTCCCGCCTCCCGCCTCACCCCTCACCCCTCACCCCTCACCCCTCACCCCTCACCCCTCACTCCTCACCATAAACTTCTGGTAAAATTACCATTTTTAAGATTATGGCGGAATAACATGCGAGTTTCCCGGTTTTTTATTTCCACCCTCAAGGAAGCCCCCGCTGAGGCGGAGCTGGTCAGCCATAAATTGATGCTGCGCGCCGGGCTGATCAAGCGCCTGGGCAGCGGGCTGTACACCTGGATGCCGCTGGGGCTGCGCGTCCTGCGTAAGGTCGAGGCAGTGGTGCGCGACGAGATGAATAAAAGCGGCGCGGTTGAAGTGCTGATGCCGGCGGTGATCCCTGCCGAGTTGTGGCAGGAAACCGGGCGCTGGGACGTGTTCGGTCCGCAGATGCTGAAAATCAAGGATAGGCATGAACGCGATTTCTGTTTCGGCCCGACCCACGAAGAGGTAATTACCGACTTGGCGCGTCGCGAAATCAAAAGCTATCGCCAGTTGCCGATCAATTTCTACCAGATTCAGACCAAGTTCCGCGATGAAATACGCCCGCGCTTCGGCGTGATGCGCGCGCGCGAATTCGTGATGAAGGATGCCTATTCCTTCCACACCGATTTTGCCAGCCTGGAGCAGACCTACCGTGTGATGCACGCAACTTATGGCAATATTTTCACCCGCCTCGGTCTGCAATACCGCGCCGTGGCGGCTGACACCGGCGCCATCGGCGGCACCGGCTCGCACGAATTCCATGTGTTGGCCGATTCCGGCGAGGACGCCATCGCCTTTTGCCCGGCTTCGGATTACGCCGCCAATGTCGAACTGGCGGAGGCGGTCACGCCCGCTGCACCCCGTCCCGCGCCGGCTCAAGCGATGCAGAAAGTGTATACGCCGGGCAAGCACAGCATTGAGGAAGTGTGCGAATTTCTCAAGACGCCGGTGGAAAAAACCGTTAAGACCTTGCTGCTCGAAGGCAGTGATGGCGGCGTGGTGGCGCTACTGTTGCGCGGCGACCACCAGTTGAACGAAGTCAAGGCCGGCAAGCTGTTTCAGCTCGCTCAGCCGCTATGCTTCGCCTCCGATGCAAAAATCAAGGCGGCGGTAGGTTGCCATGCCGGCTCATTGGGGCCGTTGGGCTTGAACGTCCCTATCATCGCCGACCGCGCTGTTGCGAACCTGGCCGATTTCGTGTGCGGCGCCAACGAGGACGGCTACCATCTCACCGGCGTTAATTTCGTCCGCGACCTGCCGGAACTGAAGGAAGTGGTGGACATCCGCAACGCAGTGAGCGGCGACCCCAGCCCGGACGGCAAGGGGACGCTGGAATTGTGTCGCGGCATCGAAGTGGGGCATATTTTCCAGTTGCGCACCAAGTATTCCGAGGCGATGAACGCCGTCTACCTCGACCTGCACGGCAGAGAACAAGTGATGGAAATGGGGTGCTACGGCATAGGCGTATCGCGCATCGTCGCTGCGGCAATTGAGCAGCACCACGACCCGCGCGGCATCGTATTTCCCGCCGCGATGGCGCCGTTCCAGGTGGCGCTTGCACCCATCGGCCTCAAGCGTAGCGAACTGGTGCAGGCAACCGCCGAAAAGCTCTACGCGGAACTCACCGCCGCCGGTGTTGAAGTGCTGATGGACGACCGCGACGAGCGTCCCGGCGTGATGTTCGCCGACCTCGAACTAATCGGCATCCCGCACCGCATCGTAATCGGCGAACGCGGACTGAAGGAAGGCAACGTCGAATACCAGGGACGGCGCGACGATAAGGCGACGGCCTGGCCTTTGCAGGAAGCGGTGCAGCGTCTAAAATCAGAGTTATGCGAAAACTGATCGTCTCCCTCGTATTGCTGCTGGTCGCAGGCGTTGCTCAAGCCGGCGCGCAGCGCTATGAACCGCTATCGGCCAGCGTGCGCGCGACGCTGACCAAGGCGGTGAGCGACAGCGCTGCGCCGCGCCTGGTGTTCGCCTCGCAAGCCGAGGCGCATAGCTGGCTCTTTGAAATGTCGCGGCGCGTGGAAAAGCGCATCCCCGACAAGGACACCCGTCTTGATTTCCTCAAGACCGTCCATTACGAGGCATCGCGCGCCGGCCTTGATCCTCAGTTGGTGCTGGGGTTGATTCAGGTGGAAAGCGGCTTCAAGAAATACGCGGTATCCGGCGCCGGAGCGCGCGGCTTCATGCAGGTGATGCCGTTCTGGGTGAAGGAAATCGGCTCGTCCGAACAGAATTTATTCCACCTGCGCATCAACCTGCGCTACGGCTGCACCATCCTGCGCCACTACCTGGACATTGAAAAGGGCAACCTGTTCCGCGCGCTGGGGCGCTACAACGGCAGCCTAGGGAAAGCGGAATATCCCAACATGGTGCTTGGCGCATGGAAAAACACCTGGGGTTATCCCAGCAAGACTGCATTCAGCGGGGCTACGGGGCGGCGGGGGAGAGATAGGGCAAAGTGGGGATTAAACCATACTTTGACCTGAAATGGCGAGTGGATTTGGTGAGCCAAGATACTCCACGGTATGGGTGAATAGGGCGGGACAGGCTGCATGTTGGGGGCAATCCACGATAGCGCACTGCCCGCTGGTTATGCCTTGCGCAGGGGCGATCTCCAACGCTGCTCAACTCATGACGGCAATCCATAAAGACAAAACCTTTTTTACCGCAGAGGACGCAGAGGAAGAGCATGAGGGTTTTCCTCTGCGTCCTCTGCGGTGAATTGGTTTTTTCCGTGCTGAGAACAAATTTACCCTGGCCGCGTGGGCACGGCCATATCGTGCCCACGCGGAACATCCCGAACCGGTGGGCGCAAAAAACCGCACCCTCCGCTTTTGCGCGCTTGGCGGGCGCTCCCGGATTCCGCTTTGGCCCCATCCGGGCGACTCACGATGTCTTTAGCCTGAATATTGCATAAACGGGGTGAATTATACTTCAAGCGAATGATATAATTAAGAATACTTAAAATCAGGCTCGTAAAAAATGGCTAAATCCTCTCTCCCCGCAGCCAAATCCCCTCCCTTCCAACTCCGTTTTCCATCCATTCCAGGGTTCACGGTTCGCGCCGACTTTGCTGGAGGTGAGCTATCCTCCGATCTGGGGGCGGTCGTGCTGGGTGCCGTTGATCGTCGCATTGGTCTGATTGATCGGTTTGCTGCGGCTATTATCCTAGAAACCTCCGTTGACCGCTTGCCAAGGTGTGTAACATGGCGGTTCTAAACAGCTTTGTCATATATTTTGCGTTCACCCGTATGGTGAGAGCGCTACGGGCTGGATTGCACGGTTTTCCGGGCGCATGGCGGCGTTGCAACTCCAAGAGAAGGGAATGGAACGACCATTCCGCGTCGTTGCGCCTTGCCCTGCCCCCGGAAAACCGCACACTCCAGCCCGTTCAACGGAGGTTTCTAGGATTATTGATATTCGTGATACGCGTTATATCACGCACCCCCTGCACGATTTACTGACGCAGCGTATTTTTCAAATCGCATCGGGTTATGAAGACGGCAATGATGCCGATACCTTGCGCCACGACCCGATATTCAAGCTGGCAGCAAACAAAGCCCCGCTTGATCCCAACAATCTGCTGGCTAGTGGCGCGACTCACTCCCGTTTTGAGGGCGCGCTAAGCAGCAAGGATATATATCGGATGGCTCGTGCCCTGGTTTTGCAATTTATTGCCGGCTACAGCGGCGCTCCTGCCAGTATCACCCTTGATCTTGATCACGCCGCTGATATTACCCACGGACAACAGGAACTTTCATTTTATAATCACCATTATAATGGCTATTGCTACCTGCCATTGCTGGTGTTCGAAGCAAGCACCGGTGCTTTAGTGACTGCCGTGCTGCGTCCGGGCAAGCGCCCGACCGGTGCCGAGAATGCCATGATAATGAAACGTGGTAACTACTCAGGTCGCCTTGCGTGATTAAAATGCTATATAATTTCGCATGGACAAACTTCCCGACCTTGAGCAACTCAGTGCTGCTGACAAAGACGAATTGATTCGTGCTCTGTTTGCTCAAGTGACAGCGCTGACGGCCAAAGTCGCTGAACTGGAAGGACGATTGTCGCTGAACAGCCGCAATTCAAGCAAACCGCCCTCCACGGACGGGATGAAAAAACCCAAGCCGAAATCGCAACGCCCAATCGGTCAACACCCGACAGGCGGTCAAATGGGACATAGCGGGCACACACTGAAAAAAGTCGCTCAACCGGATCAGATCGAGACACATCGTCCCCCGGCACACTGCGACGCCTGCCATCGTCCGCTGGATGGCGGGACGGTGGTCGAAACCCGTCAGGTATTCGATATTCCTCCCTTGCGTTACGAAGCCACCGAGCATCAGGTGACAGAAACGCTTTGCGTCTGCGGCAAAATTCATCGAGGGGAGTTTCCCGAAGACGTTACGGCGCCGGTGCAGTACGGCCCGCGCATCAAGGCGGCTGCCGTGCATCTGATGAACCACCACATGATGCCGGTGGCGCGCACCGGCGCCCTGCTGGGCGACTTTTTTGACCTTCCCATGTCGGATGCCACCGTGTTGGCGGCAAACGAGGAGGCGAAAATCCGTCTGACGGACACGGTGGCTGCCATCGGCAATGCACTGCAAGCCGCGCCGGTCGCCCACGCCGATGAAACCGGGATGCGCGTGGCGGGCAAACTCAACTGGATGCATGTCCTGGCCACCACCACGCTGACTTGGATCGGATGCCATCCAAACCGGGGCAAAAAAGCTTTCGAAGCTTTCGGCATTCTGACCGGGTTCTTCGGCACGTTGATTCATGACGGCTGGAAACCTTACCGCGAATTGCTGTGCAAACATGGGTTGTGCAATGCCCATCATCTGCGGGAACTGACCTACCTCTTCGAGGAAATGAGCCAAGCTTGGGCAAAGCGCCTGATCGATCTGCTGATCGAGGTTTGTCATGAAGTGACTGCTGCGGGTGAGCCGCTAAGCCCAGAGCGCATTGCCTGCATCCGAGCCCTTTATGACGAGATTCTCAAAGAGGGCGAAGCCGCCAATCCCCGTGCGCCGCCCTCCGGCGGACGCGGACGCACCAAGCAAAGCAAGGCTACCAATCTGCTGGGACGCTTGCGCACCTATGCCGATGATGTTTGGCGCTTTGCCACCGATCTCAATGTTCCTTTTACCAACAACCTCGCCGAACAGGCGGTGCGCATGCAAAAGGTCAAACAGAAAATCTCCGGTTGCTTCCGTACGCAAAACGGCGTCGAAACCTTTTGCGTGATTCGTTCCTACCTCGCCACCCTGCACAAGCAGGGCGGCAATCTCTTCCACGCCCTGACCCTGACCTTTCAGGGATGCCCGCCTCAACCCCGTTTCGCTTGATTACAAACTCAGCCTCAGCGGTTGGGACGATGCCACCTGAGTAGTTACGAAACGTGTGCTGCGTTTATTGCGTCAACACTGGCCGCACACCCATATTTTGCTGCGCGGCGATGGGCACTTCTCGAACCCGGAATTGATGCAGTTGATCATAGACATTGGCAATGCTGATTTCCTCTTCGGCATAGCCGGTAACGCCGTTCTGTCCCGCAAGGCTGAGGGGCTGATGAGAAATGCGCGCGGGCACCTTGAACTGCATCGTTCACTGGCTGCCCAAAAGTTGGGGCCTACCGTGTCGGCAGTGCGTCTGTTTGGCGAGTTCGAGTATGCAGCCAAGTATTGGTCGCAAGCCCACCGCGTCGTACTCAAGGCTGAAGTCCTGGCGGGTAGCGCTGGGGCGCCCGATAAGGACAACGAGCGTTTCGTCGTGACTACGCTACGCAGCCCCACACCCAGTGCGCTCTACCAGCAGGAATATTGTGCTCGTGGGCAGGCTGAGAATTGGATCAAGCAAGTAAAGAGCGATCTGAAATCCGACAGAACATCTGCGTCAAGCTTCCTATCCAACTTTGGCCGCTTATTACTGACGGCAGCCGCCTATGTGTTGCACCAGCAACTTCGTCAACTGGGGTTGCAGGACACAGAACTGGCGACCGCACAGCCCAAGACGGTTATCCTCTCGCTGTTCAAGATTGCTGTGCGCGTTAAACAGTACAAAGATCGGGTGCTGCTGCACCCGCCCACTGCTTGCCCGGTCAAATCTCTACTGGCACAAGTTTGCCAGCGGTTTTGTCCGGCTGGCAGAAAACCCGCCATGCTGGCCTCTCCATGACCTGGCACGTTTGGCCCACGAGACGGCGCCGCCCACCCTTCACGACAACCGACTTACGCGTTACCCCATCAGCGGGGGTTGGGGGTGCTTCGCCTAAAAATCAAAAAAATGGCACCACAGCCGATAGGCTTGCACTGCAAAAAATTTATGCAAAGTTCAGGCTAGTTCATGCGCAACACCTTTCTTTAGCTGATTTCTATTTCGCTAAGTCGTGACCGCCTATTTCGCTCGACACCAAAAATCGGTCACGACTTAGCGAAACAGCCGGTCACGATAGACCGAAATCGCTGGTCACGATTTAGCGAAATGAGCGGTCACGATGCTCCGAAATACGCAACTTCATTATCACTGGTCACTCGAAAGAATGGCTGGAGCAGAAAGTCAAACCCGCAGTGGTTGAATTCCTGGCGGAACGCGGGTTAACCCTCTCGCCGGAAAAGACCAAGATAACGCACATTGAAGAAGGGTTTGACTTCCTCGGATGGAACATCCGCAAGTACAGCGGCAAGCTCTTGATAAAGCCGTCGAAAGCAAACGTCAAAGCGCATCTTGATAAAATCCGGGAAGTCATCAAAGGCAACAAGGCGGCCAAACAGGCAGACCTGATAAGG
>JBAYVP010000291.1:0-6805 GCA_041674485.1 Sulfuricellaceae bacterium
CGCGGGATGCGATTGCTGCGCAAATTGCGCCGTGTGGCTGTTCCACACAAGCAATTTGCAACGCGGAAGCCGCGCCCGCGAGACGATGGATAAATGCGCAAATCGTGGCCGCGCAAAGTATATGCTGCGTTTCTCGGCACATCCCAATATGGACTGTGCTGTTGGAAATCAGTCCGGATATTTCATACCCAAAAGGCACAAGTAAATTCGCGCGATGAAAAGCGCAGGATTTTGCGAGCTTTCGCCTATCGGCGAAATGCCTGCTTACCCCGCTTGTTTCATAGGCGAATTTTGCGTTAGCGCGGCGTAGTTATTCATGCGCCCGACTGTCGCGCCATTGTGCTGGCGCAAGTCGTTACAATGGCGCTGACACCCTTCACAGGTAAGCGAAATTTGTCTATGAAACAAAAGACCAGCGAGGGCGTGCTGCAAGATAAATTTGTTTGGAGACAATGTAGGCGGATAAGCGCGAGCCGCACCCGTCTTTTTGCGCTTGTTCCCATAGAGCAACTCTCAAACAAACTGATTTGCCTCAATGTCGGGTTCTCGCGATTTGATAGCTTGGTGGCGGGTCCAGATATGGACATGGTATTTTCGAAGGTTGTCTGATCGATAACGCTTGCGTAATCTTTCTGCTTCTAGAACCACTGCCGTATCGGTCAACCCCAATTTTTCGATTGAAAATATTTCAGCAAATTGCTCGGCATGTGTCATTAGAGCTGCCATCAATGCAGATATATCAGCCTCATCCGTCAAATGGGTGATTGTCCATGGAACAAATTCTTCCAAAGCGGACTTCACTGTTTGTGACAACTGTTTGGCCAAGCGTTTGCGGTTACTCGAATCTTTGATGTCGGCGACATGATTGGCTACTTCATACAGTACCGGGACAGGTACGTAAATTCGCTCGCCAGAGTCGATTGCTTCAGCAAATTTGTTTTTAACCCGCTTATGCGCCTGCTCATCAGAGCAATGATCTACACGATAAAGTTCGAGCAAATAACTGGTGTCCACCACATAAAGCCTAATATCGCTCATGTTAGCGATTCCAGCCATGCTTTAGCCTTGCTATGTTGATCTTTTTCAAAACCGGGCAACAAATGTTTTTCCAGCACTTGCCGGGTGACTAGATCGCCTAAACGGCCTTGCTCCATCAACACGTCGGACCGTGGCAAACCCAAAAACGGAATCAGTCTGGAAGTCTTTGCCGGATGATCGCGGTAGCAAATCACTACGGATTTCAGTTGTTCATCCGACAGGCAGTCCAGTGTAGCCGGATTATGGGTTGTCGCCAACACATTCAATTTGCGGCGTTTGCTGCACTCCCAAACTGCATCTATCAATGTCTTGACGCGCGTGGGATGAATGCCATTATCCATTTCTTCAATCACGATTCTGGAGGATTCCGGTACGGTTTCAAGCGCCGTCAAAATTGCCAAAGCTCGCAACGTACCATCCGAAAGCGTTCGTGCGTCGGCAATCGATCCATCTACGCGCTTAAACCCTACCTGCACATCCTGCTGTTGCGTGGTGGTGATAAAGTCAAAGCCCACAAACGGTTCTTCCGGCACCTGGCGAATCTTTTCCAGAATACGTGCCAGCGTGTTTTGCTGTGCTTCATCGCCCTGACTCAAGGCAAACAACACCGGAGAAAGATTGGAGCCGTCTTTAATAAGAATTTCCTGGCCGATGCGCTCAAGGCCACGCATTTGTTTCGGGATCAGGTCGAATACAAAGGCTGCGTTAAGGTGTCCCCTGATGTTTTTGACGAAACCGAGCGTGTCTTTTTGGTGTTGATGCGGATCAATCAGATCAACAAATGTTGCGTATCTCGATAACACTGAGCAGTCGGAAGGTAAGTGGGTAATCGGTTTGTTTCCGCCCCGCCGAAAATTATCATACTCGACATCAAGAATGTCCTTGTTCTTGCCTGCTTGGGCGCGAAACACCTGACGATTGTCCCAGATTAAAACTTCCTCCACGATTTTCGGGGCTGGCGTTAAACGCACCGTAACTTTATAGTCAAAATTTTTCTTATTTCCGTAGGAACCACTGAAACCTAATGAAAATTTCCCGATAGGCGGACCTCCCACGGATATCAAGCCTTGGTTTTCCCGCATATCGTATTTCAAACAACCGGGCAATCCCCCACGAATTTCAAACGTGGCGCCACTTCCACGGCCAATATCCGTAATCTCGTAAAGCGGGCGTCCATGAGCAATCTGGGCCAGCAACTCCACTGCCTCAATGATGTTGCTTTTTCCCGAGCCGTTCTTGCCTATCATCAAGGTCATGGGCCGGAACAAATCGAGTTCTGCGGCAGCAAAATTCTTGAAGTTTTCAAAGTAGTGCATTGATAGTTCCCTACCGGTTCTGTGCTCGCGCGTTTTCGTTCGATCTTGGCCCATTTGTCAGGCTCTCGAAAGCGCACCATGATCCTTTTCTACACTTCAACTCGCGAAGGCGTCAGGGCGTCAATTAAGTGTAGCACCCCCAACAACATGAACTAAAAAGCTCTCCCGTTTTTGGGCTGCTCTTAATCAGGTTTCTGATTAGAAAGATTCTTTGCCCATTCGTCCTTCGACAGAGCTTTAGGACGAACGGGCAAAGACCACGCAACCCTATGATTTTCCGTTCGTGGTGAGCCTGTCGAACCATGAACGGAAAATCATACTGAAGAATCTTGCCAATCAGGATCAGGTTTGCTTCCACGGCAGGTTGTCGAAACGCCAGCCGTTCACCGCGTTTCTATGGTGGTTGTTATCCAACTCGCCTTCGAAACCGTGCAGCACGTTGTAAACGTCGGTCATGCCGGCCTGTTCCAGCGCCAGCCCGGCTTCGATGGAGCGTCTGCCGCTACGGCAGATCAGCACCACCGGGCGGTTCATGCTGGCGGCTTTTTTCGCGTGAGCGACGAAATTCGGGTTGATTTCCCAATCCGGGCCGTCGTACCAGGGAATCAGGATGGAGTCGTTGGGATGGCCGACGAAAAAGAACTCGATTTCGCTGCGCACGTCGATGAACACGACTTCCGGGTTGGATTGCAGGAATTCGTAAGCCTGCTTGGGGGTTAAATGCTGCATGGGTTCTCCTGGTCAGGGGACAGAGGGCAGAGGACAGAAGACAGAAGACAGATTTTGAGGAGGTTTTCTCTGTTCTCTGTTCTCCGCCCTCTACATATAAAATGGGTGGTAAATGGTTACTTGCCGGTCATGATTTGGTCCATCAGGTGCAGCCCGGAAAACGCGTCCTTGGCATAATGCACACCCGGATACACCGCCGTGCAATCGATTTCCACGTATTTGCGCGTCAGCGCCGCGCCGCCGAGTATCACCGGGGTGGAAAGTCCTAGTTTTTTCATCTCATCCAGGTTTTCCCGCATAATCACGGTGGATTTCACCAGCAGGCCGGACATGCCGATGGCGTCGGCGTTATGTTCGTGCGCTGCCTTGAGGATCGCATCCAGCGGCTGTTTGATGCCGATGTTCACCACATTGTAGCCGTTGTTGGTGAGGATAATGTCCACCAGATTCTTGCCGATGTCATGCACATCGCCCTTGACCGTCGCCAGCACCATGGTGCCTTTGTGCGAGCCGGCTTCCCGCGCCATCAGCGGCTCCAGGTAGGCTACCGCCGCTTTCATGGTTTCGGCGCTTTGCAGCACAAAAGGCAATTGCATTTCGCCCGAACCGAACAGTTCGCCCACCGTCTTCATGCCGTCCAGCAGGATGGTGTTGATGATGTCCAGCGGCGCATGGGTTTTCAGCGCTTCGTCGAGATCGGCCTGCAAGCCTTGCTTGTCGCCATCGACGATGCGCGCCTTCAATGCTTCCTCAATGTTGGCGGGCTTGGCCTTGACCGTGGCGGCCACGGTGATGTCCTTGAACATATCGACGTAAGTCAGCAACGGGTCGCGTCCGTCATGAACGCGGTTGAAGATCAGGTCTTCCGCCGCCTGCCGGTGGGTTTCGTCTATCTTGTGCAGCGGCATGATCTTGGCAACATGGATGATCGCCGCCGTCATGCCGCGTTTTTGCGCATGCGCCAGGAACACCGAGTTGAGCACATGGCGCGCGGCGGCATTCAGGCCGAAGCTGATGTTGGACAGGCCGAGCATGATCTGGCACTCGGGCAACTCGCGCGCGATGCGCTCTATCGCGTCCAGCGTGTTGATGCCGTGGTTGCGGTCTTCCTCGACGCCGGTGCAGATGGTGAAGGTGAGCGGGTCGAACAGCAGGTCGGAAGCCGGCAGGCCGTGTTGCTTGACGGCGAAATCGTACAGGCGATGGGCGATGCGCAGCTTGTCATCAATCTCTTTCGCCATGCCTTGTTCGTCGATGGTGAGCGCCACCACCGCCGCGCCGAATTTCTTCGCGAGACGCAATATCCGGGCGGCCTTTTCCTCGCCGTCCTCAAAATTGATCGAGTTGATGATCGCCTTGCCGCCGATCAGCTTCAGTGCGGTTTCGATCACCGGTATCTCGGTGGAATCGATCACCAGTGGCGCCGCTACTTGGCCGCGATAACGCGACACTACTTCAGTCATGTCCCTGGCCTCGGGACGCCCGACGAAAGCCACGCACACATCCAGCGCGTGCGAGCCTTCCTTCACCTGTTCGCGCCCGACGGACACCAGCGCATCCCAGTCCTCGGCGTTAAGCAAATCGCGGAATTTCTTCGAGCCGTTCGCATTGGAGCGCTCGCCGATGGCAAACACCGCGTTTTCCTGGCGTAGCGCCACGGCGCTGTAGAGCGACGACACCGACGGCTCCCACTGGGACTTGCGCGCTTTGGGCGTCTTGTCGGCGCGCGCATCCAGCATCGCGCGCACTGCCGCGATATGGGCGGGCGTGGTGCCGCAACAGCCGCCCACCAGATTGATGCCGTCTTCTTCGATAAAGCGCTTGTGCCAATCGGCCAGCTCTCGCGGCGCCAGCGGATATTCGGTCTTGCCGTCCACCAGCATCGGCAGCCCGGCATTCGGCATCACCGAAATAAAACCGCGCCAGCGCTCGCCCAAGGCCTGCACATGCTCGGCCATTTCCGCCGGACCGGTCGCGCAATTGATCCCCATGCCGTCCACATCCAGCGCGTCTATCGCCACCATCGCGGCGTAAATGTCGCTGCCCACCAGCATCGCGCCGGTGGTTTCTATCGTCACCTGGACAAACAGCGGCACGTCCGCGCGTCCTTTTTCGCCGCGCGCCAGCTTGCAGCCGTTCACCGCCGCCTTGATGGTGAGCAAATCCTGGTTGGTTTCCAGCAGAAACGCATCTATGCCGCCGTCCAACATCCCGCGCGCCTGCTCGGCGTAGGAATCCTCCAGCGTGTCGTAATCGAGATGGCCGAGACTGGCCAGTTTTGTACCAGGCCCGACCGAGCCGAGCACGAAGCGCGGCCACTCCGGCGTGGCATAGCCGTCGGCCAGGCGGCGCGCGATTTCGGCTGCACGGCGGCTGATTTCATAAGCCTTGTCGGCCAAGCCGAATTCGCCCAGCACCACCTTGTTGGCGCCGAAAGTGTTGGTTTCGACGCAATCCGCGCCGGCGTCGAAATAGGCGCGATGCACATCCTCGATAAAATCGGGGCGGGTCAGAACCAGCACCTCGGAACAATTTTCCAGGCCGAGAAAGTCTTTTTCTATATTCCAGTCGCGCGCCTGAATCAGGGTGCCGGTGCCGCCGTCGCACAACAGCACGCGCTGCCTGAGACGGTCGAGAAATTTTGAGGTGTTGGAACTCATGGGCATGTTATTAGAGGGTTAAAGGCGGGTTTCGATTATAACGTAATTCCTGACGGCGTTAACGTAACTCGCTTATCAGGCATGGCTTATCCACCCGCCGGCTGGCGCGAGTTTTTACTCAGCCAACCGGAACGAAAAAAGGACGGATTTGATTATTCCCACCCCCTAAGGATGCATGAGCCTGGAAAGCTTAGTTGAACCGCAGAGACGCAGAGGCACAGAGATTTCGTTATTTCTCCGCGCCTCTGCGTCTCTGCGGTAAGTATTTTGGTTCCGGCAATAGTCCGGCTTAGGATAAAGAACGCGAAAAATAAATCTGTCCCTTTTTTTCTCATTTCCTGTTCAACCGCACATCGGTAATAAATGCCTGCGGCTCACCAATTTCGATCTTGCCAAAGTGGGGATGCAGCGGGTTGAGCAGGTAATTGCATTCGCTGGGGATCACCACACTAGGCACGACGAGAACGGCGGCGGATCGCTCCAACGCCCAAGCGCCGCCAATCTCCTGCAACTGTGCTTGGGCCGGGATGGTGCGCCAGTCCGGAGGAAGTTGCGCGGGGTCGATCCGCATGATTTTCAGCCCCTTGGGAATATGCGCCGGAATAACAACGTAACGGGCGCGTAGCGGTTTGTCCTGCACCAACATTTCCAGCATCGCCAAGGATTGGCTTTCAGCGGTGTAAACCAGCGGCACACCCTTGCGGTTCCAGCGTCCGCCGTAGAGACGGGCGCCCTCACCGGAAAATGCATTATCCGCGAAACGCGCGGTGACCAGCCGCCAGACGGTAAACATCAGCCTAGAAAGCTCAGTTGAACGGGTTGGAGCGTGCGGTTTTCCGGGTGCAGGGCATACCCGACGGCCTGACGGCCTGGGCACAAGAGGCGCAACTTTGCTGCATGGTCATTCCATTGCCTTCTCGATAAGTTGCAACGCCGGGCACTGGTTCAGTTTGATTTTTTATCTGAAGTTTCACGCTTTTGGCGCGGCCGGTATATAAGCATATAAGAGTTCACTAATATTGCGCCATGCAATATTAGCACATTCTTATATACTGATTTACC
>JBAYVP010000292.1:0-6770 GCA_041674485.1 Sulfuricellaceae bacterium
CTCGCGGGCGCGGCTTCCGCGTTGCAAATTGCTTGTGTGGAACAGCCACACGGCGCAATTTGCGCAGCAATCGCATCCCGCGAGACGCGGCTAAATCCGCAAATTGTGGCCGCGCAAAGTATAACTATCTGGGCTGGCTCAAGCTGGTATCCCCAGCTTGGTTTGTTTTCATAAACTGCGTCGCCCACCCAAATTTTTTCACAGTAGGAAATTCACGACATGACAGTATTTACTTCCACCGGTGATGTTGATCCGTTTCTTCACGTTGCGCTGAAAAAAGGCGATAAGATATATTGCGAGTCTGATGCGATGGTGATGATGGAAGCCACCCTTGACCTCAAGGGGCGTATGAGCGGTGGGATCGGCAGCGCTATCATGCGCCGGTTTGCCAATGGGGAGTCTTTTTTTCAGCAACACATCGAAGCGGTGCGCGGCGATGGCGACTGTCTGCTTTCGCCGCTATTGCCTGGTGCGCTGGAAATTATCGATGTCGGTGCGCGACAGTATTTGTTGAACGATGGCGCATTCGTGGCCGCGACATCGGGCACTGAAATGAAGGTGCGCATGCAAAATATCGGAAATGCCTTATTTGCGCAGTCCGGTGGTTTTTTCGTGATGGAAACATCCGGCGCCGGTCAAGTTGTCGTGTCCGGCTTCGGTTCGACATTCCAACTCGAAGTCGCACCCGGCAAAGATGTCATCATCGATAATTCTCATGTCGTGTGTTGGGATAACGCTTTGAAATACGAGATTTCCGTGACTACCGGCAATACCGGCGGCGGAATTGGCGGGATGATCGGCAACCTCGTCAACAGCGCCACCAGTGGCGAAGGTATCGTGCTGCGCTTCAGCGGATCGGGCAAGGTTTTTGTCTGCTCGCGCAATAGCGCTTCATTTCTCAACTGGGTGAAGAAATAGGCATCAGGCAATCGCTAATCTGATTAGCGCTAACCAGGATCAACAATCAACGACTCAATCGTTTAAGGAGAACAGCATGTCTGTCAATCTGCAAAAAGGCCAAAAAATTTCCCTCGACAAAGAGGCCGGTGTTAAATTGACTAAAATCATCATGGGGCTTGGCTGGGATGCCGTGAAGTCCAAAGGCTTTCTCGGCTTTGGCGGCAAGGCTCAGGACATCGACCTGGATGCGTCCTGTATTTTGTTCGACGAGCAGGGGAAACAAACGGACGCGGCATGGTTTCGGCAGTTGAAGTCCAGGGACGGCTCGGTCGTGCATACCGGCGATAATCGCACCGGTGATGGGGACGGGGACGATGAGCAAATCGTTGTTGATTTAACGAAAGTGCCCGACAACGTCAAAAGCCTGGTGTTCACGGTCAACAGCTTTACTGGTCAGAATTTCTCGCAAATCGAAAACGCCACTTGCCGCATCGTTAATGCGAGCGATAACAAGGAGGTTGCGCGATTCAATCTGTCTGCATTGGGTTCCCATAACGCACAGATCATGGCCAAGATTTATCGCCATGGCGGGGAATGGAAAATGCATGCCATCGGTGAAATCGGCAATGGCCGCACGTTCGAAGAACTGATACCACAAATTACTCCCCACTTATAAAGGCATTCATGCAGCGCGTCTGGTTCAATAAAACTTTTTCATCCATTGCCGCAGCGATCCGCCTCATTCGCGAGGCGGATATTACAGGCGATTATTATATCGTGTGCAGCAACACCAAGCCGTCGCCGGCTTTTCCTGCTGCGCATGAATCGGCTCTCGAACCTGCTGGGCTGAAAGGCGAAGCCTATCTGGAGTGGTGTCTTCATTTTTGCCACGAGAATCGTATTGGTATTTTTGTGCCCGGCAAGGAAGCCAGTCTGGTCAGCGCCGCGCGAGGAAAATTTGCGGCGCAAGGCACGCGTGTGTTGTGCGCCGCGTCGCAGGAAGTGTTGCATCTGCTGCATGATAAAGCACGTTTTTATCAAACGGTTGATTTGGAACTCGCGCAGCCTGCTGCGTTTCGCGTCGTTGAAAATGTCGAGCAGTTCGACGCTGCCTATCGCGAACTAAGGGAATCTCATGCAAAGTTGTGCATCAAGCCTTCGGTATCCGTGTATGGCTTGGGTTTCAGCGTTATTGATGAGAAACGCGGCGCCGCGCAGTTGTTGCTCGAAGGCGTTCCGTATCACATCGGCCTGGACGACCTGCGGCGTGGATTCGCCGCAATGGATGGCTTTCGCACCATGCTGGTGATGGAATATCTGGATGGTCCCGAATACAGTGTTGATTGCATCGGCGATAACGGGCGTCTGGTCTGTGCGATTCCTCGCAAGAAAGCGCTGGTCGCCGGACAGGGACAAACGATAGACATGCGCGACGATATTCTGGAAGGCGCAAGGCAACTGACTGCCGCCTATGGATTGAACGGCGTATTCAATATTCAATTCCGCGAAAGCCAAAACGGACTTCGCCTGCTGGAGATCAATCCGCGCATGTCAGGCGGCATTGCAATGGCATGCCTTGCCGGCCCCAATCTTCCCTATCTGGCGTTGGTCGGATTTGATCGCGGCGGTTTCGACGGTTTGCAGATACCGGAGATCCGTGCAGGCATGCGCGTTGCGGAACTGGCGTGCGCGACGGAGCTGTGATGAGCCGTAGTGCATCGGAAGAAGCGCGAATTGTCGCATTGCCGACCGGCCTGCTGGAGGTCAAGGCTGAAGCCGGTCGGTTTGGCCTTGATGATTTGGTTGGGTTTGCTGCACGTGCGAATGCCAAGCGCGGCTTTCTATTTCTGAGCAAGGTATTGGGCAAACATTGGCCGGTGACGCCGCAGGCGATGCGCGAAATCCATATAGAGTTGGCCGCTCAGGCGCCGGTGGATTTGCCCGACCCGGTGGTATTTATCGCTATGGCGGAAACAGCCATCGGATTGGGGCAGGGCGTGTTTGAAGCCTATAAGGACGCCAATCCGAAACATGCGGCGCTATTCCTGCATACGACGCGCTATCACGTAGGCGATACACCTCTCATCGAGTTCGAAGAAGCGCATAGTCACGCGCCGCGGCAGTTTCTGCACAAGCCAAAGGATGCTGCTTTACTTGAACTTTTTCTGTCTGCGCGCTCGCTTGTGCTGATTGATGATGAAGCCAGCACTGGTAATACATTCTTGAATTTGACTACGGCGTACCGCACCCTTAATCCGGCTATCGAGCGCGTGCATCTGGCGACGATCACCAACTTCATGGGGCAGGCAGCGAATAGCGCGTTGTCGCGGCGATTCGGCATTGCGGTGTCGATAGGCGCTGCGCTCAGCGGTGAATATGCATTCACCGCCGGCGAATTTCACCAGGCAGCGGGTGAAGCCCAGTTATTCGAAACACATGCCGACCGTGGCGCAAGCGCTGCATTTGGCAGGTTAGGCATAGCTCGCCCCTTAACCGTGCCGGTCGATTTAGTCGAGCAACTGATTATCTCGATCCAACCGGGTGAACGGACGCTGGTGCTCGGCACCGGCGAATTTATGCATATGGCTTTTCTTCTGGGACGCGGACTCGAAGAGCGGGGTATCGATGTTGTGGTGCAATCGACGACCCGTTCTCCCATTTTGCAATGGGGCGCCGTCAGCCACTCGGTTACATTCCCCGACAACTATGGCGAGGGGGTGGTGAATTACATTTATAACGTCATGCCCGGCCAGTATGATCATATCTTTATTTGCCACGAGACGCCGCCTAACGTAGCGCTGTATCGGCTTGCGAATGCTGTTGGCGGTCGTCTGTTGCATTTTTTGTCAGAGAATAATATTGAAGAAATTCCTGTTCGTTGATCTTGACGACACCCTGTTCCAAACGCCCGGCAAATGTGCAAAAGAAGAAGATTTACGCCCTGCCGCATACCTGAAGGATGGGGTCGCATGTTCATTCACGACAGCGCGCCAACGCGCTTTTTTTGAGCTGATGCACCGTGAAACGACGCTGATTCCGGTAACTGCGCGTAATCGCGATGCCTTCTGCCGGGTGGACTTGCCGTTCTCCAGTTATTCCATAATCGATTACGGCGGTGTCATACTGGAGCCGGGCGGTGCGGTCGATGCCATTTGGCTGGAGACGATGCAAGCGGACATGGCGCGTGTGCTTGACGGTTTGAAAGAAGCGATGCAAGTTATTGACGGGTATTCGAAAAACGCTGGTTTGGAAGGACGCGCGCGCCTGATTGAGGATTATTCGACCCCTTTCTACGTCGTGGTCAAGGACCCCGAGAAAAAAGCCGAGCGCCTCGAACAAATCGAACGTGAGGCCGTCGCGCCATGGATTGCGACTGCGGGCAAGGATTTTTTCATCCACCGCAACGGCAACAATCTGGCCGTGCTGCCAAAGACGCTGAACAAGGCGCGTGCCGTAGAGCACCTGCGCAAGCGGCTGGAAGCCGAACATGGCGAGATCATGACCTTAGGGATGGGCGATAGCTTTTCGGATGCGCGCTTCATGGCCGCATGCGACTACGCGATAGTCCCGAGTGGTAGCCAACTCGCTGCATTGACTGTGGCTGCGTTATGAGCTTTTGCGGAAGCTACCGGCATGACGATGTGAATTTTCTACTCAAGCGTCTGCCGCCGCAGCCGTTTGTCGACATCGCGCAGAAGGAGAAGTTGATCCAGTCCGGTGCGCGTCACTATAGCGAAATGCTGTCGCCGGAATCGTTGCCGTCACCGCGCTACCTGAAGCTATTCAAGGACGCCTGCGTCGCCAACCGTCAACAGATGGCGCGGGATTGTCTGTTGCTGGCAGCGCTGATTGCAGCGCGGCGTAGCGGCCCCATTGCGCTGGTGTCGCTGGTGCGTGCGGGAACTCCGGTAGGCGTGATTCTTAAGCATCTGTTGCACAGAGTGATGGGGCGCCAAGCCACCCACTATTCGGTGTCAATAATTCGCGACCGTGGCATAGACGAAGTGGCGCTACGCTATATTCTGGATCAAGGCCATGCGCCGGAGTCACTCACGTTCATTGATGGCTGGACTGGCAAAGGCGTGATTTCGCGCGTGCTCGAACAGGCGGTAAGCGCGTTTAACCAGCGCAATGAGGTGGCGATTGACAGTGGCTTGTATGTGTTATCGGATCTTGCCGGCACTGCTACATGTGCGGCGTCGTCTGCCGATTACCTCATTCCATCCAGTATTCTGAATGCCACCGTATCCGGATTGGTCAGCCGCTCGGTGCTGAACGAATCGATTGGCACTGGTGATTTTCACGGTTGTGTCTATTACAATGCGTTTGAACCACACGATCTGTCGCGCGCGTTTGCAGACGGATTGATCGCCGATGGGGAGCGTCAGGCTAAATGCGATGGTATACCCAAAGCGAAGCCAATTGATCGCCAGGCCGTAGCGACAGTTTCCGCCGAATTCCTCCATACTACGATGGCGCAACATGGTATCGTCGATGTGAATTTGGTAAAACCCGGCATCGGCGAAGCAACCCGCGTGCTGTTGCGCAGGGCGCCGCGCCTGTTGATTTTGCGCAATCCCGATGCGTTGGATGTCGCTCACTTGAAGCTACTCGCCACAGAAAAATCCGTTCCGCTGATAAAAGACGCTGACTTGCCTTATCAGGCG
Organism: Sulfuricellaceae bacterium; assembly: GCA_041674485.1. GTDB lineage: Bacteria > Pseudomonadota > Gammaproteobacteria > Burkholderiales > Sulfuricellaceae > JAGXQV01. The sequence continues at coordinate 5,568 of JBAYVP010000292.1, forward strand.
GTATCGCTTATAAGGAGTGCAATGGATGGTTAGCATAAAAATGCTTGGCGCCTCGCTGTACGTGCCTGCAACGCACAAGGATTTACAAAAGATTGCCGATGGCGAATTGCTCGGTGATCTGCGCTCCATCATCTTTTGCACCGAGGATGCAGTGGCGGATAGTGAGCTGAGTTACTCACTGTTCAATTTGTCGCTCGTGCTTCAACAAATGATAGCGCGACCGAGCACGGAGCGCTTCGTTCGTGTTCGTAACCCGGACGTAATGAAGCGTGTGTTGGACATGCCCGGATCGGAAAAACTCACGGGTTTCGTGTTGCCTAAAACGACGCGGCACAATTTCGATGCCTATTTCCGGCAAGTGCGGAAGACCGACTTCATGCTGATGCCGACGCTCGAAACTGCCGAGGTATTTGACGAGGCGGAGATGAAAATGTTGAGACTATGTCTGGAACAGCCGGGTGTGCGTGATCATATCCTTGCGTTGCGCATCGGCGGCAACGATTTGCTGGCGTTGTTGGGGATACGTCGCCCGCGCAACATGACTATTTACAGAACGCCGCTCGGACCGGTTATCTCGAAACTGGTGACAACATTTCGCCCCTACGGTTTTGTACTGACAGCGCCCGTGTTTGAGCATTTGGACAACCCGGCATTGCTTGTGCAGGAAGTGGAAGAAGATCTGGCGCACGGGATGGTCGGCAAGACCGCGATTCATCCGAGTCAGGTCGCGTTGATCGAGCAATATTATCGCGTAAAATGCACCGATGTCGAAGTGGCGCTACGGATTATGGATGCAGCCTGCCCAGCAGTATTCAAAATGCATGGTTCCATGTGTGAAGTCGCCACGCATCGCGACTGGGCGCATGGCGTCGTCGAACAGGCGCGGATATTTGGAGTGCAACATGATGGCGGCGGGATTAATAGGCAGCAAACTCAACCCACATAAGGCTTGAACCTAGAAACCTCCGTTGACCGCTTGCCAATATGCATAACATGATGGGTCTAAAAAACTTTGCCATATATTTCGCGCTCACCTGTTTGGTGAGAACGCTACGGGCTGGATTGCACGGTTTTCCGGGTGCATGGCGGCGTTGCAACTACAAGAGAAGGCAATGGAATGACCATTGCGCGTCGTTGCGCCTCTTGTGCCTAGGCCGTAAGGCCGTCGGGTATGCCCTGCACCCGGAAAACCGCACACTCCAG
>JBAYVP010000293.1:0-6749 GCA_041674485.1 Sulfuricellaceae bacterium
TGCGGTTTTCCGGGTGCAGGGCAAGGCGCAACGACGCGCAATGGTCATTCCATTGCCTTCTCTTGTAGTTGCAACGCCGCCATGCGCCCGGAAAACCGTGCAATCCAGCCCGTAGCGCTCTCATCATACGGGTGAACGTAAAATATATGACAAAGTTTATTAAAACCACTATGTTACGCATCTTGGAAAGCGGTCAACGGAGGTTTCTGGGATCATGAAAGCGGTGATACTGGCGGGCGGCCTGGGCACGCGGATTTCCGAGGAGACCCAGCTCAAGCCGAAACCGATGATAGCGGTCGGCGGCAAGCCGTTGCTGTGGCATATCATGAAAATCTATTCCTCGTTCGGGGTCAACGATTTTGTAGTTTGCCTGGGTTACAAGGGGTATTTAATCAAGGAATATTTCGCCAATTATTACCTGCACATGTCCGACGTGACTTTCGACATGGCGAACAACGCCATGGAAATCCACCAGAACAGCGCCGAGCCGTGGCGCGTGACGCTGGTGGACACCGGCGAACAAGCCATGACCGGCGGACGCCTCAAGCGGGTCGGGCGCTATCTGGGCAACGAGGATTTCTGCTTCACCTACGGCGATGGCGTGGCGAACGTCAATATCGGCAAACTGATCGCTTTCCACAAGAAACACGGTAAATTGGCCACCGTCACTGCGGTGCAACCGCCGGGGCGCTACGGTGCGCTGGCCATGGAAGGCAAGACGGTGCGCGGCTTCCTCGAAAAACCGCAGGGCGACGGCGGCTGGATTAACGGCGGGTTTTTCGTGCTCTCGCCCAAGGTGCTCGACTACATTGCCGATGACGCAAGCAGTTGGGAAATGGAACCCATGCGCCAACTTTCCGCCGAAGGCAATCTGCAAGCCTATATGCACAAAGGCTTCTGGCAGCCGATGGACACCCTGCGCGAAAAAAACCTACTGGAAGAACTGTGGTCTTCCGGCAAGGCGCCGTGGAAAATGTGGTGAAGTTTAGGGGCTAGAGGCTAGGGGTTAGAGGCTAGGAGCTAGGGACTAGAGGCTAGAGGCTAGTAAAAACCGCGCGTAGCGCCGACAATCTGGATTCCAGCCCCTAGTTTCCGGTGCCTCTAAGATGTTTTTACTAGCCTCTAGCCTCTAGCCTCTAGCCCCTAGCCTCTAGCCTCTAAGTAAAGGACTTTTCATGAGCAAAAGCCATTGCCGTTTCTGCGCTACGCCGCTTGAGCATTCTTTTGTCGATCTGGGCATGTCGCCCTTGTCGAACGCTTACCTGACGGCGCCGCAAACCCGTCGCATGGAGCCGTTTTACCCGCTCCACGCCTTCGTTTGCGAGGCGTGTTTTCTGGTGCAACTGGAAGAATTCGAAAGTCCGCAGCGGATATTTTGCGATTACGCCTATTTTTCCTCTTATTCGGATAGTTGGGTCGAACATGCCCGGCGTTATGCAATGGACATGGTGGCACGTCTGCAACTGGACGCCGCCAGCCAAGTGGTGGAAATCGCCAGCAACGACGGCTATTTGCTGCGCCATTTTAAAGAACAGGGGATTGCCGTGCTGGGGGTGGAACCGGCGGTAAACGTTGCAGCGGTAGCGCAGCAATTGGGGATACCCACACGCGCCGAATTTTTCGGCGTGGCTTGCGCCGCCCGCATGGTTGCGGAAAACTTGCGCGCCGATTTGTTGATAGGCAACAACGTTCTTGCCCATGTCCCGGACATCAACGACTTCGTCGGCGGTCTGAAAACCCTGCTCAAGCCGGACGGTGTGATCACCCTGGAATTTCCCCACCTGTTGCGGCTGATGCAGGGCAATCAATTCGACACCATCTATCATGAACATTTTTCTTACCTTTCCCTGCTCGCGGTCGAAAAAATTTTCGCCTCGCACGGACTGGTGTTGTTCGACGTAGACGAACTGCCGACGCATGGCGGATCGCTACGCATCTACGCGCGACATGCGGAGGATGCAAGCAAGAAAGTCGAAGATGCCATCGACCGGCTACGCAAACACGAACGCCAGGCTGGACTGGACAATCTGCAAACCTATGCGTCTTTCGCCGAATCGGCCAAAGAGACTAAACGCAAGTTGCTCGATTTCCTGATCGCGACGAAACGCGCCGGGAAAACCGTGGTGGGCTACGGCGCGCCGGCGAAAGGCAATACCTTGCTCAATTACTGCGGCATCCGCAACGATTTTCTAGACTACACGGTGGATCGCAGCCCGCACAAACAGGGCAAATTCCTGCCCGGCACGCATATCCCCATCCATCATCCCGACAAAATCAGGGAAACGCGCCCCGATTACCTGCTGATCCTGCCCTGGAATATCAAGGAAGAGGTGATGGAACAGATGGCGTATATAAAAAACTGGGGCGGGCAATTCGTGTTGCCGATTCCTCAAGTGGAAGTTTGTTAGATAAAAGGAATGCATCATGCAGTGGACGGATGTCATCAACGATCCTTGTTTGCGCGACTTGCCTTACAAGATCGAACTGAACCGTTGGGGGAATATTGAAATGAGCCCCGCCTCGAATAGGCATGGAGCTTACCAGTCCCGCATGTCCGCTTTATTGTCAAAGCATATGCCTATCGGAGAAGTCATCATGGAATGCTCGGTGCAAACGCCTGAAGGCGTCAAAGTGCCCGATGTGGCATGGTGTTCCACCGGATTTTTGCAACGGCACGGTTTCGAGACGCCTTACAGCGAGGCGCCGGAACTGTGTGTTGAAATACTTTCCCCATCGAACAGCCCATGGGAAATGCTGGAAAAAGTCCAAATTTACCTGACCGCCGGCGCGGTCGAGGCATGGCTGGTGAGCGAGGAAGGAAAAATTGCGTTTTATGACCGTACTGGGCAAATCGCGCAATCCTCGTTCAACGTAGCCGCCGAGGACTTGGTCGCCGGTTTGCGGCTGTGACGGGCGATGCGTTTTAACGAAACCGCCATCCCCGGCGCCTATCTCGTCGAAATCGAAGTGCTGGCCGACGAGCGCGGCTTTTTCGCCCGCAGTTGGTGTTGCGACGAGTTCGCACAGCATGGTTTGAATGCCAAGCTGGTGCAGTGCGACATTTCATACAACAAAAAACGCGGCACCTTGCGTGGCATGCATTGCCAAGCCGAACCCTTTGCCGAAGCTAAACTGGTGCGCTGCACAATGGGGGCGATCTATGATGTGATCCTCGACCTGCGCCGCGATTCGAGCGCTTTCGGGCGCTGGGCAGCCGTCGAGTTAAGCGCCGCGAACCGTCGCATGTTATACATCCCGGAAGGCGTGGCGCATGGCTTCCAGACCCTGGAAGACGATAGCGAAGTGTTCTACCAGATGAGCGAGCGCTACCATCCCGAATGCGCCAGGGGAGTGCGCTGGGACGATCCGGCGTTTGGTATTGCGTGGCCCATGCCTGAGCTAGTCATTAGCGAGCGCGATCAGGCAATTTCTCTGGTGAAGCCATGCACCTGATTTCTCCCCTTGCCAACATTTCCCCGCTTGCCGACCTCGAAGATTCCGTGCGCGGCAGCCGCCTGATCGTCGAGGATGGCGTGATGATAGACGCTTTCGTCAAGATCAAATTCACCGGCGGCATGGGCGATGTGCGCATTGGGCGCAACAGCTACGTCAATTCCGGCGTGGTGATCTACTCCGGCAATGGCGTGACCCTCGGCGAGGATGTGCTGATCGCCGCCAACTGCACCTTCGCGCCGGTCAGCCACGAATTCAAATCGCGCGACAAAAAAATCGTCGAGCAGGGTTTTAAACCCGGCAAGGGCGGCATCATAGTCGAAAACGATGTGTGGATAGGCGCTAACTGCGTGATCCTGGATGGCGCGGTATTGCGCAGGGGCTGCGTGGTCGGCGCGGGTTCCCTGGTGCGCGGCGAATTGGCGTCGTATTCGATTAATCTCGGCAACCCTCTGGTGGTCGTCGGCTATCGCGAATGAAATGGGTTTTGCGCCATTGCCCGGCTTAGGTTTATGTCTTCTCGCGGGGGGAAATTGTCCGGTTTGGATTGTTCCGGGATGCAATGCAAGGAGCAAATCACGCCGCGTGGGAACGAATACGCAAGCAATTTGCAACGCGGTAGTGCGAAGCGAGGGGGGGCGGAGCTAGGCTGTCGAAATACAGCGTTTTTATCGAATTTTAGTTTCCCGGTTTTTGGCTAAACCAAGAAATGTCACAACCTTCCTTATTTTTAATCCGTTCACCCTTCGACCCTTCGGCGAAGCTCAGGGCAGGCCAAGCTCAGGGCGAACGGATTAAAAATAAGGAAGGTTGTCATGGTGCAACCTCGGCATACATGCGAGGCACAGGGTCAAATTTCCCCGTTCGTGGTAAGTAGAATATTCGTCCGCAGACCGAAAGGCGTTGGCAAGAAACAGGGGTTATGGTTGCTGTTTGGCGCTCGTTTAATGGCCTTCATTCCGCCATTGTTGTTATTTTTGCCATTGATATATATGACTAAAAAAGCTGTTTCTTGAGAACTAGCGCAAACCGCAGGCTTAACCTGCGGCAATCGATAAATATATGTTTACACTTACCAAGCTCCCCATGCAAACCCTATCAACTCCTCGCAAGCAGTTCGTTTTTGCCGTCTTATGCACGTTTTCCGTCACTGCCTTCGGCACCGCGATGGAAGATGCCGCTTCGCTACGCAAGATGGCGGAAACCTTTGTCGTGCGCCAAACCGCCGAGCAGCCCGGCCAAGTCACGGCGACGGTGGGTGCGATTGACAGCCGCCTGCGCCTGCCGAAATGCCCCAACGCGGAAAGTTTCCTGCCGCCTGGCGTGCGGTTGTGGGGCAACATTTCCGTTGGCATTCGCTGCCAGGAACCCAGCCCCTGGACGATCTATGTGCCGGTCACGGTCACGGTGATGGCGCCGACGGTCATTGCCACCAAGTCATTGCAGCAGGGGCAGGTGCTCACCCGCGCCGATGTCAATGTCCAACTGAGCGATGTGACGCAAATGCCCGCCGGCGTCATCGCCGACATCGATCAGGTGCTCGGTAAAACCCTCTCCGGCAGCATGGCAGCCGGCCAGCCGATACGCGCCAACCTGCTGCGCACTCCGCAACTGATTAAGAACGGGCAAACCGTCAAGCTGATCGCGCAAGGAGGCTCTTTCCAGGTGAGCGCGGAAGGCAAGGCGCTCGGCAACGCCGCCCTCGGCCAAGTGGTTTCGGTGCGCACGACCAACGGCAAGGTGGTGAGCGGCGTGGTCAAGGAAGATGGCTCTGTTGAGATACCATTTTAGAAATGGCGGTTTATAAACTCAGGCGATTTCCGGGACATCCGCCATTCCGAACAGCGCCAGCGCTTCCAGGCAACTGCGTTGGTGCTCCTTCCCCAGCCCCAGTTCCAGCGTTTTATCCGGCAGGCGCAAGCCGTAATGGAGGCCGGCTGCGTCGGCGTCCAGCACCCAGCGGCATAGCCGGGATAGGCGTTCCTCTAGTCCCAAACCGGGCAGCATTTCCCAATCCAGCCACAACTCAGGGCGCGCCTGCCCGAAAAACTGCTTGGTGAACAAGCCCTGTCCGCGCGCAGCAGCCTTCCACGCGACTTGTCGCAACGAGTCGCCGGGGCGGTAGGGACGCAGGCTGGCGAAATCCTCCCGGCCTTCGCCGTGACCAGCGCCCTCGCCCGCAGCCTGGACGCTCACCGGCAGCGGCATATTGCTGTTGTCGGGCTTGGGGTAGACGATACAGGTCGCATCCAACCACACATTCGACCAGGCGCGGAACAGCCCTAACGGAAAGTGGGTAAACAGGGTGAAACGCCCTGCCGCGAGCCGTCCGCGCCGGACGGCGGGAATCTCCAGGCGCAGGCAAGCGCCCTGTCCAGCCGGCAAGTCGGCGAATTCGGGCAGAAGTTTGGCCAGGAGCCGCGCATCATGCACCAACCCCACCGCGTAGCGCGGCATCATTCCCGGATTGTCAAGGCACACGCTAAAAACCGCAGGTTGCCCGACGAACACCGGCTGCGCCTTGCCGGCGCGCACCTGAAGTTGCGCCAGATTGCGGTAGGCGTGAAGAATGGAAACCAGCCCCATGCTGCCGAGCAGAAAGGTCAGCACATAGCCGAGGCCCAGGTTGTAATTGATCGAACCGATCAGCATCGCCAACAACGCAAGCGAAAACAGCAGCCCGTGGCGGGTCGGCAGGATGAATATGCGCTTGCGGTCGAGCACCACCGGCCCGGCTTCGGCATCCATCCGGTTGAAAATGCGCCGCCACAAAGTACGGTCGATGGGGAGGCGGAGATTCAACTTGGCAAGCCCATTTAAACAGGTTGGAGTATACAATTTTCCGGGTGCAAGGCATACCCGCAGGGTAAATTTGTTCTCAGCACGGAAAAAACCGATTCACCGCAGAGGACGCGGAGGACGCAGAGGAAAACCCTCATGCTCTTCCTCTGCGTCCTCTGCGGTAAAAAAGGTTTTGTCTTTATGGATTGCCGTCATGAGTTGAGCAGAGTTGCACTAAGTTTGCCTGGGATTCATGAATGTTTCCCCTCATTGATTTTTATCATGAATTTCTGAGAATAAATTTACCCTGGGCATACCCAGCCCACGGTAAATTTATTCTCAAAAAATGTAGATACTATAGATTGACTTGAGTCGACGGCAAGACGATTCTATAAATTCAGAGCACCTGATCTCAGGATAGACAAATCAATGGGTTATTGTATTTGGTCGGATTTATCTTGACCCGAAATTTCGTAGAAACGAATTTTATGCGATTGATTATGTTGTATTTTCCA
>JBAYVP010000294.1:0-6742 GCA_041674485.1 Sulfuricellaceae bacterium
AGAAGACGCAACACTCGATACGGGCGGTTGGTTAGACCTTCCCCGTCAGGGACTTTCACCCTGAAAGAAACGTCAAGCTTCGCTTGCCGCACTAACGATGAGCGCCGGAGCGTGGGAACGATCCAAAACCTTTTTCACCGCAGAGGACGCAGAGGAAACCCCTCATGCTTTTCCTCTGCGTCCTCCGCGTCCTCTGCGGTGAATAAGGTTTTTCCATACTGAGAACAAATTTACCCTGGCCACTATCGCGCTGTGCTTTGACAGCCAATCCGGCGCGTGTTACAAGGAATTCCTCTCATTTTCCGAGTCCCCGTCATGAGTAGTTGCCGCGATCACGAATCCCCCGGAGACGCCGGCGACGGCATCGGCATTCCGCGCACCGGTGCGTTTGATGCCGTTGCTTTCGAAAAGGCGGTTGTCGATTTGCTTCATGCCTGCGGCGTTTCGTCCGACAGTGTGCATACCGGCAAAACTGCCGCGCGGGTGCGCGCGTTGTGGGAAAACCGCCTGCTCGGCGGCTATGATGTCGATCCGGTGGCGGTGCTCGGCGAGGGCTTTGCCGATCCGCGCACCGATATGGTGGTGATACGCGGCATCGCGGTGCATGGGGTGTGCCCCCACCACCTCGTGCCGTTTCGCGGCATCGCGCATGTCGCCTATATTCCCGGCGGGCGGTTGCACGGTTTCAGCCGCATCGCGCGTCTGGTGGACACCATAGGCCACCGTTTCACTTATCAGGAATGGATGACCCGCGATGTCGCCGAAGCGCTGGTGAAGCACGGCCACGCTCAGGGCGCCGCCTGCGTGATCGAGGCGGAGCAGCTTTGCCTGTTGCTCGGCGAGGACCGGCGCGGCGACGAGCGCGTTTACACCCAGGCTTTCGCCGGCTGTTTCCAGAACAGCGATGCGTTGCGTAGCGAATTTCTGCGCGCCGCTCATGGCGGTTAGCCCTCTTGAATTCCCGTGAAGCGCCTCCATTTTCCGTTTGTTCGTTTTTTTGGAGGCATTATGCAAGAAGACCACCCCAATCTGGTTGATCTGGCGATAGGCGCAACGACTGCCGCGCCCAAACCGACGCCCAAGCCGACACCGGAGCCCGTCCCGGAGCCAACGCAAAAACCCACGCAGGCGCCCATCCCGGAGCCTGCCCCGAAACCTACGCAGGCGCCTATCCCGGAGCCTGCTCCAATCACTCCTACCATGGAAACCATGCCCAGTATGGAAACCTTGTTGAAACAGGCGGAACTCGCCGCGCAGGAGCACCACGATGCGTGGCTGCGCGCCAAGGCGGACGGGGAGAATATCCGCAAGCGGGCGCAATCCGATGTCGAAAACGCGCGGAAATTCGCGGTGGAAAGCTTCGCCGGCGAGCTGCTGGCGGTGAAGGACAGCCTGGAAGCCGCGCTGAAAACCGAAAACGCCGCAGCGGAAAATCTCAGGAACGGCGTGGAGTTGACCTTGCGCCAACTGGTCAGCGTATTCCAGAAATTCAATATCGTCGAAGTCGATCCGGCGGGCGAAAAGTTCGACCCGCACAAGCATCAGGCGATCAGTATGGTGGCGAGCGACGCCGCACCCAATACGGTGGTGACGGTGTTGCAAAAAGGCTACACGCTGAACGACCGCGTTCTGCGCCCGGCGCTGGTGATGGTGGCGAAGCCCAACGACGCTTGAAAACAAATCCTGCGCCCATATATTGAAACCATGCAATTAACCGCAATTGGCGGTTCAATCAATTTAGTTATTCAAGGAACTGAAAATGGGAAAAATTATCGGTATCGACCTGGGCACCACCAACTCCTGCGTGGCGGTGATGGAGAATGGCGTCCCCAAGGTTATTGAAAACGCGGAAGGCACGCGCACCACGCCATCCATCGTCGCCTACGCCGAAGACGGCGAAATCCTGTGCGGCGCGCCGGCCAAGCGCCAGGCGGTCACCAACCCGAAAAATACGCTGTTCGCGGTGAAGCGCCTGATCGGTCGGCGCTTCGAGGAAAAAGAAGTGCAGAAGGACATCGGCCTGATGCCCTATGCGATTGTCAAGGCGGACAACAACGACGCCTGGGTGGAAGTGCGCGGCAAAAAAATGGCGCCGCCGGAAGTCTCCGCCCAAGTGCTGCGCAAGATGAAGAAAACCGCCGAGGATTACCTGGGCGAGGAAGTCACCGAAGCGGTGATCACCGTGCCGGCCTATTTCAACGACAGCCAGCGCCAAGCCACCAAGGACGCCGGGCGCATCGCCGGGCTGGACGTGAAGCGCATCATCAACGAACCGACCGCAGCAGCCTTGGCCTTCGGCATGGACAAGCAGGAAGGCGACCGCAAGATCGCGGTGTATGACCTGGGCGGCGGCACGTTCGACATTTCCATTATCGAAATCGCCGAAATCGAGGGCGAGCACCAGTTCGAAGTGCTGTCCACCAACGGCGACACTTTCCTGGGCGGCGAAGATTTCGACAACCGCGTGATCGACTATCTGGCCGACGAATTCAAGAAAGAACAGGGCATAGACCTCAGAAACGACCTGCTGGCCAAGCAACGCCTCAAGGAAGCGGCGGAAAAGGCCAAGATCGAGTTGTCCTCCGCCCAGCAGACCGAAGTCAACCTGCCGTATATCACGGCGGACGCATCCGGCCCCAAGCACCTGGTGGTGAAGATCACCCGCACCAAGTTCGAAGCGCTGGTGGAAGACCTGATCGAGCGCACCATTGCGCCGTGCAAGCTGGCGATCAAGGATGCCGGCGTGAAGCTCACCGACATTCAGGACATCATCCTGGTCGGCGGCATGACGCGTATGCCCAAGGTGCAGGAGAAGGTCAAGGAATTCTTCGGCAAGGAGCCGCGCAAGGATGTGAACCCGGACGAAGCCGTGGCTGCCGGCGCATCAATCCAGGGCGGCGTGCTGAAGGGCGACGTGAAGGATGTGCTGCTGCTTGACGTGACGCCGCTTTCGCTGGGCATCGAAACCCTGGGCGGCGTGATGACCAAGCTGATCCAGAAGAACACCACGGTCCCGACCAAGGCAAGCCAGGTGTTCTCCACCGCCGACGACAACCAGAACGCGGTGACCATCCATGTCTTGCAGGGCGAGCGCGAAGTCGCCGGCGGCAATAAGAGCCTGGGGCAATTCAATCTTTCCGACATCCCGCCCGCGCCGCGCGGCATGCCGCAGATCGAGGTGACGTTCGACATCGACGCCAACGGCATCCTGCATGTTTCGGCCAAGGACAAGGCCACCGGCAAGGAAAACAAGATCAAGATACAGGCGAGTTCGGGGCTTTCCGAAGCGGAAATCCGCCGCATGGAACAAGACGCAGCGGAACACGCCGAGGAAGACCACAAGGTGCGCGAAATGGTGGACGCGCGCAACCAGTGCGACGGCATGGTGCATTCGGTGAAGAAATCGCTTGCCGACTACGGCGACAAGGTCGATGCCGCAGAAAAAGCCAAGATCGAAGCTGCCCTGAAGGAAGCCGAAGACGCGATGAAAGGCGCCGACAAGGAAGCCATCGAAGCCAAGACCAAAGCACTGGCCGAAGCCTCCCACAAACTGGCGGAGAAGATGTACGCCAGCGCACAGCCTGAGCAGCCCCATCCCGGCGGCGCCCCCGGCGCGGACGGCGGCAAAAAAGCTGACGACGGCAACGTGGTGGACGCCGAGTTCGAAGAAGTCAAATCCGATAAGAAGTAGTGAGGAGTTAGGAGTGAGGAGTGAGGAGCAAAAGCAGTGGCAGCTTCTCACTCTTCATTTAACTAAAATAATGGGGTTAGGAGTGAGGAGTTAGGGCAATGGCTGCTCCTCGCTCTTCATTCCTCCTTCTCACTGAATTAAAAATTTGAGGCGTCAGGGGTGAGGAGTTAGGCGTTGGGAGTAAAGGCGGATAGCGCGCCTCACTCCTCACTCCTCACTCCTCATAACGGGGGTGAGGAGTTAGGGCAATGGCTGTTCCTCGCTCTTCATTCCTCGCTTCTCACTGAATTAAAAAATTGAGGCGTCAGGAGTGAGGAGTTAGGCGTTGGGAGTAAGGGCGGATGGCGCGCCTCACTCCTCACTCCTCACTCCTCACTCCTCACTAAATATGACCAAACGCGACTACTACGAAATTCTCGGCGTCAACAAGGACGCCTCGGATGAAGAGCTAAAGAAGGCTTACCGCAAGCTCGCCATGAAGCACCATCCCGACCGCAACCCGGATAATCCGAAAGCGGAGGAGCATTTCAAGGAAGCCAAGGAAGCCTACGAAATCCTGTCCGATGCGCAAAAGCGCGCCGCCTACGACCAATACGGCCATGCCGGCGTCGATCAGGGCGCGCGCGGCTTCGGCGCCGGTGCGGGCGCGCAGGGGTTCGCCGATGCGTTCGGCGATATTTTCGGCGATATTTTCGGCGCGGGCGGCGGGCGAGGGCGTTCCAATGTCTATCGCGGCGCCGATTTGCGCTACAACCTGGAAATCTCGCTGGAAGAAGCGGCGCGCGGCACCGAAACCAAAATACGCATTCCGGCGATGGCGGCGTGCGACACTTGTCACGGCAGCGGCGCCAAGCCCGGCACCCAGCCGACCACCTGCGCAACATGCGGCGGCCACGGGCAAGTGCGTATGCAGCAGGGCTTTTTCTCGATCCAGCAGGCCTGCCCCACTTGCCACGGCAACGGCAAAGTGGTGCAAAGCCCCTGCCCCGATTGCCACGGCGCCGGGCGCATCAAGCAACACAAAACGCTGGCGGTGAAAATCCCCTCCGGGGTGGACGAGGGCGACCGCATTCGCCTGTCCGGCGAAGGCGAAGCGGGCGTCAATGGCGGCCCGCCCGGCGACCTCTACGTGGTTATCCAGATCAAGCCGCACGCGGTATTCAACCGCGACCATAACGACTTGCACTGCGAAATGCCGATCAGCTTCACCACCGCCGCACTCGGCGGCGAGATCGACATCCCCACGCTGGACGGCCACGCCAAAATCAAAATACCGGCGGAAACCCAGACCGGCAAGGTGTTCCGCCTGCGCGGCAAGGGCATCAAGGGCGTGCGCAGCCACACCCACGGCGACCTGATGTGCCATGTCATGGTGGAAACCCCGGTCAGCCTCACCGAACGGCAAAGGGAACTGCTGCGCGAACTGGAAGAACTGAACCAGGTGGACGGCGCCCGGCACAACCCCAAAGCCAAGTCGTGGATGGACAAGGTAAAGGAATTTTTCATCCAGTAATTTGAAAAGTCCTTTGCGACTAACCGTGGCAACTGAAAAAACCCGACCTGATAATTTCAGGCCGGGTTTTTTTATCGGTTTTTATCCGCTGCCGTAAACAGCCTTCGGAACGCCTTTGGCTTATAATAGCGTCGATTCCCTACGCATTCAGTCGGCACAAAAAGGTGGATGCGGCTCGCGCTTATCCACCCTACAGGAATCCGCCTCGACCCAAGGATTTATATGTTCAAAGCATTGCTGCTGCTTGCCTGCTGCGCATCGTTGTGCAGCGTTCCGACGAGCGCCGTGGCCGCCTACACCGTCAAAGTGGCGGTTGCCTTCCCCAAGGGCAGCGCCGGCGAAAAACCCCTGGCAAAATACCCGACCAGCACCAAGATATCGCCCTGCGACAATGCCGCCCTGCCTACCTTCAATGCGGCAACCTTCACCGTGACATACGACGCCACCAACAGCAAGAAAGTCGTGGACAGGGACGTATACATTATCCTGTTCAACCCGGAAGGCATGTCATTACCCAAGTTTTTCTTGTTGAAGAAAAACAACCTGGGATCGAACTTCACTTTCACGACGCACAACGACGCCTGGGAAATTTCGAAAACCGACGATATATACCTCCCGCGCCCGGAAAACCTGAGCACCGTCGGCGCACAAACGGAAACCCTGCTGGGCGGTTCGATCTCCGTACAAGCGGTGAATTCCGGCATCTGGCAACTCATCGGCATCATCGCCGACAGCACCAACCCCAAACTGGACTTCGACGACCCCAGAACCTGGGACGCCTGGGATGTCGCCACCCTGATGCTGAGAAAGCCCTGGAACGGCAACAGCAACCGGCTTTGCGGCGCTTGATTCAGCCGGCGGTTATCAGGAAGCAACGGAATATCCGGCGAGTCTGACCCTTTGATGAACTGTAGCGAGGCAAATAGGTTCAACTTTTTCGCGCTGCGTCCGTAATTAACTTTAACAGGTTAAATTGACGGGAGGTGTGCCATGTTGGCCGCTATGGAAACGGGTATGGCTGCGAAAAGCCGCTGGAGCGATGATTACAACTTGGAAATCATGCGTAGCAAATGGAATTCGACCGTGGCGCGTTTGCATGATACGGGGGAATCGTCCGGGCGGATGGATCAACGACGCGCTATGCCGGCCAGCGTGGCCGGTGTGGATGTCGATGCATTTCTGCGTGTCATGGCTGCTGCCCGGCACTAGGCGGGTATAAGCGTTTTAGTCACTTAGAAATTGTCCATTTCTGATCGTTTCCACGCTCCGGCGCTCCTCATTACACACAAGTGGCTGGCATCCCTTCAGGATGCATTCCCGTGATTTTCGTATCCGGTGGTGTCGCTCGTTCCTCGCTCAACCACCGGCTACAGGCTGGGAAGCCTCCGGCTTCTTTGATCGTTCCCACGCTCCATCTCGTAGGATGTGCCGACGCTAGGAGGCGCATCGTTCGCGCATCCCGGCGGCAATACGCGACCGATGCGCCTCGTTCCTCGGCACATCCTACGGGCTGTTCCAATCACATAGCGGCTTCTGCC
>JBAYVP010000295.1:0-6727 GCA_041674485.1 Sulfuricellaceae bacterium
AAGGCCGGCAACAGCCATATTCGTTCAGCCCTTTACATGCCGGCCTTGAGCGCTTCGCAGCACGATCCACACGTCAAGGCCTATTTCCAACACCTCGTGGATAACGGCAAGCTACCATTGCAGACGATCTGCGCTGTCATGCGCAAACTGCTGCATGCAATCCATGGCATGTTGAAACACGACAAGCCCTTCGATAACACCCGATTTTATGCTCTGCCGGCGTAAACCGAATAAAGAGGAAAATCGCGAAAACGGGCTTGACATCGAACAGAGTATCTACCCGACTCCCCCTTGAAGGGGGAGGAGCTTCCCGCGCCGACTTGTGTGTAACGATGAGCGCCGGAGCGTGGGAACGATCAAATCAAAAAAACGCGCCCCTACCCGGCGTCAGTGCGACATCAGCTTGAGAAGAATTGCGGTATTAAGCGCCAGGGAAAAACCGATCATCCATTGCAACAGGGTGAATTTCCCGTTAAACCGATCTTCCATCGCTTTCAAGTCGTTATGCGTGGCCAGTTCTTGAACGCCTGTATCAAGCACTTCGGCCAAGGCTTCCGCTTCGGCCTTTGCCTGCTCTCGCGGCACGCCAGCTTTCTCCAGTTTTTCTACGAACTTCAGGGTGTCGAATGTGAGCGTTGCCATGACTTTCTCCTTTTTTATTTCAAATGCCATGAATTCCATCCTGAGAACGCGCCTGCGGTGCCAGACTAAATGATTCCCGCAGCCTTGGCAATAAAAAACGGGCATCCGAAGATGCCCGTTAATTTATGCGGTCAGGGTGGGCACGTTTTTTTGCGCCCACACAGTTAGCTGCGGTGAATTCCGCGTGGGCACAAAAAGCGTGCCCACCCTACCCGACTTTACCCATCCTACGAGCTGCATTCCCACGCCGGAGCGTGGGAACGATCAAAAAAACGCGCCTATCCTATACCAAGCCGAATCAGAATGACGTACAGACCGTATAGACATTGGTGTTTACATAAGCAGCGGGGGCACCAGCAGCAGCTATGGCTGCTCCCGCGCGCGCCTGAGCCGACCCTGTAGTACCTACGCCATCATCCAGCATCGTATCCAGCTGCTGCGCGATCGCTCCGTCAATACCGCCCGAACAAATAATTCTCGTTCCTGCTAGAGTGTTGGAGGGAGATGCGCTAGTTATACCTAAACTACCGCCTACAGCATTGGTGGCACCGCCGATAGCTGCGTTACCAGCCATCAGTCCCGCTGCACGGGTGTGCTGCCAGAATAGCGAATGGTCATTGGCGGTAACCGCTACTGTTGTGAGACCAACCCAAGTGCCATTGCCATCAATCAATCCGTTGAGGGGGCCATTGGAGTCGACTATGGCTACGCCATTAACATTCGCGCCAAGATGAGTAATGGCCGCTATGTCATCGCCAGGTATAGCATGAAATCTATCCTGGTAGCCGTTATACGCAGCTTGTACCGCCTTCATCTCGTTGGCCAGTGCCTTGACCTTGGCACTGTCGACCAGAGCCTGCCCTTTCAACACCCCGCCCAGCAACAGGCCGATGATGACCAGCACAATAGCGATTTCCACTAAAGTAAAGCCGGTTTGCTTGGTTTTCATTTGCTTGAACTCCTGATAAAAATACATTGATAAAAATACATTCATTCTTTGATTATCGGCTGTTGCAATGGAAAATTCAGGTTTTCCGGCTGCTTGCCATAAAATCGAATAAATTTTCCCCATAGTAAAGGTTTGCCTGCAAAAGTCAATCGCTTCAGTTTGTTATGCCAATGTTCTTAAGGGGTGGGGGAGCGAAACAGAGGCGGTTATTTTCCGGCCAGTGTATCCAATTCTTTGGCAAGAAAACGAATTTCGTGGGGGTCGGTGATTTGTCCGGTTTCGAGCAGGCCGCCGAGCAGCACTTTGGCGCTCTCCAGTTCGTTCATGTCTTCCAGGATGAAAATTTCCATCTGCCGCGCCCACGGCGACACGTTCCGACCGGTTGCGTGCAACCGGATGGCCTGGGCATATTTGCGCGCCAGCGGCAGGTCGTGCAGTCGATGCTTGGCGGTGATGGCGGCATAAGCGAGCCATTGCCAACGGCGCTCGGGGTCGATGAGAAACTCCCGGTAAACGAATTCCGCCATTTGCCGCTGCTTGGCCTCGTCCGGTATGCCGCCATAGACTTGGCTGGCCAATAGCAGCGGATATTGGCCGCGCGGGTCGAGTTGCAAAATCAGCGCGAGCCAGGCTTCAACGCGGGCGTAATCGAGCTTGCGTAGCGGAATGCTGATGCCGGGCTGGTTGTCGTAAGCCTGCACGTTGAGCAATAATAGTTTGGCCAAAGCGACCGGTTCGCCCAGGCTTGCCAAATGAAGCGCATTGAGCGAGGGGGGCGCGGGCAGGTCTTCGGCCTGGGCTTGCAGCCGAGGCTGGCTGAAATGCCAGGCAACTTGCAGGCACAGCCCCAGCATCAACAGCGCGATAATGGCTTTGGGAACGGTGTTGATCGGACGTTCGTGCATAATTTAGTCACTTACCAGTCAAGTCGTAGCATATTTTGCGAAGAATGTGTCGTAGATCAAGCACTGGCGCAGTTCTCCGGGTGATTCTTTTTCACCGCAGAGACGCCGAGACGCAGAGAAATATAACGGAGGGTGAAAGCATACCATTACCCTACAAAATCTCTGCGTCTCTGCGGTAAATATTTTTGGTTCCGGCAATTGTCCGGCTTAGAGATTCTTACGATACAGATCGAATAATGCCGCGCCGCCCAGCAAAACGAGGTAAATCGCACTCTGCCCGAGCAAGGGCGCCAAGTCGCCAATCGCGCCGGTGTGATAGGCCAGCCATTCGCTGCGGGTGAATTGGTCCAGGCGCGGCAGCAAGATGGCGATGGCATTGATGACGAAATTGAGGGATTGGTGCGATAGATCGGCGCTCTGCAGCGGTCCATGTCCAATCAGTTGCAAGGCGGCAATGGAGCGCGCCAGCAGGTAAAAGGCAAAAACTGCGCTCAAGGCCGAGATGACTTGAGTGAATGTGACGACACACAACAGACTGAGGGCGGCAACGATAGCCAGCTCGCACGCAAGCGATGCGCCCCACAGGGCGGCCTGCCCGGATGGGGCAAAAACCGTCATCAGCAGGCCGAAAACCATGGCGAACAACACGGCAAGAATGCAAAAACCGAGCAGCTTGCCGAGCAGGTAGGCGGCGCGCGGCAGTGGCAGCGCGAGTATCAGTTCCAGCCCTTTGTCGTTGAATTCGCGCACCATGCTGGTGATGACGAAAACCGCCAGCACGAACACCGCGCACAGGCGCAACAGAGCGGCGAGCACGGCGCTCTGGATTTGCCCGCTTTCGGTGATCGCCAGTTCGCCGAGAAAACCGCTGATTCCCAGGCCAACGGCGGCAATCAGCAGCACCAGCCAGATCAGGCGGTTGCGTAGCGCTTCCAGCAGGGTGAAAAAGGCGATGGTGCGGATTTGGGTGAACATTAACGCCCCCCGCGCCGCAGCTCATCCATTACGGATTCGCCAACCGGCATGCCTTGGCAGGCTTCCAGCAGTTCCAGAGCGAAGGCTTTCCGATCCCAGTGCGGGGAGCGAATGCTTAAGCCTCCATCTGCGGTCAGGCTGGCCTGTACGCTATCACCTTCCTTGATGCCAATATGGCGTACATAATCAGCAGGTATGCGCACAGCCAGACTGTTGCCCCATTTGGCTATTTGAAGATTCATAAAGCCCCCTTGCGATATGCGGTTGTATATATATAGGGTTTATTTGACGCCGGTCAACCATGGTTTTTTATCTACCCGGCCACACCGGCTATCCCACCAGAATTGCGCCCAGACTCGTGGCAGCCCCGGCGACAAGCAGCCCGATGCCGGTAAATGCGTGATTTATCGCAATGGCGGATTCCGTGTCTGGATCGACGTTGAGAAAAGAAAAACCGGCCATGATCAGCGCGATGCCGGCAAGGATGATGATTTTCCTGAAAGGGATGCGGTCTATCAGTTTTTCCATGGGACTCAATCAAGGGAGCTTGCCGGCGGCGACCATGCGGTTGAAAAGAATATTGGGGGAAAGCCAGGAAACGATGTCGTCGAAGTCGCCACCGGGAGCGCCGGTGTTGCTGGTGATGTTTTTGCTGACAAAAATCGTTCCTGGTACTGGCACGCCCACGTCGGCGTTGGTGCCTTCGTCGGTGTTGGTCGCGGAACCGTTGGCGATAGCGGCAGCGCCGCCGGCCAGCGTGGCAAAATAACCGTTAATGCCGTGTGACATGACGACGGCGGGGACAGAGGTAGCGATGGCAGCAGCGAAATTGTCGTTCAGAGTTATGTCGCCAGTCGTACCCAGAGTAGGCTTGGTGCCGGAATCAGTGAAAGTAGCGGTAACACTGTAGCGGAATAGCCGTCCCCATGAATCCGTTTGAGAAACACCCAAAGTTGCCCAAGGGACAAATCCGACCCGCTTGCCGCCGGTGCAAGTCGTACCCGTTCGGTCTTCTGCACCACTGGATGACGATATTGCCGGGCAAGGTAAATAGCCGTTGATCACAGCAAACCCGATCAACGCCTGATTGATCTCATCCAGCGTCTTTTGCGTCTCGCTGATACGCCGCTGATCCATTTGCGCGGAAAGCGGCATCAACATGCCGCCCAGCAGCAGGCCGATAATAACCAGCACGATGGCCATTTCGACCAGGGTGAAGCCGGATGGGCTAGAGCGGTACATCTTCATAAACATCGTCCAGAGAAAAATTTGCCGTGAACCCGTCGCAGGCAATCGCAACTTCGCCCACGATTTCCACGATCTCAAAATGCCATTTACCATCACCGTCGCACCGGTATATTTCCACGCGTCGCTGATTTTGCGAGGCCAGCAGATAGTAGCGCAAAGAGGGCAACATGCGGTAGGCGGCCAGCTTTTCGCGCCGGTCGATGGATTCGGTGGCGGGGGAAAGCACCTCAACGATGAGGCAGGGCGTATGCTTATGGAGCGGTTCCGTGTCCTGCATGTCGCACGTCACCATCACATCGGGGTAATAAAAAGCATCATTTTGCGCCACACGCACTTTCATGTCGCTGATGAAAGCGCGGCATGCCTTGCCACGCACGGCAGCGCGCAGGTGGAAAAACAGGTTGCCGGCAATGAGGTTGTGTTTCTCTCCCGCCCCGGCCATAGCATAGACCCGCCCCGCGAGGTATTCGTGGCGTATTTCGCTACGTTGCTCGCCTTCCAGATATTCATGGATGGGGATGAGGTATTCTTGTGCAGCAAGGTTCATAGCGCGGTTTCTCTTTTTATTGGCCCGTCAATGAGCAAATCCCGTAGGTTTTCCAGTTTATTAAGCCAAGCTCTGATCGTTCCCACGCTCCGGCGCTCATCGTTACACACAAGTCGGAGCGGGAATCCCCGCCCCCTTCAAGGGGGAGGTCGGGAGGCTTACAAGGGTAGGTTTTTGATAAAAGCTCATTATCCTAACCCGGACAAGCCGGAACCAAAAAACGTACTCACGCGAAGCCGCGAAGAACGCGAAGAAAAACCAAGGCAGGTTTGGTTTTTTTCGCGTCTTCGCGGCTTCGCGTGAGAGATTCTTCTCACATGAACGCAAAATGCATGACAAAGCTGTTAAAAACCACCACGTTATACATCATGACAAGCGGTCAACTGAGCTTTTATCAAAAACCTACCCTTGTAAGCCTCCCGACCTCCCCCTTGAAGGGGGAGGGGATTCCCGCTCCGACTTGTGTGTAACGATGAGCGCCGGAGCGTGGGAACGATCAATCAAAACCTTCACGTCGCGCTTGAACTGACCCGAACGAATCGGATTACGCACATTAAATCCCCAAGTCCTCGAATAGCGCCTCAGCAGTTGCAAACTGCACACCCCTGCCTTGCTCCAGTTCTTCCATGGCAGCAATGGTAGCGGGGTTTGGCGTTTCCTGGCAAGCGATATACGAGTGCATCAGGTCGCGCACGATCTGTGCCGCTGGCCGGTGCATTGAGGCGGCCAGCGCCATGAATTGATCGTGCAATTCCGACTCCATCTTGATCGACATTTGCACTTCTTTTGTCATGGCTGTTTCCCTTGTTTCCGGTAAATAGGGATGAGGTGTTCTTGTAATGCAAGGCTCATGGAGACTCCAAGAATAGTGCGCTTACAGGTACACGTCTTCATAAATGTCATCCAGCGAGAAATTCGCCTTGAAGCCGTCGCAGAGAATTTCCAGTATACCGGTATTTTCGATGATGGTGGTATGCCAACGATTATCGGGCGCGCGCGTAAAAAATTCGATTTGGCGCTTGTCCTGCGCCACCAGCAGGTAATAGTGCAGGGATGGCAAGGTGCGGTAAGCGGTCATTTTCTCGCGCCGGTCAATGGCTTCGGTGGCGGGGGAGAGGACTTCGACGATGAGGCAGGGCGCATGTTTATGGAACGGTTCCGTGTCCTGCGTGTCGCACGTCACCATCACATCGGGGTAATAATAGGCGTCGTTTTGCTCCACGCGCACTTTCATGTCGCTGATGAAAACCCCACATGCCTTGCCGCGTGCCGCGGCGCGCAGATGAAAAGCCATATTCAGGCTGATGCGGTTGTGTTTCTCCCCCGCCCCAGCTATTGGCTCGACCCGGCCAGCGAGGTATTCGTGGCGAATGTCGCTTTTTTGCTCCCCATCCAGATATTCCTGGATAGGGATGAGGTATTCTTGCGCGGCAAGGTTCATGAAGCCTCCAAAATAGGGCG
>JBAYVP010000296.1:0-6679 GCA_041674485.1 Sulfuricellaceae bacterium
AAAGGCGTTGGCAATAAACAGGGGTTATGGTTGCTGTTTGGCGCTCGTTTAAGGACTTATATGCGACCATTGTTGTTATTTACACCATTGATATTTATGACTAAAAAAGCTGTTTCTTGAGAGTAGAATATTCGTCCGCAGGCCGAAAGGCGTTGGCAAGAAACAGGGGTTATGGCTGCTGTTTGGCGCTCGTTTAATGGCCAGAATTCCATAATTGTGGTTATTTTTGCCATTGATATATATGACTAAAAAAGCTGTTTCTTGAGAGCTTAGCCTGCCCTGAGCTTCGCCGAAGGGTCGAAGCATGAATGGCTTGATTTGACTTGTGTGCCTACGGGAGAAGGGAGCCAAAGCCTTCCCTTATTGCAACCTGAACCCCTGCGCCGAGTTGTCGCTGTTGCGGATATAGATCACATTGCCTTCCGCCCACCATGCTTCGGCGGAGCGATTGTCGGGAAGCGCTATCACCTGATAATCCGGCAGGAAGAGGTAAGTCCGACCGGCAATGGTCGCCGTCAATGTGCCGTTGCCGTTGTTCGTCAGATTGCCGCCGGGATCGACTGCCTTAAGCGCTGCGGCCACGCTGTCCATCTCCAATGCTGCCGGGTAGAGCGTCTGCAATACGCCCAGATGGTCGCGGAACACGGCCAAGCCGCCATCGACTTCGAACCCCGGTATCGGCGTAGGCGCTGCCGGCAAGCTTGCCGCCACACCCGGAATGCCCGCATAACGCTTGCCGTTGACGCTCATTTCCATGGTCCCGCTAGGCTTCAGGGTGATTGCGCCATTGGCGTCCAGCGTTTTCACGACTTGGTTTAGGTCGCTGAAATAACCCACCGCGCCGGACAGGCTCATCTGGATGCCCCGGCTCGCCAGATTGAACGCACCGCCGGCAGTGGCGGTGACGCTGGCGGCGCTGAGCTGGTTGAGCAACACCTGGATTTCGCCCAGGGGGATGAGACGGTAGCCGTGGTCGCCGATGATGTAGCTGACAACGCCCGTGCTTTTGTCGTAGCTGATCTGCCCACCGGTATCTCCCAGCACTTGTTGGATCGCATCGTGCAGGATGTCGAGCAACGATACGGTGTTGTTGAAACGCGGCAGGTTGCCGTCGAGTTTCGGCACATGCGTATCAGCCGCATAACCCGGTTGCTGCGGCAAGGGGTCGCCGGGAACCTGATTTTCCCCGTTGTGGGAACCCAGGGTGATTTGGTCAAGCTGGCCGTTGGTATTATTGAGTTTGGCGTTCTCGCCACTGTAAACGGAAACGCCCTGCGCATCCTGGTTCGGGCCTTTATAGTCCACTTTGCCGGTATCGACGAACACCACCGCCGATTTGTCGTTCTTGACCACCACCACGCTGTCGCTGTCGGTGGAGGTGGTGACTGTCCCCACCGATTTCAGATCGACGGAAATCACCGGGATGACACTGCCGGGCGTGGTGGAGGCGATTGCGATGACGCCGTTGGCGATTTCGAGTTGCGGCTGGCCATCGACAGTGCGCACCACCAGTTGGGAGCCGCCTTGCTTGTCGGTGTAGGTTAGCGTGGTTTTATCCGCCGTGATGGTTATCGGTCGGTTGGTCGGCAGCTTGACCAGCGCGTTTTCCGTCGCCGTCGGGCTGATCACGATGGGCGCCGCAGTCGGTTCAACCGGCGCTGTGATGACGATGGCGCCGCTGGGGTCCACGGTTACGTTAGGCGGCGGGTTGTTGATGACTTGCCCCGGCGTGGTCACCGGTGTCGTGGGGCCGCTCGGAGTGAGGAGCGGGGGTGGGGGAGGCGGCGGAGGGGGCTGTGTAGGAACGGGGCCGGGATCATATGTGACTCCGCCACTGGAAGGGGGCGTGGTGAAGGGCAACACCGTTACCGAAGGCTGTAAAGCGCTGGCTGCGTCCCTGGCGACGAAATAGGCAATGTACGCAGTGCTGGGCGACAATCCGCCAATCGTAAAGGTGCTTGGTGTGCCGGCGGCCATGGCGCCACTGCCGCTCAGGCTGGCCGCAGCACCTGTTGCATCTTGTCCGGCTGCAACTTGCGCCGGGGTCGGCGGCGTGGCGTTGGTAGCCGGCAGGATCACGCCATAGCCGACGCCGGCCTCATTGAGGGTGGCCGACAAGGTAATGCTCTGGCTGGTCACGTTAACGATTGCGATGCTTGAATTCCTTGGCGGTATTACATCAGTGTAAGTCGTCGCTGAGGTGATGTAGCCGGAGAGGGCGTCGTTCAAGGCAACGGGTAGATCAGGAATGGTGAATCCAGGCTTGCTAAAAGAAATAGTTCTATTCAGGCCGGCCGGTGCATTCAGCGTGTAATTTCCATTCCCATCCGAATAAACCCAGCCAAAATCAAAAGTCTTCCCGCTGATGGTCTCGGTCGCAACGCCAAACACTTCAACATTCGGCAGCGGATTGCCACCGGTATCCCTCACTTGGCCGCTCAACTGCAAGGGAAGCGCCAAGACCAAAATATCCTTGCCAAAAGTGTCGACGCTCAAGCCGTCAACGGCTGTCGAACCGACAGTGTAGCCCGGCAAGTTCCCGGCTTCAACGTAGGGTGTGTTTCCCACCGGATCGTTGGTGAACACCGGATGGCTATAGCTGCCATCCCATGCGCTCCAGGTCATCCAACTCAGGTATTGAGCATCATCCCAAAAACCAATACGAGCGCCTGCGATGGGCGAACCGGTTTGTACGTCCTTGACTGTGCCGTTTACCATCACCGTCGGCTGGGCGAGCACATCCGCTACACTCGTGTTCCCGGTGACCGGTGCGGCGATAACGAGGTCGTGAAAAAGCTGTCCTGTGTTGCCGGCAAAGGACAGCTTGCCGGTAAAACCTAGCGGCACGGGGCAGGAATAACTCCCATTGCCGGCTGTAGTAGCACAGTTCGAGTTGAAACCCGACGCAACGGAATCAATGTAGACACCGGATAAGCCGACACCCTGAGCATCTTTTACGTATCCGGTCAGGTTGTAAGTCGTCTGCGCCAGAACATTTTGAGTAATGTTGCCGCTCAAGACGGTCAGGGAAATGGAGTTAAAGAATTTTCCCTGTTGGTAGAAACCGAGCGTGACGGCCACATTCGACGGCACGTTCAGCGTGTAATTGCCGCCCGAGATCGTCGTTGTGGAAGCGCTGAAATTTTGCTGGTTGATGGTGTATTTGGCGGTGACGTCTACTTCGTCAATGGGTATGGCGCCGGCGCTATCCTTTACCGTGCCGGAAATCGTTAAGGGCGTGGCTACGCCGGCAATATCCTGGCCAGTGAGATTATTGATCGTCACCGAAGTAAAGGCATAGCCGGCTTTGCCGGCGGAAACGTACTGCGAACGGCTAGGCGACAACGGAGCTATCATGCAATCGTAACTCCCCGCAGTCGGGTTGTCGGGGGTGCATGATCCGTAACCGTAAGTCGAGCTATCCGAAGAAAAAGGGGTGGCGCCGGAGATCAGCGCACCGCTGAACACATCCTTGATCGTGCCGCTAACGGACACGGGTTGCGGCTCCTGAACATTCTGGTTGCCGAGGTCGGACTTCATGGAGGAGAAATTCAAGGGTGGAATATAGTGGCCCCACAGGTCGAAATCCAGCGAACCAGTGAAATTGTACGGCACAGCGCAGGAATAGTTGCCGGAGACATCAGTCATAATTGTCGGTGTACAGGGCAGCGTTTGCCCATTCTGCAATGATGTCACCGTCACGCCGGAAATCCCGGTTGCGCCGCCGATGTTTTGCACTTGGCCGGAAATGGTGCGCCGTAGCGCCAAAGTCTCGCCGTTTCCCGTTACCGCAACATTGGCCGCCGTGTTTCCCACTAAGTCCTTAATGGCAGTGCTCGGCGTCACTTGGAGGTGCGCCGTGGCGTCGGCATTGGTTATGTATGTGATAGAGCTTGCCGGATTAACAGGCGGCAAGGTCAGCGTGACTTTTTTGCGATCCGCGCTCAAGACGACCGAGCTGATAGCGTAGGTGGTGCTGACGCTAGACATCATCCAATTTGCAGGGGTTTCCACCGCTGCTTTATCGCCCAGCGCTTCGTCGAAGGACACGGTGACGGTGTTCGGCATCGAACCGACGGATGATTCCAGGCTGTTGAAAACAGTAAAGACGGAAGACATGACCGGCGACACGGCATCCGCGACGGCGCTCACCGGATCCGCAAGATCGACGGCGCTGCCGGGTGCAAACTGGGCATTCAGGCTACGAATCCCGTCGGTGCCATCGATTGACAAGATACCTGATGTTGCTACGGCGGGAACCGATACAGCGCTCAGCGTCAATATGGCAGTATCGCTGCCCGGCAAATGTTCGACGGCGCTGATTGTCGTTGTGGCGGAAGCGCTGCCGTAAAACTTGAAATTGCCGACCGTCAGGGCGGAAGTATGGGCGATATTGCCATAAACCGCTTCCGTGAACTGCACGGCAATCTTGTTCGTGCCCGTGCCATCGCTTTTCTGGATAATGACCTTGAAGATAGTCGGCACGGCGGCAAATACGCTGGTTGCCGCTAACGCCAGCCACAACGTCACTTGTAGCACAATGGACAGGAAACGTGGAATGATTTTTCTTAGGCGGGCGTTTTTTTGCATGTGATTCACGGCTACTTTCTCGAATTGTTGCAGTACTTCATGTTTTTTCATGAGAAAATCATTATTCCATATAACCTCCTACCCAAGCAAACGCTACCGCCTGCACCCCAACCCGCATAAAATCCTGTTTTCCCATCCTGCACGTCTCGCCTATAATGGCTTACATTGCTTTACAGAAAATCGGATCATGCTGACCACCACCTTATCCAGCAAGGGGCAAATCATCATCCCTAGCGCCCTGCGCATAGCGCATCACTGGGAAGCTGGCACTGAATTCGTCATTGTGGATACCAGAGACGGGATGTTGCTCAAGCCGCGCCAGCCTTTTCCGACCACCTGCCTGGAAGACGGACTGGGATGTGCCGGCTATATAGGTCCGGCAAAAAGCCTGGAAGAAATTTTGACGGGAAATTCGTTTGCAATGCCGCGCAGCCATGCTTGCTCGTGAAGTCGGCATACCCGATTTAACTATTTTTACCCGATTCGATATGGAGTTCGCATGTTAGATATTCAATTGTTACGCAACGATCTGGAAGGCGTGGCGGCGCGCTTGGCGGCGCGCGGTTTTGCCTTGGACGTAGCGGCTTTTCAGGCGCTGGAAAACGAGCGCAAGGCCACCCAGACCCGCACTCAGGAGCTACAGGCCAAGCGCAACGCGTCTTCCAAGCAGATCGGCATTGCCAAAGCAAAAGGCGGGGACGCAACCGCAATCATGGCGGAAATCGCCGATCTCGGCGACGAATTGAAGTCCACCGAGACCCGCCTGGAAGAAATTCAAGGCAAATTGCAGGAACTGTTGTGGGGCATCCCCAACCTGCCGCACGACAGCACACCGATAGGCAAATCCGAAACCGACAACGTCGAAGTGCGCCGCGTCGGTGCGCCGCGCGCATTCGATTTTACGGTGAGAGACCATGTCGATGTCGGCGAAGGATTAAAGCAACTCGATTTCGCCACCGCCACCAAAATCAGCGGCGCGCGATTCACCTTGCTGAAAGGCCCGCTCGCCCGTATGCACCGGGCATTGGCGCAGTTCATGCTCGACGTGCACACCGGTGAGCATGGCTACACCGAAGTTTACGTGCCCTATCTGGTCAATGCCGACTCCATGCGCGGCACCGGGCAACTGCCGAAATTCGAAGCCGACCTGTTCGCCGTGCCGCGTAGCGATGCCGACAAACTATACCTGATCCCCACCGCCGAAGTGCCGGTCACCAACATCGTGCGCGACGAAATCGTGGCGCTGGAGGAATTGCCGCTCAAATTCGTCGCCCACACCCCGTGCTTCCGTTCCGAGGCCGGCTCCTACGGCAGGGATACGCGCGGCATGATACGCCAGCACCAATTCGAAAAAGTGGAACTGGTGCAGATTACTCATCCCTCCCAGTCCGCCACAGCGCTGGAAGAACTCACCGGCCACGCCGAGACCATACTAAAAAAACTCGACCTGCCCTACCGTGTGATGGCGCTGTGCGGCGGCGACATGGGCTTTTCCTCCGCCAAAACCTACGATCTGGAAGTCTGGCTGCCGGCGCAGAACACCTATCGCGAAATTTCCTCATGCAGCAATTTCGAAGCCTTCCAGGCGCGGCGTATGCAGGCGCGTTTCCGCAACGAAAAAAACAAACCGGAACTGGTCCACACCCTGAACGGCTCCGGCCTGGCGGTGGGGCGTACGCTGGTGGCCATCCTGGAGAACTACCAGAACGCCAACGGCAGCGTTACAGTCCCGGCAGCGTTGCGCCCGTATCTGGGAGGGATGGAAATTCTGTCGATATAGCCCGCAACGGCGCCGGCTTGTAGTCACTTATTGGTGACAAGAACATACCGTAGATCAAGCACGGGAGCGGCTTTCCGCAAAAAAACAAGGACAGGATGAACAGGATTTACAGGATGGGTTTTCTATCCTGTTCATCCTGTAAATCCTGTCTAAACGTCTGTTGGCTTCCGGCAATTGTCCGGCTTAGGGCTAGGAGGCTGTCGGACTTGAAGGAAATCGGCTGCAAATCCGCCTGGACGGTCCATATTTCACCGTTTTTTTGGTCAATAGAATGGCTATTGACCAAAAAAACGGTGAAATCTGTCCTCG
>JBAYVP010000297.1:0-6667 GCA_041674485.1 Sulfuricellaceae bacterium
CGGCGAGTGCGGGGTTTGGGGCAGAGCCCCAAGGTTCTGATTTGTAGCTGGCATTTTGTCGGAGATAACGCCCCCCCTCATTTAACTTGAACATCAGACCATCAAATTAGGTGGCGCTACTCATTTGCACGTGAAGAACGTAGCGGTGCGTTGCGCATATAGGCAGGCTGATTGGGCGAAGCGCTACGCCAATCCGGCATCGTGGAGAATCAATACGCTGAAGAGTCCCGAAATCGAGTGAGCCATGCTCAATCCCGCGCTTATCGTCATTCCCAATCTAACGTCCCAGTCTTCGCTTGGCGATCTACTGGAGCGGCTTTCCGCAAAAAAAGTACCGGACAAACGGATGGGTTTTCTATCCTGTTCATCCTGTAAATCCTGTCTAAACGTCTGTTGGCTTCCGGCAATTGTCCGGCTTAGGGGAAATATGCACCGACGATCCCCGATTTTTTTGCCGATTACAGGCCTTGCTGGGGCGCCGTATTTTTTTCTCTTACCCATATTAACTTGAGGATTTTTCCACGCTATGGATACTGTTCTATCCAGTGAAGGTGTGCCGACGGATATTCAGGCGCTCAAAGAAAAACTACGGGAGTTGGTTCGATATGCTTCCTCTTCGAGGCTGAAAATCCATACCGACTCCTCAGAAATCGAGGTCAAGGAACTGGATGCCGGTTTCCGGCCAGGGCGAATATTGGCCAACAATATGGTTTTTATCCTGATGTCAGGGGATGCACTGCGCGTTACCTTTAAAGTTCATTTCAATATCAGAAATGCCAAGTGTCTAGCTTTCAGAATATTTGGCGGCGATTCCCCGGAAAATATTTCAGGAAAGCAGGCGGTAGACTATTTCAAGGAATACGGCAACTTAGTCGCGGGGAACGTGGTCACACTTTTTGAAAAGATCGAAGTTAATCTTGGGATTAGTTTGCCTCTCTGTACTCGTGGTTTTTATGAAGTGTTCTCGGACTACTCGGAAAAGCAGCATCCTATCATCGCCTATAGCGATTTTTGGAAACTTGAAGTAGGCGAGCACGACATCTTTTGCAGTGCGCTACTTGAAATTTTAGACAAAAAACAACTTGGAAAGCTGGTCGATTACGAAATCGCGGAAGATGCTGACGATAATGACGGGGAGATGGACTTTTTATGAGCCACACGAACTTTGATCTTCAGGCATCGCACAAGATGCTGATGTTATTTGATGAAGCAAACGCCAATACCGAGTCGATCATCGACCTTCTTCCCGGCATTTTTCTGATCGTTAACGAGAATCACGAGGTGTTGCGAGCCAACGCGGAGTTCATCAACCTGTTCGATTTGGACGCCGAGGAGGCATTGCGCTTGCCATTGTCAAAATTCTTCAAGCAGGGAAGCTGGAAGATATTTGCCCACAATATCAAACAAGTCGTTGAGGCCGAAACGGCTGTCGCATCAATGCGCTTCGAAATGGGACTCGCTGTAGGCGATGACGGCGCGCAAGGCCAAAAGCCGTTCCATTGGACGCTGACCAGACGCAACGGGAAAAATCAGGGTGAAGGGTGTCTCATCATGGTGTATGGAGACGACATATCCGAGATGAGGGAGGCGGAAAGGCGTTTGATGGATGTGTTCACCAGCATCCCGTTGGGCATTTTCACTTTGAACAAGGACGGGACAGTGGGTAATTCCTATTCCAGCTATCTCGAATCCATGCTGGATTGCGGAAAACTGGCCGGACTTGCCGTGGAAGACGTTCTTTTCAGCCCGGCGATGGCCAACATGGATCAGGACGCCATCAGCGGGATCAAAGCCATTCATGAATGCATGGGGAGGTCCGAGCTTGAATATGGGATGTTCGCCCAGCGATTTCCACAGGAAATCTTTCACAATACCAAGCCTGACCCAAAGGAGGGACGGTGGCTCAAGATCACCTACCAGCCTATTGTATTCGACCGGGTGGTCGAACAGCTTCTGATCATCCTGGAAGACCGGACAGCCATCATTAACGCCGAAAAGGATATGCTCAATGCTGCCCTGGACAGGGAAAAATCAATCGCACTGGAAAAGCAAAGCCTGGCGCTGTATGAAAGCGCCATTCGCGACCCGCTGACGGGGCTGTACACCCGACTTTACATGAAAGACGCGGTTGCCGCTCTGTTGTGGGAACACGATCATCGCGAAATTCCCGAAGCGTCCATGGTGATTTTCGATATCGATCACTTCAAGAAGGTCAATGACACCTATGGCCACAGCAATGGAGACATGGTGCTAAGCCAGGTGGCCGGCGTGATTCTCCGGCATTCCCAGGAACCGGCAATTCCCATCCGCTTCGGTGGCGAGGAATTTATCGTTTTCATGCCTGCCGGTTGCGATGCGGCCTTCGAGCTTGCCGAACGAGTGCGCAAGGAAGTAGAGGGCATGGTGTTTGACTTGGGCGATGCTGCGGTTCGCGCCACGATCAGCGGCGGCGTCGCGGCGCACCAAAAAGGCGAAGCGCTGGATGACTTCATGAATCGCGCGGATCAGCTTCTATACAAAGCGAAAGAGAACGGTCGAAACCAGACAATGTGCGAGCGGAGAAACACGCATGAAAAAAGTGAATTGTTTCCGTGCCCCGATTTCAGAAAAAAATCTGCTCAAACCGTTTGATCGTTTTGTAGCAACTGATTGATTGGAACAAACATCTGTAATCGACGAGGTTCAAATGGCACACATTCTAATTGTGGATGATTCGGATACGGTGAGAACTCAGCTTAGAAACGACTTGATAAGTGAAGGGTACGATACTTTCGAAGCATGCAATGGCCTGGATGGCTTGAGGATGTTGGAAGAAAACCCGAACAAGATCGACTTGATAATCTGCGATGTCAACATGCCGGAAATGGATGGCTTGACCATGTGCCGGGAAATCCAAAAAAACCCGGCGCAGCACAAAATCCGCGTCATTATGCTGACGACACAGACCAGCGCCGAAATGAAGGCTGAAGGAAAGGAGTCGGGGGTTATTGCCTGGGTCGTAAAACCCTATGAAAAAAAGAAACTGATGCATGGCGTGGCCAAGGTTTTGGCTCAACGGGCATCCGCTACTGAGGGAAAATAATCCAGCGGAACCGACCGACCGGTCTTTTTGCGCATTTGCGGCGTTGCAAAAATACTGCGCCATTTGGTGCGTTCATTCCCGAAAATCACCTTGGAAACTGTCCATTAATTATTTCCCGATCCATGCTTGCATCGCGGCTCCCTCCCCTTCAAGGGGAGGGCTGGGGTGGGGATGGGGTGAATGCGATCCGATATTCGGCCTCCTCAATGCAAAGCTGTCCGAAATGGCATCGCCTCTTTAGTGTCAGGCTGGTTGCCGAGCACAAGAGCGTTGCTACAAACGATTCTCTGCCCAAGCTACCCCATCCCCACCCCGACCCTCCCGCTTTCCGGGGAGGGAGCGCCAATGTTAGCGACTGACACCAGAAGGGAAGTAATTATTGGACAGTTTCTTAGCGGTTTTTTGATGGAGTTCTCCACGACAGCGCGCGCACCGGCCATCCACGAAACATAGGTTTGGCGACCGCGTAAACATTTATCGAAACATGTTCGTCACAATCGTTACACATTTCTTCGTCATAATAATCCCGAGTAGCGCCAATCAGGAAAAGAATTGTCGGGAGATAACTTGGCTCAAGAAACAGGCCATTTTAATCAGATGCGACGTTTCTGTTTGCAGGTCATTGAGATTTAAACGGACATCCTCCATCGCCGGTTCAAGGGGGGGGCCGGCACGGCAGCTACTTGGCGCTGTGCGTTCAAATCAAAAGACAAGGTACAAGATATGAACGCTGACAAAATGATCCTAGAAACCTCCGTTGAACGGGCTGGAGTGTACGGTTTTCCGGGGGCAGGGCAAGGCGCAACGACGCGGAATGGTCATTCCATTCCAAGGAGTTGCAACGCCGCCATGCGCCCGGAAAACCGTGCAATCCAGCCCGTAGCGCTCTTACCATACGGGTACACGCAAAATAGATGACAAAGCTGTTTAGAACCACCCTATTGCACATATTGGCAAGCGGTCAACGGAGGTTTCTAGGATGATGGTAAGCAAAGTGCTGGTGCTGGATGACACGCGATCTCAATTCGACAGCTTGAAAACGTTTTGCGAGGAATGCGGCTTGGTTGGCATCCGCCCGCAGAGCGGGGACGAGTCGAGCGTGATGGCGATTCTCGAATCCAATGTCGATCTTGGCGGCATCCTGCTTTACGAGAATTTCGGCGGTGAAACCGGCGGGGGCATGGGGCTGGCGCGCAAGATACACGATGCGCGACCGGAGTTGCCGATGTTCTTGCGCCGCGATTCGCTGACCAGCGTCGTCGGTTTGTCTGAGAAGGATGCGGCGATGTTTCGTTGCGCCTACACGCAGGCCGATCTGCAACAGCTTCGGGCAACGCTGGACGCTTCGATATTCAACCGCCTCTACCCCACCGATCTGGTGCGCGGCATCACGGAAATGACGCGCACTTCACTGGATACGTTGTTCCCGAACTGCGATATCGATGTCGAGACGCCATATCTTGTCAAGGACCGCATCATCTATGGCGAGGTTTTTACCTTGATCGCCATCGACAGCAACTGGTGTCGCGGTTATATGATGTTGCAGGCGGCGGAGGAGGAAGTGATGGGATTGATTCGGCGCGGCTCGGGCAGCGAGGGGGAAGCCATGACGTTTCGCGAGTTGAACAACGTTCTGGGCGAAGCAACCAACATGGTGTGGGGCTCGTTCAAGAATCGCTACGTCGGTCAGAACGGCTCCGGGAACGACCTGATGCAAACCCAGGTGCCTATCATCATCAATCACCATCGTTGCTACATTTCCTTCGGCTCGGAGGATCCCCAGCTTTGCCTCAAGTACACGCTACGGGAGCGCAATCGACCCGGCGCTGTGCCGGCGCCTATTTTTCAGCGCTTTGTTTTCAACCTGAACTGGTCGCCCGAAGATTTCATGGAAAATCCGTCGGTCGAATCGTTCGTTAATTCCGGCGAGCTTGAAATGTTCTAGCCCGGATATTGCATTTTCAGCAACACCACAATCAGGAGACACCATGGCACAAGTTCTTGTAGTAGATGATTCCAGCACAGTCCGCAACGAAGTCGGCAATTTCCTCGCAGCTAACGGTTTGACGGTGGCATTCGCGGTGGACGGCAGGGATGGCCTGGAAAAAATGAAGGCGGACCCTTCAATCAAACTGGCGATGTGCGATGTCAACATGCCCAACATGGATGGCCTGACGATGGCCGAGAAAATTCGTGGCGACCTTAAGAACGGCGCGGTGAACATCATCATGCTGACCACCGAAAACAGTCCGGCGATGAAGGATCGCGGCAAAGCCGCCGGCATCAAAGGCTGGATCGTGAAACCCTTTAACGGCACAGCGGTGATTTCGTCGATTAAGAAGCTCGTTTCGTGATCGCTTCACGACGCAGGATAAACAATACCGGGTGCTGGGTTGGGATTGAGCAAAAGCAGTCTGTAAGGAATGAGCGAAATAACGCTTCTCTTTTCCTTCCCTGATTAGAAGATTGAGGAATCTTGCTAATCAGGTTCCCTTTTGACGCGGAACAAGCGCATACCTTGGCTCGCATTCCGCGAGACGTGGCTAAATTTGCAAATTGTGGCCGCGCAAAGTATACAAAAGGAGGATTGTAGCTTTTGGTTGCGTGATAAGGCCGCTTCACCTTTTTGGTTACGGCACGGCTCGTCCGGCTTAGAATTTTGATGGGTTTTGGGGTGATGGATGGACTTGTTGGTGAACACATTGCTGCCCATTGCGGCAGGGATCGTGCTCGGTGTGATTCCTGCCGGGCTGTATGCCGCATCGAAACGGCGCGCGTTGCAAGGAAAACTTGAGGAACAGGAAAAACATATCGGCGAATTATCCGGTCGCATTCCCGTTGACGAAGTAGACGCGCGCCTGGCTGATTTACGCGCCGAGGCCGCCGAAGCCATGCGTCTGAATCTTGCCCGGCAAGCGGAGACTCACCAGACGGCATTGGACGATGCCGCCGGCAAGGCCGGCGTTGACCTCGACACAAGCCTGGCTCGGGTGAGGAGCGAACATGCGGCGCAGCTTGCGCAATTGCGCTCCGCTTTGACATTCGAGCATGGGAACCTCAAGAACGACCTGGAATCGCTGATGGGCTTGGTCAGGATGGTAGAGCGTTGGCACGACGAGATGCAACTTATACTCGCTAATAACCGCGTACTGAAAGAGCAAAACGAAAAATTCGCCAGCATCGTGAAAAGTGTCGTGATGCTGGCGCTCAACGCCTCCATCGAGGCCGCGAGAGCCGGCGAGGCCGGGCGCGGGTTTGCCGTGGTGGCGGATGGGGTGAGGGACTTGGCGCATACCTCAACGACATTGGCCAAGGAATTCAAGCAGAACCTCGACAGAAACGATCTCGTCACGACAACGACCTTCCAGGACTTGCAGGCCAGCGGCAATTTGATTCGGACCGCCGTTTTCGGGCTGAACGCAACCGCCGACCGGATGTTGTCAACCACTGCCAAGGCCGACGATGATCCTAGAAACCTCCGTTGAACGGGCTGGAGTGTGCGGTTTTCCGGGTGCAGGGCAAGGCGCAACGACGAAGAATGGTTGTTCCATTCTCTTCTCTTGTAGTTGCAACGCCGCCATGCGC
>JBAYVP010000298.1:0-6639 GCA_041674485.1 Sulfuricellaceae bacterium
GCGTTGGCAATAAACAGGGGTTATGGTTGCTGTTTGGCGCTCGTTTAAGGACTTATATGCGACCATTGTTGTTATTTACACCATTGATATTTATGACTAAAAAAGCTGTTTCTTGAGAGCTTATCGAACCATGAACGGGAAAATTTGACCCTGTCCGTAAGTCTATAGAAATCCAAAAACCAGTGCTGATTGATTGTTAAAAAATAATAAATTTCGACAGCCTATGTAGCGTCCCCTTTATACCGACAGCCTAGGCATGCCCCCTGTTGTTTTTGGCAGCGGATAAGGCGGTCGGGACGACGCGGAAATTGATGCTCTTTGAGCGAGCAGATGCGCGCCGAGGTATCGGGGATTATGCCGGGGAGTGGGTCTTGAGCCAGTCGCGCAACGCGGCGTTCATGCGCGTTTGCCAGCCGGGACCGGCGGAACGGAAGGCCGCCAGCACGTCGTTGTCAAAACGGATGGCTACCTGCTCCTTGTTTCCGCTTCCTGCCGGGCGACCGCGACCTCTGCGGGCTGGCTCTATCCCGGCATTCATTTCTTCGACCGTCGCCGGACGCTCATCCTCGTCGATGCCGTCCCAGACGAAATGTTGTTCGGACGGAATCGCGCGAACGGCTGCGCGCACTTCCTCAAGCGTCATACTGTTGGTTTTCGAGCCAGGCATCGTATCTCTCCCATTCCTTTTCGCCCATTCCTTTTCGCTCGCCCGGCGGAAGCTGATGACGCGCGTCGCACCGTCGCGCTCGGTATGCACTACCGTCAGCACCGCCAGAAAGCCCAGCGCATAGGAAAACGACTCGGTGCGGTGCTCTCTATTGCGCACGACCGGAATATCCAGCCGGTAGCGCGAATCCAGCACCTCACAAGCATCCACGAAATCGAACCCATGCTTGGCAATGTTCGCCAGCCGTTTGTCCTCATCCCAGATCAATCGCGTTCCCATATGAATAATTGTAGATGTGTTAATTTTTCCAGTCAAACGTTATTTGTAGATGCGTTTGCGTCTTTCGCTACGGCAAGGATGGAAAACACAGACGTGCCCCATAGCCTTACCGGCAAAAGCGGAAAAACATGATCGGCCAAATGTGCGAAGGTAGTGCCCCCTTTTCCCCCGCACCCTGCACGGGAACCGGATTGGCCGACAAACAACGATACAAATTCAATATACGTCCGATACATTCCGGTGTTTAAATGTAAACCGTGCAATCAGCGCCTGACCAAAGTTTGTCATTCAGCAAAAAAGTTCTTTATAATTAAATTGTTGTAGCGGTATGATTTTTTGTGACGATTAAAAGCCGCGTACAGTCAATTGATTCTAAAAGTAAATTATTTTATACCTTGCGTGGTGAAAATTATCCGGTTGGATTGCCCCCGGCGGGCGCGACTCACCGCGTTGCCAATTGCTGGCGTGTGAAGACCCAAGCGGCGCAATTTGCGCCTCTCGTGCCCATACCCGACAGCCTACGGCTCTTGTGCCCAAGCCATTTGGAATATTCATTCCTGAAAATCCCCTAACACCTTGGACAGACCGATTGCAAAAGCGTAAACAAAGAAGCGCCTGATTAGCGCTAATATTGATTTTAAGGATAACAGCGCCCATGGACACCCTGCCTTGCATACTGGTTGTCGATGACGACCGCGAAATACGCACCTTGCTCGCCGAATATCTCGATGCGAATGGTTTCCGCACGCTGACCGCAGCCGAGGGCGCGGGCATGTGGCGGACATTGGACGGCGCACGGGTGGATTTGGTCGTGCTCGACCTCAGTCTGCCGGGCGAAGATGGCCTAACGCTGTGCCGCACCCTGCGGGCGCGCTCCAGCCTCCCGGTGGTCATGCTGACCGCGCGCGGCGAAGCGATAGACCGTATCCTCGGGCTTGAAATGGGCGCCGACGATTACATGCCCAAGCCGTTCGAGCCGCGCGAACTGCTTGCGCGCATCCGCAACGTGTTGCGCCGCACGCAAGCCTTACCCCCCCATCTGGAGCCTGCCGGGGCGAAGCGCCTGTGTTTCGCGGGGTGGGTGCTCGATCTTTCGGCGCGGCATCTGGTCGGGCCGCAAGGCATCGTCGTGATGCTTTCCGGGGCGGAATTCCGTTTGCTCAAGGTTTTTCTCGAACATCCCAATCGGGTGCTGAACCGCGACCAACTGCTCAATTTCACCAAAGGGCGCGATGCCGACCCTTTCGACCGCTCCATCGATCTGCAAGTCAGCCGCTTGCGGCAGAAACTGGGCGAGGATGCAAAACTGCCCATGCTGCTCAAAACCGTGCGCAACGAGGGTTATGTGCTGGCGACGCCGGTAACTATAGAGAATTGACCATGAAGGCGTTTTTCGGTTCCATGGGGGGGCGGGTGTTTTTGATTCTGGTGGGCGGCATTTTTGCCGCAGCCGCCTTGACCCAATTCCTCGCCAGCAACGAACGCCGGGAGCTGTTTTCGAGCGTTCGTATCCAACACACCGCCGAGCGCGTGGAGCAATTCGTTTTCATGCTTGACGCCGTTCCGCAGGAAGCACGTAGTCAGGTAGCTACGGCGGTGAGCCGCAGTCATTTTTCCGCCGAAATATCGGATAAGGGAAATGAAGGTGGCGTGCCGGATGCCGAACTCGCGGCGGCATTGCGCGAACGCCTCGGGCAAGACCGTCAAGTGAGCGCGAAAAAAATCGACTGTTCGGCGAATCCGCAGGCGCGGAATTATTCCGGGCAACACCGCTTGGCCTCTTGCCGGATGGTGTCCGTCGCAATGCGCGATGGCGCGCCGCTCCACCTGATCTTGCAGTCCCGCCGCGGGTCGCCGCCCATCCCGCTGGGACACCACTGGCTTCCTTACGCGCCGCTGTTCGCGGCATGTCTCGCTGTGCTTGCCTACATCGTCGCCCGCATGGTGACCCAGCCTCTCCAGAAATTGGCCGAGGCCGCCAACGAACTGGGGCGTAACATTGAGCAGCCGCCGCTGGCGGAACGCGGCCCGACCGAAGTGCGCCATGCCGCAGCCGCATTCAACGCAATGCAAGCGCAGATACGCCGCTATGTTCAGGAGCGTACCCAAATGCTTGCAGCCATTACCCACGACTTGCAAACGCCGCTGACGCGCATCCGGCTGCGCCTGGAAAAAGTTCAGGATAAGGAGTTGCAAAGCCGCCTGGTGGAAGACCTCCTGGCCGTGCAAGGCATGATCCGGGACGGGCTGGACTTGGCGCGGAGCCTGAACTCCGGGGAGCCAATGCAGCACACGGATTTCGATTCCATCCTGGATAGCGTCTGCGCCGATGCCGTAGAAGCAGGCCAGGACGTGACGTTGAGCGGTGCGACCGGTGCATCCATCACGGCGCAACCGAGCACATTGCGGCGCTGTCTGGTCAATTTGATCGACAACGCGGCGAACTACGGCGGATACGCGCACGTCACGGTCAGCCGGAGCAAGGAAAAATTGACGGTGCGCATCAGGGACGGCGGCGCGGGCATCCCGGAAAACCTGCTGGAAGCGGTCTTCAACCCATTTTTCCGGCTGGAAAGCTCCCGCTCCCGCGACACCGGCGGCACTGGAATCGGCCTTGCCATCGCGCGCAATATTGCCGAGAAACATGGGGGGAGGGTTTTTCTCCGCAATCATCCCGATGGCGGGCTTGAGGCCGTGCTGGAATTGCCGACCGACAAATAGGAAACCGCATCAAAAAACCGGTATTGAATTTTTTAACCCGGATATTGCATAAATTCGCGCGATGATCGCGCAGGATTTTGATTGATAGGGCAATCATTGTGAATGAGCGCCGTAGTTATTCATACGACCGACTGAACAAAATTTTCATATCAA
Source organism: Sulfuricellaceae bacterium (assembly GCA_041674485.1). Classification (GTDB taxonomy): domain Bacteria; phylum Pseudomonadota; class Gammaproteobacteria; order Burkholderiales; family Sulfuricellaceae; genus JAGXQV01. Next base: position 3,821 of record JBAYVP010000298.1, read on the forward strand.
TCATAAAGACCAGCGAGGGCGCGCGTAGTTTATGCAATATCCGGGTTAAAAAATATGACAAATTTCGACAACCTACAGCCATCCCCGACTTACCGCACACTAGCCCCATGCTTGCCGTGGCAGCCACGCATAGCAAACTGCGCATCGAATATCTTCTGCTGCGCCGGCGTCAGCACCCCGTAAAACGTCTTGACCGCCGCTACGCGAAGGGTCATTGCAGCCTCGCGCTCTTTCATCAGGGACAACATCTTATCCATGCGTTCCGGCGCGGGCAACGCGGAGATTGCAGACCAATCGGGCTTGGCTTGCGTGGCGGACGGCGTCATGCTACTGGTAAAGGCGCTCCAGGCAGCTTCCTGATCTGCGGTCAATCCCAGCTTGTCGTGCAATTGAGCCTGCCGCTGCGCGATATTCCCTGCGACCCTGGCTTGATCGAAATGCATCACACCGTGTTCACACTGGGGCTCGAAAGCGTTGGCATAAGCCGAAACGGCGGGAATGCCGACGCTAACGGAAACGAATGCCGCTAAAATGATTTTTTGCAGTTTGCTCATGTTGGTGTCTCCATAAATTACGTGCCGATTGCACAATTCATATTAAAGCACAGGGATGTGTCGGGAGCATGTTGGATTTGTATCGTTATTTGTCCGTTCACAATATTGCGTTTACGAATTTATGCCTTGCGCGGGGGAAATTGTCCGGTTTGGATTGATACCACGCTTTGCTTCACAGTGCGGTCTGCGCTCCCCCTCTCGTTGCAGCCTTTTGCTCTCCGTCATCTACGACAACTTGCTAAATGTCCCCGTTATGAGGACAATAGTCACCTGATTGTTCACAAGCTCGAAGGAATAGCTCATGGCCCTCGCACTCTTCGGCAAGACCCGGCTGGCGGCGCTTTCAGCGCTGCTCGGTGAACCAGGGCGCACCTTGCACCTGCGGCAGATCGCACGGGAAGGCAACGTCCCAGCGTCGGCCATGGCGCGCGAGCTTGACGCCCTCGTGGCCGCCGGCATCGTGCAGGAAGAGCGACAGGCCAATTTGCGGCTGTTTCGCGCCAACGCGGCAAACCCACTGACGGCGCCGCTACGCGACCTGATCGGTGCGATGCGTAGCGCCGGGGCGGCCGCACCGTCGCTCCAGGCTGCGCCCACCGCTAAAGCGCCGCGCAAGAGCCGCCAACTTGCCCTCTCCGCGCCTTTCGACTGGTCCAACCCGCAGATTCCCGACGATGCGCTGATTGCGAAGACCGTTGCATCGCTGCGCTTCGAGGATGTCGTGCGGCTGTGCGCCCATTACGGCACTGACCGTGTGCGCGCCGTCGTCGCCTCCAGCGTCGCCGATCCCCTGCCGCGCGCCATTCTGGATCGGCAATTGCGCAATATCGAGGCTGCCGGAATCAGCCACCTCCATGAACGCGCCGCTTAAAACCGAATTCCTGCCGCCCCCAACCCGCGCGCTGTTCGAGCGCCTGACCGGCGAAGCGCTGCTGGAGAACATGCTTCTGGTGGGCGGCTCTGCCCTGGCCTTGCAAATCGGCCATCGCCTGAGTGAAGACCTCGACTTCGCTTGCCTTGAACCCAAGCTGCCCGCCGCCCGGCTTGACGCCCTGATGGCAACCCTAGAGGCGGAAGGCCATCGGGTATCGCTGCTGACGCCCCAAAGCCGGATGGAATCCTTCCGCATCAACACCGGCAGAAAGCTGCTGGATTACGCCAGGGATTACGTCGTTGACGACGCGAAGCTCACTTTCTTCGCTCGCGGATCGTCGGCGCCGCCGAACCAGTTGGCTTGGCTTGCGCAATCCCCAAGGTCGTCCGACGGCAAGGGCTACGCCGTCCTCGGGCTGGCGGGCCTGTTCGCCATGAAATCCCTGGTGCTCGCCGACCGCGCCCGCTCCCGCGACCTCTTCGATCTCATGGTGCTGATCCGGGATCACAGCTTCACCATCGACGAAGCGTTCCGCTTGGCCTGCGCCCTGGCGCCGATAGAAAAGCGCGACATCGAGCGCCACAAAGCCGTCATGACCGGCGCCATTGCCCTCGATGCGGAGGATGAAGGCTTTGAAAGCATTGCTCTCGCCGTCGGCATCGAGGAAATTTATGCATTCTTCGGCAGCGAAGTTGATCGCTACGAGCGCGATGTCGCCCGCGCCGTGTTCCAGCGGAAATAGGCGCTTGGCAACGAACATGAGGTGGTTACCAACCATGAGCAGAAATAATGGTAGTTTAAGAATAAACTTCTCATGCAGCCGAGAGCATGATGTGATATACCTTGCCTCGCCACAATTTACCGATTTAGCCGCGTCTCGCGGGATGCGATTGCTGCGCAAATTGCGCCGTGTGGCCGTACCACACAAGCAATTTGCAACGCAGCAGCGCGCCCGCGAGGCGATGGATAAATCGGTAAATTGTGGCGAGGCAAGGTATAGCTTGTGCGTACTGTTGTTGCTCCAATTCTTCGTAGATTAGGACGAATAGCAACCTCATGCAGCTCAAAATCACATTTTCACTTGTGCGTATTTTCCACTCTCGAATTGACGGATAGTACACATACAGCGTTTTCAACTCAGATCAATGTGAGGTTCGCTTTTGGCGAACAGCCAAACCGACTCACGCTTTAGACGCGAAGGCGCGAAGAGAACCGAACCAGTATCTTTATTTTGCACGTTGGGAATGAGACCGCCCACTCTTACTCGCCCCCACTTCTTCGCGGCTTCGCGTCTAAAGCGTGAAAAATTCTTATCAGAAATTGCGACCTTCACTTGAAAATCGCAACTTCACAAGCGACAATTTGTTGTCGTTTGTTATTGCATTAGAGCA
>JBAYVP010000299.1:0-6624 GCA_041674485.1 Sulfuricellaceae bacterium
CAATTATGAAAGTCGCAGTCGTAGGGTGGATAAGCGTAGCGCATCCACCGTGCCAGCGCAAGAAAGGTGGATGCGGCTCACGCTTATCCACCCTACATTTTTTCTGAGAACAAATTTACCGTGCGGGAGTTGCAAGCGACGAAGACAACGACAAAACGACAATAGGGGACAGACCACGGTTTTTTGATCGGCATGGCTGACAAATCGTGGTCTGTCTCCTGTTGTTGCTTGACATTATGAACTGATCGGTCTATATTAAACGGCATCATGATTGCGAATGTTGGACGCCCGCTCGAATTCGACCCGGATACCGTTCTGGAGGCGGCAATGCAGGTTTTCTGGGCGAAAGGGTATGAGCATACCTCCATGCAAGATCTGCTGGTTGCCATGAACCTGTCGAAGAGCAGCCTTTATCAGGCATTCGGCGGCAAGCAGCAGTTGTACCAGCATTGCATTGCCCGTTATGCCGATCAGCTTGTTGGACTGCTTTACCGGGAACTGGCGGCAGCGCCGAGCGGATGGCGTTTTATTGAGGGATTCCTCCATTCCGTGCTGGATGATGTTGCCGCTCCCTGTACGCCGCGCGGTTGCCTGGTAATGAATGCAGCCAGCGAGTTCGCCCAAGGCACGCCGGAAATCGCTCAGGATGTGGCGAAAAGTGTTGAGCGCTTTCGTGGCGCCTTACAGAGCGCCGTGGAAAGGGCACAGCGTGAAGGCGACATTTCCCCCGAACGCGATGCCCGCACCTTGGCGAACTATCTGGTCAGCAGCATGAGTGGCCTGAAGGTGCAGGCCAAGGCCGGCGCGGATGCGCTGACGCTGAAAGGCATTATTGAGGTGGTGCTCAAGGCGCTAAGCTAAGTTTTTTGTTTTATTGTGGAACATATGGTCCATATTGGCCGTGTGCGCACCGGGGCAAGCCCCATTTAATGGAAGGAGCAGAAAATGAATATCAGCGATGTCATGATCCATGTTTCCGAGAACTTGGATAGCGAAGCGCGCAGTGCGCTTGAAGCCCAGATGCGCGACCTTGATGGCGTGATCGCGCCACGTTTCAATTCCGGCAAGGATCACTTGCTGGTGGTGGCTTTCGATCCAGACAAGTCCCGTCCCATCGAGTTGTTGGGCGCCATCCAAGCAGCGGGCTATAGCGCCCAACTGATAGGTGCGTAGCCCATCGATTTTTTGGGCTGTTTTTGGAACGAATGGTACATAAATGTTTCGGGTGTTCTTGTAAAACGTGAATTATGGAGAAATTGAAAATGACCCACCCCCCCCCTTACCCAGACTGACTCGACCATGGCGATATTCAATGAAATCGGTCGCGCATTCGGCTGTGTCCCGAATCTTTTTCAAGCCTATGCCAAATATCCGCCCCTGCTTGGGGCTAATTGGAACAAGGTCAAATCCATCCTGATGAATGGGAACCTGACTCGCCTTCACAAGGAGGTAATGGCGTTGCTTGTGTCGCACGATAACGGTTGCACATATTGTACTGCGGCGCATTCCGCAGCCTTGAAAAGCATGGGTGTTGGAAACAGCCAACTGAATAATATGATAGGCGGCAATCTGGATGGGCATCTGAACGAGAGGGAAATAGAGATGGTTAATTTTGCCCGCAAGGCGAACCAGCGCCACCACGACATCGGAGACAGCGATGTCGACAGATTGTTGCCTTTTGGATATACCGATGCGGAAATTGTGGAAGCGCTGGGCGTCGTGGAGTTGTTTGCAGGTTTCAACCGCTTCGCCAGGGCCATGCGCATCGAGAGCGATTTTTGAAGCACTGGGGGGCTCGAATTGAACGGGCTGGAGTGATTGGGGAATTTTTGATGCGGCTGCCAACAACCGGGCTTTCACCATGTTCTGCGCACTTTCAAGGTTGAAGATCAGGGCGTATTTGCCTGACGTAACGGTCTACGGGAGGCGCTGAATTTGCGATGACCGGAATCAACGCTTCTCCCTCAAACAGGAGAAAGTTCATGAAGAAAAATGCAGGCGACAAGGTCAGCAACATTCGGCTGGAAGCGCTCGACGGCGCAGTCTTCGACCTGTCCAGTCTGAATGGCCGGCCATTTATGCTGTCCTTTTTCCGCTTCGCATCGTGTCCGTTCTGCAATCTGCGGATGCATGAACTGGTGAAGCGCTTCGAAGAATTGGGTGACAAATTCACGATAGTCGCGATTTTCGATTCCGCGCCGGACAACCTGCGGGAACATGCCACTCGGCACCATGCGCCTTTCCCGGTGCTGGCCGATGCGCAAGGGGTGTATTACACCCGCTATGGCATCGAGCACTCGGCAGCCGGCGTGCTCAAAGGCATGATTTTTCGCCTGCCCACCCTGCTGTACGCCATGTTTGCCAAAGGCTATTTGCCGCAAAAGATCAACGGTAGCATGACCACGATGCCCGCCGATTTTCTGGTGGATGCATCCGGCATTATCCGTGTTTCCTACTATGGAAAAGACGAGGGCGACCACTTGTCGTTCGAAGCGGTCAAGAAATTTGCGCTAGCCTCCCATGTTTGACAGTGTGCATCAAGGAGCAATCCTTGCCTATAAAGGGCTTATAGCTGTGACACTGAATAAAATATGGTTATTTATCAACGGGTGTCAACCCGGCAACGCGCCCAGATACAAACGGATATTCCAATGAGTGATCCAGATTCCTCGAACCGACAAGAAACACCAGAAATGATCCGGTTATCACAACCAAACAACACAATCATGGAATGGTTTTGCAACGTTCTATGGGGCGGTAACAGCTTCGTCAAACAATCCTTTCGCATTCCCGGAATGGCGGGATGTGTGCTCTCCATTCCCCACGGGGACGATGCTTCCGGTGGCGACATCTATCATATTACGGTATGCGGTCACGGCGTTTTTTCCAAGTTTCTTCTGGTTGACGCAATGGGGCACGGACGGAAGGCGGCCGTTTTGTCACAAGCCCTGTTGGAACCGTTGAAATGCCTGGCCACGGAACTGGACAACCGGGTCATTCTCGGCGAATTGAATCGGATAATTCAGGAACAGGCGGCAACCGGAAATTTCGCGACTGCGGTAGCGGCAACTTTCAACTCCTGGGATAGCAGTTGGACTTACGCCTATGCCGGACATCCGCCCATGCTGATTTGTCGCGATGGTCACTGGGAGTCTTTGGAAAAACCAGGAGACCGCGTTTTGCCGGTAGGAATTATCCAGGGGATATGCTTTCAACAGAGCATGGTCACCTTGCAGCCGGGAAATTGGTTGTTGCTCTATTCGGATGCCCTCACCGACATCATGACGGCACACGCCAAAGAACGCGACACGATCCTAGCGCTCTGTGACGTTCTGAACAGCATTGATACGGATCATGTAGAAACCTTCCACGCCGCCCTGACGGGCAGGCTGATAGACCTCAACGGCGGAACCCGGTTCGGTGACGATCTGACTTTCATCGTCCTGCGCCATGATACGCCACATGCGGAAACGCTGACTTCCCGCTGGTGCGACCCGGCACTGCGCAAAGGACGCAAGATGATGATGAAGATCATGAGATGGCTAAACGATATTCGATGATTTCATGCGATTTTTCCGGCGTGGCAGGGAGCAAGCAAAAATCGAGTGGATGCCTTGCGCCGCTCCAATCCGCGCGAAGTTCATTTTTCTGTAAGGAATCCGTGCTTGGCGCGACTAAGCCTAAACCATCCAGCACCAGACCGCTCACAACTCACTTCAGGAGGGCTTTATGTTCAAGAATATCCTCGTTACTTCAGCCTTGGCTGTCTCGCTGGGCGCATGTGCCGGCCTGACGCCATCCACCCCGCTCAAGCTGGGCGTTGCCCCTGCCCCGGTTTCATTTGACGGCAACGTATCCGGGCAAGCCGGCGATTACGTCTTCGTACTCGTAGCGAATGCCCATCCCGCCGCGCCGGGGGTGTCGATGGGCGCCGGAGAATCCATGCGCCTGAAATTGCCGGTCGCATTCGAACGCAACCGGCAGGTGGCAGTGAAAGCGGACGCCGACACCAATATGGTGTTTACCAAGGGCTGGCCGCAAGCCGGGGTGAAACTGGCCGGGCAATACACGATAGCTTATGACGAAAAATCGAACACCCTACTCGTGCATGCGGCGAAAGATATAGGCACAGATGACGCCAACGCTCCCGGCATCAAAGCTATCCACCTGCGCGGACGCACCTTCTTGAACCCCAAGCCGGGCGAATACCCCGTTACGATTGAACACGTCGCAACAGACGGAACCGTCAAATCAGTCTGGGCGGGCGTCATTACGGTGTTGGCGGAAGCCCCCGCAGCACGGCTTGCGCCGACCAACTTCCATCTTCCGCCGGGCGTCGGCTCCGATTTTCAGAAAACCGTACCGGGACAGGCCATGCCCCACCTTCTTGGCCTGCTTCTATGGGGCGCTGCCGGCAGTCCGCTCGATCATGTCGGTATCGCGCCGCGCAATATCAAGCGTTTTCCGCGCTACACCGGCGGCTTGCTGGTACAGGATGTGAACGGCGACAAGATGCTGGATCCCGCCGTTGACAAAGTAGTCGGCGGAATCATAGGGGCTGCCCCGCAGGGCGCCAAAGGACAATCGGCAACCAGTCCGGTCGGCGCCGATGGCAAGCCGGTTCTTTCCGGGGAGGTGCTGCGCAGTGCGGCATTTCCGTCGGCGGCCAACGGCGGCAAACCCAATTCCGGCTTGTTGGCGGTTCAATTCCGCACCGGCGATAAGCCGGGTCTATACCGCCCTACCTTCGAAATGATAGGCGGAAACAGTTACCAGTTTACTCTGGAGGCCACCCTGCAAACCAACGAAAGGGGAACCCGATGAGACACATCGAAGACCTGCTGAAAAGTCTTTACGTTATGGCGTCTCTGGTCGAGGCGCGCGACCCTTACACTGGCGGTCATCTTTGGCGGGTATCGCAGTTCAGCCGGTTGCTGACCGAGGATGCCGGACTGCCGGACACCGATGTGGCGCGCATCACGTTGGGGGGATTCCTCCACGATCTGGGCAAGGTCGGCGTGCCCGACGCCATCCTCAATAAGCCGGATCGACTGACCGATGAGGAATACGCGGTAATCAAGACCCACCCGGAAGTCGGCAACCGACTGTTGTCCGGCCACCCACTCGCCGGATTGGCGCGCTCCGCCGTACTGTCGCACCATGAAACGCCGGACGGAAATGGCTATCCGCAACGTCTTAGCGGCGAAGACATTGCGTTGGATGCCCGCGTCGTCGGCATTTGCGACGCCTTCGACGCCATGACCAGCACTCGTCCCTACCGGCGCGGCATGGCAGTGGAAAAGGCGCTTGCCATCATTGAGGAAAACCTGGGACGGCAATTCGACCATGCCCTGGGTGAGCGTTTCGTCAGAATGGGACGTGCCGGTCTGTTCGATCATATTATCGGCCATAGCGAAGCCGGCATCCCGTTGCAGGAATGTCCGATGTGCGGCCCCACCATCGTCGTCCGGCGCGGCCAACATAGCGGCGACCGGACATATTGCCGCCATTGCGGCGGCGAAGCGCGGATCGAACACGATGGCGATGTCATTCATGTCACCCCGACCGGGCGCAAGGGATCGCCGGAAGATTTGCAACTGAAAGTCGATACGGCGCTGATCGATAATCTTGTGCGGGAAACGGCACGTTTCATCGCTACGAACGGCGTGTCGTCATGAGTCTGTCTTCCGCCCCGGGAGTTTCAAGCATAGCGGATCAACTCGACGGCTTTCGCGCCGACCTGCTGCGTTTTGCCGTGCTGCAACTGCGTGATCGGGCGGCTGCGGAAGACGCCGTCCAGGAAGCCATGCTCGCGGCGCTGGAGGCCGCGCCGCGTTTCGACAACCGCTCGCAGCTCAAGACCTGGGTGTTTTCCATCCTCAAGCACAAGATCGTTGACCTGATCCGCCGCCGTAGCCGAGCCCCCCTGCTGGAGCGCGGCGTCGATGAATCTCCGGGAGGAATATTCGATACGCTGTTCGACGAGCAAGGACACTGGCAGAAAGACGAGCGCCCGGCGGACTGGGGCGACCCCGTTAAAACGTTGGAAAACGCCCGTTTCTGGGTCGTGTTCGAAGCCTGCCTCAACCACTTGCCGGAAAACACGGCGCGGGTTTTCATGATGCGCGAATTTCTCGGCTTCGATACCGGGGAAATCTGTCAGGAAATGGCAATCACCCCGACTAATTGCTGGGTAGTGCTGCACCGCGCCCGCATGGGCTTGCGCCTGTGCCTGGAAGAAACCTGGTTCGATATGGGGGAGAAACCATCATGCTGAACTGCAAACAAGCAACCGAACTGATGTCGCAAGAGCAGGATCGTTCGCTCGTTTTCAAGGAACGGCTGGGATTGCGTTTTCACCTGGCGATGTGCGGTGGATGCCGGAATTTTCACAGGCAGATGGCGTTTCTGCATGAAGCCTGTGCCCGTTACCCGGACGCCGGGACGGAGGAAAACAACGAGAGGAAAGCGCTGTAAGGAATTCCCGCTGCCGGCGACTAAAGAACTAAAGTTTCACGGTTTTAAGCAGCCGTAGCGTATAAGGGAAAGCTATTTTGACGGGGTTTGCTGTATCAATAGCAAATCCCGTCGAAATTCATATCCCCTGTAAACACGGCCACAAAG
>JBAYVP010000300.1:0-6617 GCA_041674485.1 Sulfuricellaceae bacterium
CATTTTGGGCAATTTTGATAGTTTACTCTTCGTTGTGGAAACAACTCTGAGTTTTTCAATAAAATAAAATATAATACATTATTTTCATAACGTTACATAAAAAATCAAACTGAACCAGTGCCGGAACGGTACATTGATCCTAAATTCCTCTGTTACCCCGCTTCTGCCCTGAAAAAATCCAGTAACGCCCCTCTGGGCAACGGATTTTTCGGTTTCGACGCCAAAATTTTCTCGATAATGTAGCGCACCAGCACACGCCAGCGTTCGAGTTTCGGCAACTGAGGCGCAGTTGCCCGGACATGCTCAAGACCCTTGCGAACATTGGCGATCATCGACTTTATCTTATCCCCCGCGGCATGGGTCAGCGACACCAATAATCCTAGTACCATGTAATATCATTTATTTTGTATTGAGGAAGATTGACCGGCAATTTACAACTTCGGATACGCGGATTAAGCTGACTCTCCTTATATCCGAAACTATTGTTGTTACGTGGTACTAGAAAACTCCGTTGACCGCTTGCCAGGAGGTGTAACATGGTGGCTCTAATTTCGCGTGTACCCGTTTGGTGAGAGTAAAATATTCGTCCGCAGGCCGAAAGGCGTTGGCAAGAAACAGGGGTCATGGCTGCTGTTTGGCGCTCGTTTAATGGCTTGCATTCCGCCATTGTGGTTATATTTGCCATTGATATATATGACTAAAAAAGCTGTTTCTTGAGAGCGCTTTGATCTGGATTGCACGGTTTTCCGGGCGCATGGCGGCATTGCAACTACAAGAGAAGGCAATGGAATGACCATTGCGCGTCGTTGTGCCTCTTGTGCCCAGGCCGTAAGGCCGTCGGGTATGCCCTGCACCCGGAAAACCGCACACTCCAGCCCGTTCAACTGAGCTTTCTAGGTATAAGCATTGATAGTACGATTTAAAAAACAAACTGACGATTTTTACCCGCTGCGGTTTAGCCCGGATAATTCATAGCGCGACTTTTGGCAGCAACCCAAACATGGCAAATCTTGGTAGCGTTCTCAACAGGAGACCTGCGATATAGAGCGTCATTACCCGCGTTCGCTGGGTATGGGCGGCGAGAGCTATTTACTCAGTCTCGTCCTGCGTAAGTCTCCCAAATTCTACGCCACCAAAATCTTTTCCCTGAAGTGCAACAATACAATGCCAAAAATCGCGCGTTGTTACACTCAATGGGATTCGTCAGCCCAGCCCGAACCCGAGTTCGAATTCGATCAACGTGTCGCCTGGTGACGAGTGATTTTTACCTCGCCACGGGTGTGCCTGCGCGCTCGACTTGGAGAGCGACTGTTTTTCGGCGTTGATGCGGAAAATTCTTGCATTTTCGTGTGGCAGGGAAGACGAAATTCGGGTTTTTTATGGGAATTCGGCGATAAAAGTCGGGGTTGACGGGCGCGCCGCCGTTATGGATACTTGGCGAAGTGCGGTTGAATTTCCTATCCTTTTTCCTTCAACAGGGGGCAGACCACGGTTTGACGGTCTTTTTTGCCAGAAAACCGTGGTCTGCCCCCTATTCATTCGGTGGGAAACATTCACCTCTGACCGCGTGGGCACAAAAAACGCGCCCACCCGGCTTTCCGCAAAAAAACAATGACAGGATGAACAAGATTTACAGGATGGGTTTTCTATCCTGTTCATCCTGTAAATCCTCTCTCAAACGTCTGTTTGGTTCCGGTTTGTCCGGCTTAGGTTAACCAAAAAAACCGGTTGAATCGCAGAGGTTTTGTGATTCCTCCGTGCCTGAAGCGCCTCTGCGGTTCGACTTGGATCAAGCATCTTGCGAATCAGCGCCTGGCTTTATTTCAGTCGTCGTTATCGCGGCCATTATGTCCATCATTGTCATCGCGGTCACGATCATTTTCTCCTCCCTCGCGACCATCGTCGTCGCCGTTGGTTGGACGCGTCGGGGTGGTGGTCGCCGGCGTGAGCCGGTTCAGCCAGCCGGACAGCGGTCCCAGCGGAAGCACGCCTTCCTGGGGACGGCGGGTGTTGTAGAAATACAATTGGCCGTTTTGGGTGGCGAGGTAAACGCCGGTGTCGGGATAATAGCGCAGGTAATAGTCATCCAGAGTTTGGGACTGGCTGTGCGTATTGAACAACTGGGGATTGCTCGATTCTGCCCAGTCGAATATCCGGTCCGAATCGCTGTTTGTCGGGGTCGAAGTGGGCGGCGCCGGGATGGAAGGCGTGGTCGTCGGTGTGGTGTTGTTTGTCGCAACTGTCGTGGCGCTTGGGTTGGCGAGGTAAGTCACGATGTCTTGCAAGTCGGTGGCGCTCAAGGTGGAAAGCCGCCCCATGCCGCCCCGGTTGCTTTGAATCGCGCTTTGCAAGGATTGTGTGCTCATGCCCCATGGCGAACTGGGTGTGCCGTGGCAACTCGCGCAACTATTGGCATAGGCGGTCCTGCCGGAATCGGCGTTGGCGGCGACAGCGCCGGATGCCATGCCAAGCAGCGGCAATGCGCTGAGGAGGATAGCGGCAAAAGAGGATGGGTTGCGCATGGTAATCTCCTTTTCGAAGTAATAAGCTATGAATGGGTATGGCGAAAAATGGACTGCATGGAAGGCATTATCCTCTCGCCGCCTTAAGGCTTGCTTAACGCCTGATCGCGCGGAATGCGCATCGCGGCGTCTTCGAAGGTTCCGGTTTCGGCATCCTGATGGCAGGCGGCGCAATTGGCCTTGTTTTTCACCAGCGGCAGACGCCAGTCTGCGGCGGCAATGTCTTTATGTTTCCTGATCCAGTAGGGCGTCTCGGTGATGCGCTGCGGTGTGCTGTCCGGCTTGACGGAGCGTTCGATCTTGAACGCGGCCTCGGTGGCGTGGCGCTCGGCGGCGTTGGCCACGGCAAAAGCCAGCAGCGCATCGCGGGTGGGTGCATCAAGCGCGAGGTCGGCGCCGAAATGCTTATCTTGTTCCGCCATGGTTTTTTTCCAGGAACGCGCCGGCAACAGGCTGGGGTGGAATGCCAGATGGCAACTGCCGCATTCCTCGCGCCATGTTGCATTGTCGGCTAATTTCGGGCCGACGAAGGCGAGGTGCTGCCCGCGACTGTCGCCCGCATAGCCTATGTGCTTTTCAAGCGGCTGGTGCAGCGCATAGAAAAACCACCAGACGCCGAATGCGAGCACTCCCAGCAACAGCAGCGCGCCGACCAACCGATAGGGCTTGGAAACGGGTTCGCCCGACTGCGCCTGTTTCATGCCGGTTATCATCGCGCCTACCAGGTTTTCCCGGTGCAGCCAACTTTCCAGCGCCACCCCCAGCCAGTGGCCGACCACCAGCAGCAACATCAGCGTGGCGCCGACTTCGTGGCTTTCCTTGATAAATTTGCCCAGCCCATATCCCAGCCATCCAGCGACCATCCCGTGCTGTTCTTCCGCGCCCTGCACGAATATTCCGCTGATGCAGACCGCCAGCCCCAAGGCCAGCAGCAGGTAAACCGCCTGGCTGCCCGCCGGGTTGTGGCCGAGATGGCGCGCGCCGCCGCCGGTCAGCGCCTGGCGCAGATAGGCCAGCCCCGCCATGGGCGTGTACAGGAACGACGCGAAGCGCGCGTAATGCCCGCCCGCGATGCCCCATATCAGGCGAAAGCCGATCAGGCCAAGCATCAGGTAGCCGAAAAAGGCATGAACGGACAACCACTCGTCGGATTCGCTGGTGAGCCAGGCCGCAGCGAAACTTGCGGCGAAGAGCCAGTGGAACAGACGGGTGGGTATATCCCAGACGAGAATGCGCTGCGTGGCGGGACCTGCTTTATTACTTATTTCTGTTTTACCGCTCATTTCGGGATGCTTATCCGATGTTCATTGAAATCGCCCTGGTTCGCGTCGGGATGGCAGGCCAGACAGTTGGCGCGGCTTTTCACGGCGGCGCGTTTCCATACGGCGGGCGAAATCTCGTGACCGTCGTGCTTGCGCTGAAACCACGCGCTTTCGGTGATCCGCGTCGGGGCGGAAGCGGCGCTCCAGCGGTTGGAGGCGTGTTTCACCAGAAAGTCCGTGATTTCCTTGTTTTCCTGTGCGGTCAGCGTAGCGTCCGCGCCGAAATGCTTGTCCAGCCCGGACATGAGCTTGCGCCAGGATTCGGCGGGCAACAGGCCGGGGGCGAACGCCATATGGCAGCTCCCGCATTCCTGCTGCCACTTGGCGTTGGTTTGCGCGGGCAACACGGGTTTGCCGCGATTCTCACCGCCATATTTGCCGCCATGGTCGCCATGATCGTCAGCCATGGCGAACGGGGAAGATAGCGCGAATGCGAGCGCAACGACGATAGCTGTCTTCATGGTCGTTTCCCCTTATTTAACGGACAGCACGTAAGCCATGAAATCGCCCTTTTCCTGCGCGCTACAGGCGCGGCTCAGGACATCGTTGCAATTGCGCTTGAACCACTTTTCCACCTTGGCGGCGTCGCTGAAACGCTCCGGGTTGACCGACGGCGCCAGCGGCAAAATTTCCTTGCCGGTCTTGGCGTGCTTGCCTTGCGATTTGGGCGTATCGCCATGGCAGGTGGCGCAAGCCGCCTCGCCGGTCTTGGCGTTGTAGAACGCCTGCCCGCGTTGCGCGGAAAAATCTTTGAAAGCCGGATTTTCCTGTTTGGCGGCTGCACGGTAACTGTCCTGAATAGGATGGGCGCCCGCGCAAAGCGGCAGGGATAAAGCCAGCGCGGCAGAGATCAACAGTTTGTTCATAATGGAGTCCTTTCTGTGAGAGATGTAGGTATCATACCCGGCGATTCTTAAGGGAATCTTAAACCTAAGCCGGAAGCCAACAGATGTTTAGACAGGATGAACAGGATAGAAAACCCATCTTGTCAATCATTTGATTACATGCGGCTCGTAGGATGTGCCGACGCCAGGAGGCGCATCGTTCGCGCATCCCGGCGGCAATACGCGACCGATGCGCCTCGTTCCTCGGCACATCCTACGGGCTGAATGGCGTTTCCACGCTGGAGCGTAGGAACGATCAACCCGGTCAGCTTAATTAGCGCTTGCTTGCCACAATGTCGGCAGGCGTCCCGATTCCCAGCGTGTAACCGAGCGATACATGGTGAAAACGCCACACCGTCTTGTCGGCGTGGATCGCCACGCCAAACGGGATAACCTGGCCTGGGGCAATCGCGAGATCACCATCGCCGTCGCTGCCGGCCAGCTTGCGCGTAAAGGTGACGACATAGGCGCTATCCTTAAGCTCGCCATCCGCCTTGGCCAGCGCCTTGCCCCCCTTGTTGATGCGCTCGGCAGCGACATAACCATCGACCTGAACGGCGCCCTTTCCCGCTTCGCCGCTTTTCCACTGGATATAGTCGTAGTAAACACCGCCGGCGAGTTCGCCATGCGCAACGTATTTTTTCTTTTTCGGATCCGCGCCCGGCATCGAGCGAACGTCATTGTGGCAGGTCAGCCAGCATCCCTGCTGCGCGGCCTGGTCAATCCGGGGGCTGGCCAACATAATGGCGGCCTTGACGTTGTGCAGCGACGATGGCTCCTCCCTGGGCGCGTCGGCGGCGGCATCTGCCGGCGCCTTGAAGGTCAAACGCAGGTAAAGATTCTCAGCGTCATACGCAGCCTGCACGGAAACCGGAAAGCGCATCGTCTTCGGCGCACCCACCGGTTCGAGCGGTTTGCCGGCCAGCCGCCCCATGTCGAGGTCAAGGCCGCTCTTCTCTTCGTGGCAGCCAACGCAGGTTTTGCCCTGGTTGAGGCCATTGGCGCCACGGTGAGTGGATTTCGTCATAATCCACTCCTGTGTCGCCACGCCGGGGTGAAAAACCTGTATCTCCCGCTTGGGAACTCCGCTCCAGTCAGGCGCAGCATAAGCCAACGGTGAACCGAAGGCGCATAGCGCACCCAAAATGGTTAGCGAACCGGACAATTTTTTCATGGCCTACTCCAGTAAAATATTAATGCTTGCCGCACGATCAATGTCGGCTATCCACAAACTCTCCGAAGCGCCGGATACGCCAAGGAACGAAGCGCATCCAGCGCATGTCGCTACTGGAGTATATCCGGCGAGCCTTAAGGAAAGCTTAAAGCTGGATTCCCGGCTTGACTACCGGGTATGGATCGCACCGGGATTTCAAAAAAACGGGGGGCGCACCAACGGAATCCAAAAACTTTCACAATTTAAAGTTACGGCGCTTTGTTAACAAGTCCGTCTGAAACTCGTTCTAACCATGTGTTGCACTTGGTGGTTTTGGAGTTGCCCACAATATCTGTTGATAAGGCTGTGCATAACTTGTATAAATCCACACATTTTTGAATCCCGGCAAGGGGTTTCCTGGCGCTGCTCAAAAAACCGCCATGATTTTTTTATATATTATTCAATTACTTACAAATTTACAATGATTTCATTGCGATAGCATCCATCCGTTTTTGTCAAGCCTGGCGGCTGTGGATTAATTCAACGCACCGGCATGAATTTCGGAAAAAATGCAATAGGTGAGTCCTTCTTTATCAGGGTAAATTTGTTCTCGGCACGGAAAAAACCGATTCACCGCAGAGGACGCGGAGGAAAAGCATGAGGGGTTTCCTCTGCGTCCTCCGCGTCCTCTGCGGTGAAAAAGGTTTTGTCTTTATGGGTTGCCGCCATGAGTCAA
>JBAYVP010000301.1:0-6606 GCA_041674485.1 Sulfuricellaceae bacterium
GTTAGAAGGCATTTATGACAGTTCTATCCCCTTAGATTATCGTTCTTTCTCAACACTGTCACGACAAGGTATCCTGAGCGGGGCCGGGCAAACCAGGAGTGAGAATATGTGGGGCATCCCTAATCAAGGAGTAGCCGTTTGGGTCGCTTATTCTGGAAATTCTTCTTTTTCTTCTGGATTACCCAATTGGCCGCGATTCTCATAGTCACCGCCAGCTTCTGGCTGGAACATCGCGACGAAAACGGGCACAGGCGCGGCGGACCGCCTGGCGGCATGGCGCTCAATGCCGCCGCAGCGGTGCTCCGCTATGGCGGCATAGATGGATTGCGCGAACTGCTGCGCAACGATCCGCGCGGCGGAATCTACGCGCTGGACGGGCAAGACCGCGAAATTCTCGGACGCGCAATCGCACCGGCTCAAATCGCACAAATCCGCCGTGCAGACAAGGGCAAAGAAACCGCTTACGGCGCACGCATCGCGCACGCCGCCGACGGGCGCTCCTATCTGCTGTTCGAAGCCCGCCCCCCGGAAATGCATGGACCGCCGCCGCACGGCGACCGTCCTCCGCCGGGAAAATACCATCTCCCGATCGAACCCCTGATCGTAGCGATGCTCACCAGCCTGCTTTCCGCCGGCGTGCTGGCTTGGTATGTAGCCAAACCCATCCGTAATTTGCGTAGCGCATTCGAAGCCGCTGCCGCCGGCGACCTCCAAGTCAGCCCCGGCAGGGCAATGGACGGGCGGCGCGACGAACTGGCCGATCTGGGGCGCGATTTCGACCGCATGGCCGGCCAACTGCGCAATCTCATGGAAGGCCAGCGCCGCTTGCTGCACGACGTTTCCCACGAGATGCGCACACCGCTCGCCCGGCTGCAAGCCGCCATCGGCCTGGCGCATCAGCAGCCGGAAAAATTCGACGCCTCGCTGGCGCGCATCCAACTGGAAGCCGAACGCATCGACAAGCTGGTCGGCGAGTTGCTCACGCTTTCCCGGCTCAATGCCGGCGTCGGTGCGACTAAGGAAGAAGAAATCGATCTGGCCGACTTGATCGCCGACATCGTCGAAGATGCCAATTTCGAGGCCGAAGCACAAGGCTGCCGCGTCGAAACGGCGCAAACTGCCCCCCTGATATTGCGCGGCAGGCCGGAGCTATTGCACCGCGCCATAGAAAACCTGGTGCGCAACGCAGTCCTCTACACCCCGGCGGGCGGCAAGGTGACGTTGGAAGCAGGGTGCATCGACGGCGGGCTAAGAATTGCAGTGCTCGACAACGGACCGGGCGTTCCCGTGGACGAACTGGATAAAATCTTCAAGCCGTTCTTTCGCGGCGCCGGCGCCAAAAGCGGCGCGGGCCACGGCCTGGGGCTGGCTATCGCACAACGCATCGTGGCCTCCCATGGCGGAACGGTGCGCGCCGCCAACCGCCCCGGCGGCGGACTGTGTGTCGAAATTATCCTGCCGATGAAATCCGCTTAGTTGTGTGAAAGCATCGTGCTCCGGTTTACGCCAATGGTGTTACCAGAGAAATGACTTTTCTGCCGTGTCGGCGGTAGATGTGAAAATCGCTGTCCAATGTCAGCACCCGGCATGGCTCGTTCAGCTCCGCGAGCCGGATCAGGCAGGCATCGGCCAACGAAGCGGGAACATTGTCATAACGCTGGAACAAGGCGCGCACAGCAGGAACTTCATCGCCCAGCGACATGGCCAGCCGCACCACGCCCCGTTCGATCAAGGCCAGCGCCTTGGCCGGGTCGAATTTGGCGCGGGCAAGCAAAAAACAGGTTTCGGCGACCACGGCTTCACAAGTGAGAAACGGCCCGGCGAATTGAGCGAATTGCGCCACGGCCCACTCATGGTGTTTGTCGTCCCGGCAATGCAGGGCGACCCAAGGGCCGGTGTCCAGAATCAAATGCACGTTTCAAACGTGCCCGAACGAAGCCAAATGTTCGGGGTTGGAAGACAAGTCGGCGGGTCCGCCCGAAAAACAGCCGACCAGATCACCGGCCTGATCCAGTGCGGAGACAAAGGGCGTGACCGATTTGCGCTGCCGCAGGTAAAAATCCAGCGCCCGCCGCACCAGTTCCGATTTGCTCAGATGTTCCTGGACGCTGACCTGAAGAATCTCCGCCTCAAGCTGGGGAGGGATTTTGATGGTTAAGGTATTCATAGTTTAATAATACCGGCTGGCAGCGCGTATTACAAGATGAATTTAGCGGCAGGCGCGTGGCTTTCACGACAGCAGCACCAGCCCCCACACCGCCACCAGGTTGATCAGGCTGAGCAATACCGCCGCGCTGCCGATGTCCTTGGCGCGCTTGGCGAGGCGGTGGTTTTCCAGGGAGATGCGATCAACCGTGGCTTCCACAGCCGAATTCAACAATTCGACAATCATCACCAACAGCACGCAGGCTACCATCAGCGCCCGGCCTATGGCGCTCGCCGGCAGAAACAGCGCCACCGGGATCAGCACCAGCGCCAGCATGACCTCCTGGCGGAAAGCATCCTCGTTCTGATAGGCCGCCTTGAAGCCGGCCAGGGAATAATGCAGGGCGTTCCACAACCGCCTCAATCCGGTTTTGCCTTTATGCGGGCTTTCCATGATGTCCTTTGCAATGGGTTTTGTAATAATATAATTATAAGGTTGTAACGCATTTTTCATGTTCTCGGCGCATCTTGTCGGCATGAAAAAGCGCATGGCGTTCATCTGGATTTTGCCCCTGGTTTTGCATAGCGGCAGTGCGTGCGCGTGGGGGCTGGAAACCCATCTATATTTTTCCCAATTGTTGATCTGGGCCATCCCGCTGATCGATGGCGATTTCCGCCGCGCCGCCAGGCGCTTTCCCCAACTGGTCATGGCTGGCGCCTGCCTGCCCGATTTGTCCCTGGTTGGCGGAGCGGTTTTTCGCCACACGCATGGCTGGCAAACCTGCGAACGCTTGCTGGACGGCGCCGGATGCGACGAGGAAAGGGCCGTGGCGCTGGGTTACGCCAGCCATTTGCTGGCCGACGTGGTCGCCCATAACCATTTCGTCCCGGCGCATCAAGCGCTGTGGCTTGATCATCCGCTGCTGACCCATATCATGGCTGAATGGGCCATGGACAGCCATATCCGTCCGCATTTATTCAACGGCGCGGCGCGCCTGCTCGACGAAAACCGCCAAATTCTCACTGCCTGCGCCATGAAACTGGCGCCATGCTCCATCGAACAAGCGCAACGCGCGTTGAAGCACCTTGCCCTGGCCGACCGCCTGTTGCGGCGCAGCCATCTGCCGCAAGCCCTGTACCGGCTATTTAGAGCCATCGACCGGCGCGTCGAACGCCACTTCAATTATTATATCGGGCAAACCGCAGCCCACTTCGGCCAGATCAACGGGATTATCAATGGCGCCATGCCTGTTCTGCAAGCCGAACCGGAATGGGAAAGCGATGCGTGGAAGATCATCCAAAATTCAAGCCTCGGCCATCTGCTGGAACGGATGCCGCTACCCCATCACCTGTTTCTTCACAATCCGAACGAAGCGTCGGCGATACTCGCGCCAATCACCGCCAAGTAAGGCGGGCGCGTTTTTATACCCACGAGGGAATATCCTTGAGCCGGTCGCGTAGGCGTAGCGCCTACACCCTACGCCATCAAAACCTGAACGAAGCGCTGGCGATACTCGCGCCGATCACGGCGCCCGCCAGCACATCGCTGGGGTAGTGCAGCCCCAGCACCAAGCGCGAGGCGGCCACCAACAGCGTAAACGGCGCCACCAGCCAGGCAAGCATGGGGTAATAGGCAAGCAGCACGATACTGAAGGCAAAGGCATGCAGAGTATGCCCGGAGGGGAAGCTGAACTGGTCCAGCGGTGCGGCGCCGAGCGTGATTTCCCGGTTCAATTCGAATGGCCGCGGGCGCAAGGTTTTCTCCTTGAGCCACTTGTACACCGCCAGACTCACCCCCCCGACCGCGAGCATGTGCGCTACCGGAACGACGGCCCGCCAACCCTCAATCGCCAATAACGCCAGCATCAGGCCGTACCAGAACACCCCGTCGCCGAGGCGGCTTGCCGCGCCGAACAAAGCTCTTATCCAGGCGCGCCGGCCGGCCTGATTAAAGCGCAGGCACCAGATACGATCCCACCGGTCAATCCGGCACAAATAATAGGCGGCTCTCCCTGACATCTTGATCTCCTCGCTGCACGGCTTTCAGCAGAAAATGCTCGAATTTATTGCATACCGCTTCCCAACTCATGTTTTCCATAGCGTAGCGGGCATTCTTGCCCAACACCCCCGGCAGTTCCGGTTCAAGCGCCAGGCGGGCGGCTAAATCGCAGAATTCCCGCCGGCTGTTAAATGGCGCCGTTAAACCGTTGTGCCCATGCAGAATATATTCGGCTGCTGCGGCATAATCGTAGGCGACCACCGCCAAGCCGCTGGCCATGGCTTCCAGCGTCACATTGCCGAAAGTTTCGGAAAGGCTGGGGAACAAAAATATGTCGGCGGAAGCGTAATGCGCGGCCAATTCCTCCCCGGTTTTCATGCCGGCGAAAATATGATCGGGATTTTGCGCTTCCAGCTCCGCCCGCGCCGGACCGTCGCCCACCCACACCATGCGGGCGTTCAGGTGGTGATGAGCGCGTATCGCCTTGAAGCCTTCCGCCACAACGTCGAGGTTCTTTTCCGGCGCCATGCGCCCGACGTAAATCGCCACCAGCTCGTTATCGCTCGCCCCCCAACTGTGGCGCAACTCGCGGCTGCGGCGGTGCGGATGGAACAGCACGGTGTCGATGCCGCGCCCGATCACCGCCAGATTGCGGTAGCGTTGCGCTTCCATTGCGCGGCGCAAGCTTTCGTTCGGCACGAAGGTATGCAACGCCCGGTTGTGAAACCGGCGCAAATACCAGCTTATCGTCCCGCGCAGCCAGCTTATGCCGTAATGTTCGCTGTACGTATCGAAATTGGTATGGAAATCGGTGGTGACCGGGAGATCGAGTTTCAACGCAGCGTTCAGCGCCGCCCAGCCGAGCGGACCTTCGGTGGCGATATGCACCAGATCGGGAGGATTCGCCTGCCAGGCATGTTTCAGCGCGAAATACGCCGGGAAGCCGAAACGCAATTCCTCGTAGCGCGGAATCGAAAAACCGGGCAGCAGCAGGGTTTCCATCCCCTCCACCGGCGAAAAGTCGCCCTCCGTTTTCTGGCGCGGACGGATCAATTGCACCCGATGATTGCGCGACAACAGCCCCTGCACCATGTGCTGCATAGTCAGGGCGACGCCATTGATTTCCGGCGGCCAGGTTTCGGTCACCACGGCGATACGCAGGCACGCCCGGGAAGCCGGGCGGCGCTGTAAAATCAGAGGAATGTTTTTCATGCGTAACTATCCTGAGTCGGCCAAGCCGCTGCTAAAAAAGGTTTACCGCAGAGACGCTTCAGGCACGGAGGCACGGAGGTTTCATGAAAAAGGCTGCCCTCTGTCTTCTGTCCTCTGTCTTCTGTCCTCTGCCCTCTGCCCTCTGTCTTCTGTCCTCTGATGGAACATCATTTCCCCGCCCCGATGAAATGCCTGGCATAACGCGGGCTGATTTTTGCCATCGGCAACAGGATCAACAAGTCGGCTGTATTGAAATCGGGGTCCCAAGCGGGATCGCCGCAAATGTGGGCGCCCGCGCGCAAGTAGCCCTTGATCAGGGGAGGCGTCGGAGCGTCAAGTTGGTGTTCGAGATGCTCCAGCGGCAAGGGGCAGCGCGGGAACACGCGCCACTCGATGGGGCTCATGTGATCGGCCTTGAGGCGATGGTAAAGGCTGGCGGCGACATGGCCGCCATCGGAAATGCTGATGCTGGCGCACCCCATCAGATATTCGGCGCGGTGCGTCTGCATATATTTAGCCAACCCGTCCCACAGCATGGCGATCACCGCGCCGTTGCGAAAATCCGGGTGTACGCAGGAACGCCCGACCTCGACCATGCGCTCCTTCACATAGGTCAGGCGGGTCAGATCGAATTCGTTTTCGGAATAAAAACCGCCGATATCCCGGGCGCGCGCCGTCGTCAACATGCGGTAAGTGCCGACCACCTCGAAGCTATCGCTGTCGCGCACCAGCAAATGGTCGCAATAGGGATCGTACATATCGCTGTCTATACCCGGCTCGCGACAGGTGGGACGGGCGCCCATTTCTTCGACAAAAACCCTGTAACGCAAGCGCTGCGCTTCGCGCACCTCTTCCTGCGTATGCGCCAGACTCAGCGACAACTTGGATTGTATCCGTTGCGCCAGCGGCAACTGTTCGCTCAACATAGTTTTCTCCTTCGTTATTGAATGAGAAAACATTAAGCGAAAATGGTTACATCGCGGTTACAACAAAGTGACAACTCCGTGAAAATTCCTGTTTTAACGGGAAAATTCGTGCAGGAGGGTTGAAAAACAGTGTAAACGATTTATACTTTTAATCGGGAGCCTTGATTGACCGCTTGCCAAAGCATATTTTTCCGGCTAGCCCAGGGTAAATTTGTTCTCGGAAATTCATGATGAAAATCAATGATGCCTAGCATTCATGAATCTCGGGCAAGTCGTAGGGTGGATAAGCGTAGCGCATCCACCTTTCTACGCCGATTCGGTGGA
>JBAYVP010000302.1:0-6575 GCA_041674485.1 Sulfuricellaceae bacterium
GCGGGATGCGATTGCTGCGCAAATTGCGCCGTGTGGCTGTTCCACACAAGCAATTTGCAACGCGGAAGCCGCGCCCGCGAGACGATGGATAAATGCGCAAATCGTGGCCGCGCAAAGTATATTTAGCCAGTCAGGTAGTCCGAAGCTAAGCCTTTCCCCCCAGCAACACCTCGATTTTTCCCAATAAACGGACGAAATCGACGGGCTTGGTGTCGTAGTCGTTGCAACCGGCGGCGATGCATTTTTCCCGGTCGCCCGACATGGCGTGGGCCGTCAGCCCTATAATCGGAATGTGCGCCGCCTGGGGAAGCGCTTTAATTTTCCGGGTGGCTTCCCAACCGTCCATGATGGGAAGATTCATATCCATCAAGATCAGGTCCGGCATTTCCGAGACGGTCTGGGCTATGCTTTCCGCGCCATCCACGGCGAACACCACTTGAAATTTCTTACGCTCCAGGCGCCGCGACAGCATGTCGCGGTTCACCTCGTTATCTTCAACCAATAATATCTTGGCCATTTCTCCTTACGCTCCTTAAAAATTCGCGACCGGGAGGCCGCTCCTACGGCTTCGTTGCGCCGGATTTTTCCAAGTGATAACGATAAACCACCATCGCGTCCGAACGAACGTAACCTTCTGACTCGTAAAAGCTCAGCGCCGCGCTGTTGCCGCCGTCGGCCAGCAGGGTGAGGCGGATCACGCCCTGCTCCCGCGCCCATTGCCGCGCATGACGCAGCAAACGCCGCCCGATCTTGAGACGGCGGTAGGGTGCGGCGACGATCACGTCTTCCAGCGTGGCGGCCAGCCCCCCCTCGGCGGTGCTGACGGTGAACAACAGGCTGGCCATGGCAACCGCCTGCCCCGCCACCCGCATCACGAAAATCCGCCCGTGGGCGGGGTTGTCCAGAATCAGGCGCAGACCGCGTTCCTGCTTGGCGGCATCCGGCACAAAGTCGCGTTCTATGCTGAACAGTTCGCCGAGCAATCCGACCATCGCCGGTATATCCTCGACCGTAGCGCTATCAATCTCAATCGGTTTTTCCATCAGGTGGCCTCATAGAGCACGGCTCAACGCATCCAAAAATGCGTCGGGGTGCATGTCGAGGCGGACAATGTTTTGTTCCGCCAGGAATTTCATTTCGTTCTTGCTCAATTCACCCGACAGCACCGCCCAGTGCGGGCCGGGGCTGGAGCGCTTCATGATCTGGCGCGCGTAGGCGCGTTCCAATTGGTTGCGGAAGCGGCAGCCGAGGAACAGGAAGCGTTTGCCGCTGCGCAGTTCCTGCACACGTGGAGGTATCGGCGTCTGAATGTCGATTTCGGTCAACACTTCGACAAAATCGGAATCGGACACGATAAAATTGGCCGCCGGGGAAATCGAGCCTAACGGTTTATAGATCAGCGTGTTCCAGCCTGCCGCCTCCTCCGCGCCGCATTCCGCGCCGTCTGCGCGATAGTGCTTGACCCAGATGCCGCTGTGCTCGGCGCGGCTGACGCCCTGTATCTGCCCCCAATCGCTACGCTCAAAGAATGCCGCCTGCACGGCGCCGTCGTACCAGGTGTCCACCAGCAGCGGCAGCCTGGGTTGCGCGGCAAAATAGCGGTGTAGCGGCGCAGGGGAAACCCCAATCTGGAAAATTTCGCGCATCAGCGCGACCAGCGTCTTGCGATGCCTGAAATTCTCGATATATTGCGCCGCCGCCGTCATATTGGCGCGCACCTTGAACGGCACCGTAACTCTTGCCGACAAGCGCGCGGCCAATTCACTCGGCGTAAGCGGCGCCGCAGCCGCACCTTGCTGCGGCGCCAACAACTCCGCGCCCAGGTAAGGGATCAGGTCGCCGGCGGCCAGCGTGTTGCGTATTTGTGCAATTGGGTCTGTCATATATTGAGTGAGGAGTGAGGAGTTAGGGGTGAGGAGTTAGTGGGTGCAAAGTGAGAAGTGAGGAATGAGGTATACAAACTCCTCACTCTTCACTCCTTACTCCTCACTCTCATCATTCTCCCAGCTTGCGTGCTTCCACCGTGAGCGGCAGGCGCGTGTCCGCAGCCATATCCGGCAGCACGAATTTCCAGCCGTTGCCCAGCGTGATCGTGCCGCCCCACATTTCGGGTTTTTCCATTTCAACGATGTTTTCTTCCAAATCTTTCTTGGCGATATAAGCGGTGAGCACACCGCCGGCATTCTTGCGTATCATGACTTTCATGGGATTCTCCTGATATATTTTTAAAGTTGAGCGCTAAGAAACTGTTCATGGGGGAGTGGCTACCCAGGTCAATGCAAAAAACAGCATAAAACAACCCTTCTTGCTATCGTGCAAATCTATGCGCGCAATTTTTAACATGCTGATTATCAACATATAATTCGTGACACCCTAACCCTCCCCTTCAAGGGGAGGGTTAGGGTGGGGATGGGGTTGAAACCGCTTCTTGGCTGCAACATGTTGATTTTATATGTGCCAACTTAACCCCATCCCCCTCCCAGCCTCCCCCTTGAAGGGGGAGGAGCACCGACCTCCAACGTGTACGCATAAATTATGCCCGCCTGCGGGACGAAGAAGAGCAAACCTGCTAATGCTAAGTAAATGCCAGGGGAAATAAATAATTAATGGACAATTTTTAAGAGTCGAGAGCAGGAAGAGTCTCCATGGTTTTGCTCTCAACGCTCCACTGGTTTTACTCCTCACCCCTCACTCCTAACTCCTCACTAATCTAGTCACATTGGCCTTGACCACATTGGCGTTCGCATTAGAGTGCGATTGCTCGGCTTCCTGCCCCTTGAGAAAGGCGATGCGCTGGCAAATCCTGTCGGGGTTCAATATCAACAACAGTTCACCGGCCTGCTGGGATGCGTCGGGTTTCACCAGGCTGTCGGCGATGACGCCTTCCCCGGAGAACATTGAGGACAACATTTCCACGCGGCTGCGCGCCACTTCGGGGATTTCGCCCAGGCTATCGACGAGTATGCCGAACAGGTTGTTTTCCTTGTGTCTGACCAGCACAATCTGCTGATGGAACGTGTTCTGCGATGCTGCAATCTGGGGCAGCAGACGTTGAATATTTACCACCGGGATGGGGATGCTATGGTGGAGCACGTAGCCCACCAGATACGATGCGGCGCCCGGCACATGCGTCAGCCCGGACAGGTCTATGGCCTCGACGACATTGTCGGAGTGCAGCCCGAACCAGTTCTCGCCGACATAAAAAGTGGCGATTTCCACCGAATCGCCCAGTTCCGCCGAGCGGGTCATTTGCAACTGCATTCGCGGGCGTTCCACGCGCGCCTTGGCATGTTCGGCGCTGGCCGGGCACAGCGGCACGAATATCAATGCCACCACGTCGTTGCGGTAGCTGTCATGCGCGTCTTTGAACTCGCGGTATCCGCTGGAAATGCGCGAGCCGACGGCATAATAATGGCCGCCATATTCGATGATGCTGGAAATCCCCTCGCCGTTGCTCATGGCAAAAAACTTTTCATCCACTTCGAGGCGACTGCCGGGGGGTAAGCCATCTATCGTAGAAGAAATCACCTTGCGCTCGCGATCTGCAAATACGCCGAAGCTGCCGGGTATGATTTCGCCATTTTCGTTGCGCGGCAGCGCATCCTTGAGCATGGCTTCGAACTGCGGTGCGGAATCGAACACAATGCCGATGCCGCCCACCGCCTTGCCGTCATCCTGCGTGTCGTAAAGGGCGGCGCCGTAAATATAGGTGTGGCGGTTGCGGTACAGGCCGGACGGCGCAAAAGGAGACACCGCATAGCTTTGGGAATTCTTCAGGCCGAGCACGCTCCTGACCCATTCGTCGCCCAGCAACTTGCCGCAATACGATTGGTAATCGGGATTGGAAACGGCGAGTACACGCCCCTGCCGGTCGAACAGCACGAGGTTGTCGTAGACCGTATACAGGCTGTTGATGTGCGCCAGCACCGACTGGATGGCGCGCAACTCGCCCTCGGACAGTTCCGCCTTGCCCAGTTGCTCGCGGAAATTCGAGCGTAGCGCCCACCAGCGGCAATCGTTGGCGCGCTCGTAAAGGTTGCGGTCCATGATGTCGATAGCCAGCGAGGCGAGGAACTGGCTATCCTGGAGGATGGACGACACCACGGTCTGGTGCAGGTTGCCGATGGAGCGTTCGAAAACGTCCTTAGTCTTCAGCCCGGTGTTGCTGATTTCCCACAACAATATCTTGGAAAAAGCCGGGTTGATGGCTTTTTTGTCGCCGCTCTGGCGCACGTTGCCGTTCCACACCGTGCGGTTCAATTCGCGCTGGATGCGTTCCGCCTGCAACGGGATGTTGCGCAACTCTT
Source organism: Sulfuricellaceae bacterium (assembly GCA_041674485.1). Taxonomy (GTDB): domain Bacteria; phylum Pseudomonadota; class Gammaproteobacteria; order Burkholderiales; family Sulfuricellaceae; genus JAGXQV01. The sequence goes on from JBAYVP010000302.1 coordinate 4,308, forward strand.
CCGAGAACAGCGAGGGATTGCTCATCACGTCGGCCAGCACTTCGCTGGTCGCAAGCTTCAGCAGATCGGAGGATACACCGTTAAAAGCATGCTCCAGCGGCAGCATCACATGACCGCACCAGCCCAGCCCCATGTACCCCTGATAGCCCTTGGTGGGGCGGGTGGTGGCGAGATATTCGCGCCCGGCGAAACGCACCACGCGGCAGTCCACATCCAGCACCCGCTCCATAGTCGCGCCCAACGGAATATGCCATGCGTCGCTGCTGGCGATCACGCGGCCTTCCCCGTCCAGCAGGGTGATCACGCTCCAGTCGTCGGCGCCGCGCAGGTTGGCGAAGATCCCCGCAGTTTCGTTGTCGAAACGAAAGCACAGGCACAGCACGCCCAGCAGCGCATCGTCCTGCGGCGCCGTGACGCGGTAGGAATAGATCAGGCTGGCCGCACCCGGCGCCAAGTCGGAATAGCCGAAAGTCTCAACATAGGCATGGCCGGTTTTCAGCGCTTCGGCGATCAGCGGATCGCTCGAACGACTGACCGGATTGGACGAATCGAGCTGTATCAGCACATTGCCTTCGCAATCCAGCAGAATAATATTGTTATAAACCGAATATTTCTGTACGTATTGGCGGAAACGCTCTTGCAGGCGGGTTGTCAGCGCAATGAATTCTTCCTGGGAGCGCCCTTTTTCGGCGCCGAAGGATTGCTTGAGTTTTTTCAGATATTCCGGCGCTTGAGCGGCATAATCGCGGATGTCGTCGTCGGTGGCGAGAAAGCCGATATCGGCGGTGCGCTCAAACAAGTTGCGGATCATAATGTCCACCGCCACTTGCGCCTTGGATTTCATTTCCAGCACGGTTTTCTTCAGATTCTCGTTGCCCAGATTGTTGAGCAATCCCGCCGTCAGCCGGTTAAAAGCCTGGCGCGTGGCGCTCATATCCGTGCCGGTGCCGGAAAGCTGACCAAGCAGAGTCAGATTGTCCCACACCCCCTGCAAGCCTTGCAGCGTTTCGCGGTATTCCTCGGCATTGCTCATGTGGCGTATCACGCCGCATAGCGCATCATCCAGCTCTATTCCCTTGTACAATGCCATGGATTCCCTCCTTGAGGCAGATGCGCGTCGAATGCTTCGATTGAGGTATAAGCAACTATCGAGCCAATCTGGTCTTTATTGAGATTCACAATAAATATCAATATGATGAGTGGTGTTTCAAGGACTAGGCAACGCACGATATTGGTGCATAAAAAACCGGCGCGCATCGCTTTCGCCCGCACAAAGTTACCTGATCAGCATAACTTTCCATAAAAAAATACCCTAAGCCGGACTATTGCCGGAACCAAAAAATTTACCGCAGAGACGCAGAGGCGCTGAGATTTCTCCGCGCCTCTGCGTCTCTGCGGTAAAAGCATTTTAGCTGGAGAACCGCACCAGTGCTTGATATAAGCCCGTAGGATGTGCCGAGGAACGAGGCGCATCTGTCGCGTGTTGCCGCTAAGATTCGCGAGCGATGCGCTTCCTGTCGGAAGCCACATCCTACGACCCCGGTTTTACTCCTCACTCCTCACTCTTCGCCAACTCAAGCGTCAGTTCCCGCGATTTCATGCCGACCACATGACCGCGCTCATAAAAATCCACGCCGTAAATGTAAAACTGCTGCAAAAACGTGCCTATGCTGGCGACATAGCCGACATCGCCCTTATTCACCAGCACATCGCCGATTTCCTTGCCGGGAAAGGTGCCGTCGTTGCGGATCACCATGCGCGAACGCACTTTTTGTCCGTAATCGAATTTGGGCGGCCCGTCTATCTCTATAGTGTCGCTGTCACGGCTGATCTTCATGGTGAACTCCTTTCATCCGCGATCCGGCTATATTGCGCACCATCTCATCGGGGTCGTCGATAAACTTTCCTAATTGCTCCAGCGCAATACGACTGGCAATCTCAAAGCGCACGCGCAAATCGGCGTCATTCGCCAACCTGCCCAGCGCCTCGTTGGGCAGGCGGCGCGCCACCGCCAGACGCACTTCGGCATCCTGGTCCGCAATCAGTTCATGCAAGCGGCCTTCCGGGATGCGTTGTGCCACTTCCAGGCGCACTTCGCGGTCCGGGTCGTGCAGCATCAGATACAGCATGGCCGGCGGCAAACGGCGCGCCACCACCAGACGCACGTAATAATCCGGGTCGGTGCGCATTTCCACCAGCTCCCGCTCGTCCAGGCGGTAAGCTACGCGGATGCGCACCTCGCGGTCCGGGTCGGCGCGCATTTTCAGC
>JBAYVP010000303.1:0-6542 GCA_041674485.1 Sulfuricellaceae bacterium
CGCGTAATGTTGAGGCTTGCCATTTTCCTCCATTCATCCTTCGACAGGCTCAGGACGAACGGAGGAAAATGGCAAGCCTCAAAGTTCTCAAGAAACCGCTTTTTTGTTCATAAATATCAATGGTGCACATAACCACAATAGCCGCATATTATCCCTTAAACGAGCGCCAAACAGCAACCATAACCCCTGTTTCTTGCCAACGCCTTTCGACCTACGGGCGAATATTTTACTCTCAAGAAACAGCTTTTCAAGAAACAGCTTTTTTAGTCATATATATCAATAATAAAAATAACCATAACGACAGAATTGAGGTCGGTAAACAGCCGCCAAACAGCAAACGTAAGCCCTGTTTCTTGCCAACGCCTTTCGGCCTGCGGACGAATATTCTGCTCACCACGAACGGGGAAGTTTGACCCTGTCCTCGCACGTATGCTGATGTTATGCCTACATTATTTTTGATCCGTTCGCCCTGAGCCTGGCCTGCCCTGAGCTTCGCCGAATGGGCGAAGGGTGAACGGATCAAAAATAATGTAGGTTGTGACGTTTCTTGGCATATACAAAATGCAAGGTGCCACGCCAAGAAACATCCGGGTTAATCACCATTCGATGCATCTGCCGTTTTCCTGGCCTTGGTTTTTCCGGCTGCCGGTTTGACTGATGCCGATTTTCGCTTCGCAGTCGGTGCGCTGGGGGTGTTCCGACTGGCAATGTCTTTGGCGGGCGGTTTTGCTTCTACGGTGTCTGTAGCGGTTTTTCGGGGTGCGCGCGGTTTCTTGTTCGTCCCGGCTATGGCGTTGCTCGCTGTGGTGGATGCCGGTTTTGCACCGGTTTTGGCCGGCGCGGGCTTTTTCTGCGGGCTGGTGGTTGGCAGTGGGGTTTCGTCCATTTCGATGCCGAATACATCCGCCAGCATGGCATCGTCGAGCACTTTGCCGCCTGCGGGCAGTTTTTTCGATTGGGGCAAACCGGTTCCCGCCTGATTGACGAGGTCCTTGGCATCGACCCGGCGCAAGCTGAAAAGCAACTCAGGCTGTTGATCGAGGCGCGCGCCCACCCCGTAGAGTGTTGCGGCAATGTGTTTGCACATCGAGGCCGAATCCGGGCAGGTGCAACTGAAGCTGATTTCCCTGGGGGCGGGAAACAGCCCGGTGCGCGGTGTGCAGATGCGCTGCATCACGGCGCTGGAAAGCTTGCCCTGCAAGAGTTCGACCAGCGTATCGATAGACCCCGAGCAATCCGTTCCGATGGCCTGCCACTGCGCAGGCGGAACCGCCGCGATCTTAATGGCGACCTTGTAGAGACTGGAACCCATCACCTGCGCCTGAATTTGTCCCTCGGAAATTTTCAGGTCGATCACCGAGCCGTTGCGCACATAGGTGCGTCCGCGCGGCAGGCGGTTGGCATAATCGCTGTAGCTTTCCAGGTTATCGCACCAGGCCTTGCCCCAGAATGTTTTTGCGATAGCGCCGCGATAGGCCGCGATGGGCGAAAAACCGGCGCCCGCCTTCTGGGCTTTGGCAGCGGCTTTTTCCGCTTGTTTGCGCCGCTCGGCGACCGGAACATAGGGCGCCCATCCGTGATAGCTCATGTAATTATTTTTCCTGTGCGGTGTGTATGTCGAGTTTGACCAAATCAAGCAGCTCGCGGTCGCTCATTTCGGTTAGCATGAGTTCCGCGCCGCCTTCCAGCACATCCTTTACCAGTTGGCGCTTCGATTCGATCAGTTGATCGATGCGGTCTTCCACCGTGCCGCGGCACACGAATTTATGCACCAGCACATTTTTGCGCTGGCCGATGCGGAAGGCGCGATCGGTTGCCTGGTTTTCCACGGCGGGGTTCCACCAGCGGTCGAAATGGATCACATGCGCGGCTGCGGTGAGGTTCAATCCCGCCCCGCCGGCCTTGAGCGAGAGGACGAAGAACGGCGTCAATTCGTCTTCCTGAAAGCATTTTACCAGTTCGCGGCGCTTTGCGACCGGGGTGCCGCCGTGCAGCACCAAACCGTCCCGACCAAAGATGGAACCCAGGAATGCCGCCAGCGGTTCGGTGGTTTCGCGAAACTGCGTGAACACCAGCACCTTTTCCTGTTTGGCCGCGATGACTTCGGCCAGCTCGCGCAAGCGGGCGAATTTGCCGCTGTCGTCCGCGTTCCATGCGCCATCGCCCAGCCATTGCGAGGGGTGGTTGCAAATCTGCTTGAAACGCATCAGGAAAGACAACACGACGCCCTTGCGACCGATTCCCTCGGCGTCTTCCAGCGCCAGCGCCAAATCCTTTACCGCGCGCTGATAAAGCGCCGCCTGGGCGGTGCTCAGATGGCACCACGCCTTGAGTTCGGTTTTTTCCGGCAGGTCGGTTATCACCCGCTTGTCGGTTTTCAGACGGCGCAGGATGTAGGGCTGCACCAGCGTGCGCAGCGGGCCGAAATGCTCGGCCTCCGCCAGCCGCTTGGTGAATTTGGCGAATATCTTGTCCGAACCCAATAAGCCGGGGTTGGTGAAGTCGAAAATAGACCACAGGTCGGACAGCCGGTTTTCCACCGGGGTGCCGGTCAGGGCGATGCGCGCTCCGGCCTTGAGCTTTTTCACCTGTCGCGCCTGCTTGGTGCCGGGATTTTTGATGGCTTGCGCTTCATCGATCACGACCAGACGCCAATCGATGTTTTCCAGCCCCGGCAGGCGCACCAGCGTGCCGTAGCTGGTGATGACGAGATCGACGCCAGCCAGCCGCCCGGCGTCCAGCGCACGCAAATCGGCAAGCGGCATGGCGGAGGGATGCGCGACCGCCAGGCGCAGTCCGGGCGCAAAGCGTCCGGCTTCATCCGCCCAGTTGGCCAGCAGCGATGCGGGCGCGACCAGTAGGCTGGGGCGCGCCTGCTCGCGCTTCAAGACCAGCAGCAAGGAGAGCACCTGGATCGTCTTGCCCAAGCCCATGTCGTCGGCGAGACACGCTCCCAACCCCAGCCGGGCAAGCAGATACAGCCAGCGCACGCCGACTTGTTGGTAGGGGCGCAGCACCGCCTTGAGTTCGTCGCCGGGTGCGATCTGCGCCAGTCCCTCCGGCTGGCGCAGCCCTTGCAGGGTTTCGGCCAGCCACGGGCCGGCGACCAATTGCGACCAGTCGGCGTCTATGGGATCGATCTCATCATTGTTGAGCGATGCGCCGGCCATCAGGCGCATCGCTTCGGCAAACGGCAGGCCGTTTTCCGCCGCCGCCTGTTCTATGCTCTGGAAACGTTCGAGCATGCGCCCAAGCTTCTTGCTATCCACCTCGACCCAATTCCCACGGATCAATTGCAGGCCATCGGTGCTTTTCAGCAAGTCCCGGATTTCGGCGGCGCTGAGCCGTTCGCCATCGAGCGTGACTTCCATGCTGAAATCGAGCAACGCGTCCTTGCCCAGCAACGAGGGCTGCCCCGCGCCCAGGCTTGCCTTGACGACCGGACGGGCGGGACGCCCCGCCGGCCACAGGCGCGGCGCGCGCACTTTGATGCCGGCGGCTTCGAGCTTGGGCACATCGGTGAGAAACCGGTAAGCATCCGTCGGCGTCCAGCGTAGCGGATGGTAAATTTCCCCGCTGTCCACCATGTCACGCAGCCAATCGCACTGCTGCGCTGCGCACTGAACCGGCTTGAGCAAGGAGAGCAGGCGCGCCTGGCTTTTGCCGTCGGAGAATTCGCTCAGCGCTTGCGACAGCGGCAGGTGCTGCGCCTTGCCCTGCGCCGACAGGCGCGAGGAGTAAGTGGCGAGGAAAGCGAACGGCGCTGCGGCATCCTTGCGGTTCTCGGCCAGATTGAAATACACTCTTCCAACCAAGTTCCATGCGGGGTTGCAAGCCTTGATAAACTCCTGGAGCGGAAGTTTCGTTGCGACCAGCTCGTCGCGCAACGCGCTATCGATCCCGCACCACAGCGTATCCAGGACTTCCGCCGTCAGATATTCCGCCCCCCGCATCGGCGGCGCATCGGCAATCAGCGCATTGAGCAGCGCGACATCGGGGGCAGCAATTACGGCGTCTTCGGGTGCTGCGCACAGCGCCGTCATGTAACGCGCGCCGAAATCCCGCCACCAGGCCAGCACGGGCGGCAAAACCGTAGCAACTTCCGTTGCGCCCAGATGGAGCAAGCCGTGACCGGCGCTTAAAGCAAAGTGCTCCACCAGACGGCGCTGAAGCTCTGCGGACAAGGAAGGCTCATCGGAATCCAGTGTCGGCAACAAATGGCCTTGCGGGGTCAGCAACAGCGTTAAGGCGGGGGGAGAGGTTAATGACATGTGTTAGAGAGGTTTATAGGGTTAAGCTGCGGCATTCCCACGATATTATACGTGGCATTCTTAGTGTCGCACCGTGGCGCATCACGGAGTGGTCCACCATAATCCTAAGCCGGGCTGGCCGGAACCAAAAATATTTACCGCAGAGACGCCGAGGCGCGGAGATTCCGTGGTTTCTCTGCGTCTCTGCGCCTCTGCGGTAAATATTTTTGGTTCCGGCAATAGTCCGGCTTAGGTTCATGGTGTAGCTGTGGAAGGGACGGTGCTTTAGAGGTCATACACTGCCCTTTATCAATTACCCATCAACCAAATCACGCAGTTCCAGACAGCCAACCCTGTTCACGCAAGCGCTCTGTAGCCAGAGAGAAGCGAACCAGTATCTTTTTTTTGCGCGTTGGGAATGAGGCCGCCCATTCTTACTCGTCCCCACTTCTTCGCGTCTTCGCGTGAAAAATTCTTATCAGAAATTGCGACCTTCACTTGAAAATCGCAACTTCACAAGCGACAATTTGTTGTCGTTTGTTATTGCATTCCTTCCTGCGCATCGCTGTCCCAATATTCGCGGTAGGCGTTGATGTAGTCGGCGGTGGCGGCGGGATCAATGTCCCAATAGTAACGACAGAGGTTCTTGTACATCCGCAGCACGGGTTCGTGGCCGCAAAAGTCGAGCAGGCCATCCAGCGTGTGCTTGATGTGCTGGGTATCGCGGGATTGAGTGCGCAAGATGTCCTCAACCACCGGGAGATATTGCTGCTCAGCCTGCCGCTGAAGATTCCGCATACTGCCCGCGAGGGTGCGGATCGCTTGCATGGCGTCGTCGCTCATGGCTCTTCCCCCGCGCCTGGAAGCCGTCTGGCCGCCTGTTCCCGCGCGTGTTCGATGGCCTGGTGCAGCCGGGCGCGGAGCAGCGGCAGCGGCGGCAACTCCGTGAGGTACTCGCTGACGCAGATGGATTTGGCATCAAGCTGAAGCAGCTCCACTTGCTCCGCATCGGCGGCGGCGCACAGGATGAGTCCAATCGGAGCTTCTTCGCCGGGAGCGCGTTCGTGTTTGTCCAGCCAGCGCAGGTACAGCTCCATCTGGCCAACATGCGCAGGCTGAAAGGACTCCAGTTTCAACTCGACGGCAATCAGCCTGCGGAGGTGGCGGTGGTAGAAAAGCAGGTCGAGATGAAAATCGTCCTTGCCTACGCTCATGCGCTTTTGCCGGGCGACGAAAGCGAAGCCGGCGCCCAGCTCCAGCAGGACGCCCTCGATCTCACGCAGGATGGCGCTCTCAAGGTCGCGCTCGCTGTAGACTCCCGTGAGGCCCAGAAGATCAAGAAGGTATGGGTCGCGAAACACGATGTCGGGAGTCATGTGCCCGTCGCGGAGTTTGGCGATTTCCGCCGAGATGACGGATTCCGGTTTTTTCGATAGCGCGGTGCGCTGGAATAACATGCCGCCGATCTTCTGCCGCAGGGTGCGCACATCCCAACGTTCGATGCGGCACATTTCGGCGTAGAAATTGCGGGCCAGCGGGTCTTTAATCGGCAGCAGCTCAATGAAGTGGCTCCAGCTCAATTCTTGCGACAGTGACGCAAGAATTTGGTCATCAGTCATCCATTCAGCAAACCGTGCCATCCGCGTGAGGGCGGTATAGCTGAACCCAGCGCCGAACTCCGCCGTCAATTCTTGCGACACGGTCGCAAGAATCTGCTTTCCGTAAGCCGCACGCCCCGCCTGAAGATTCTCCCTGAGCAGGCGGCGCCCTACCTGCCGGCAAAGCAACGTATAGGTGGAGTTGGCGACCGTCGCAATCCGCTGACGGGCGGACTGAATGAGCGTCCGCAGGTCGGCAATGAGGGTCACTTGATCGACGGGAGCGGGTGCCTTTGCTACGGACACAAGCTTGGCCGACTTGACAGAGCTGCGGGCGGACTGCTTATTCGCTTTCTTCACGAATGTGTCCCTCCCTTTTGCAAGTCATCCAGCAGCCCCCCGGCCTCGTGCTTGATGGCGAGGATGTCGGCGCTGATCTCGGCCAGTGTGCGTAGCGGCTGCGGCTGGTAAAAATGGCGGGTGGAGCTGATTTCATCCTAGAAACCTCCGTTGAACGGGCTGGAGTGTGCGGTTTTCCGGGCGCAGGGCAAGGCGCAACGACGCGCAATGGTCATTCCATTCCCTTCTCAAGGAGTTGCAACGCCGCCATGCGCCCGGAAAACCGTGCAATCCAGCCCGTAGCGCTCTCACCATACGGGTGAACGCGAAATATATGACAAAGCTGTTTGGAACC
>JBAYVP010000304.1:0-6541 GCA_041674485.1 Sulfuricellaceae bacterium
ATGGGCTTGCTTCGATCAATGGTGATAAATTGCTTGCTGATGGCGGTTCTACCTTAAAATATATATAAATAAGCCATTCTAACTCAAAGTGATTGAATTAGGGTAAGTCCGACAGACTCCTAGTACAAATCATCCGGCTTGCAAAGAATAATCTTAAGCCGTACCAGGGTAAATTTGTTCTCGGCACGGAAAAAACTGATTCACCGCAGAGGACGCGGAGGACGCAGAGGAAAAGCATGAGGGGTTTCCTCTGCGTCCTCCGCGTCCTCTGCGGTGAAAAAGGTTTTGTCTTTATGGGTTGCCGCCATGAGTCGAGCCGCGTTGCGCTAAGATTGTCCGAGATTTGATCGTTGATCGTTCCCACGCTCCAGCGTCACTGCCATTAAGTTAGGAAAAATCCGTTCGCCCTGAGCCTGTCGAAGGGTGAATGGATTTTTCCTAACCGGTTGACTGTTAAGCCATTCATGGTTCGACAAGCTCACCACGAACGGCTTAACTTAATGGCAGTGACGCTCCAGCGTGGGAACGCACGCATGGGACGCTCCAGCGTCCCAATATGGCGGGTAGAACGGTAAGCGCATAGATATTTCGGCAGGCGAATCGTCAAAAGCTTTGTGGTTTTGCCGGTTGGATAGGTAACGCTGCACGACGCTGGAGCGTCCGGGGCGGCATTCCCACGCTGGAGCGTGGGAACGATCAACGAACGATCAACGATCAATGCTTTCACCGCAGAGAACGCAGAAGTTCTGTGATTTCTCCGCGCCTCTGCGTCTCTGCGGTAAATATTTTTTGTTCCGGCAATCGTCCAGCTTAGGATAATACTGAAAAACAGGTTGGAACGCCGTCCAATCGATCCGGGATAAAATGCCGTTTTCAACCCACCAACCATTTGCCATGAATATCGACCCGGCAGACCTCTCCCACATGCATGCAGCGCTTGATCTTGCCCGCCAGGCGTGGGCGGCGGGCGAGGTTCCGGTGGGGGCGGTGGTGGTGAAGGACGGCGTGGTCGTCGGGCGCGGTTTCAATGCGCCGATTTCCCGCAGTGATCCGAGCGCCCATGCGGAAATCCAGGCGCTACGCGATGCCGCCGCCCGCCTGGGCAATTATCGCTTGCCTGGCTGCGCGCTGTATGTGACTATCGAACCTTGCACGATGTGCGCCGGTGCGATACTTCATGCCCGTATCGCAAGGGTTGTTTATGGCGCGCCGGATGCCAAGACCGGCGCATGTGGCAGCGTCGTCGATTTATTCGGGAATCCCCGCTTGAATTACCATGCCGAGGTGGTTTCCGGCATACTGGCGGCTGAATGCGGCCAGTTGTTGAGCGATTTTTTCGCCGAGCGGCGTAGGCAATTAAAGAGTTTGGATAATTTGGATAATGCGCATTGAGATCGATATTCCAACGCAAAGTTTGCGGCTATACGATGCGGCGGAAATGTTGGCGGCGACTTATCGCGTTTCCACTGCCGCCAACGGCGCGGGGGAGTTGCGCGGCAGTTTTTGCACGCCGCGCGGGCGCCATGTGATCCGTGCCAGAATAGGCGACGGCCAGCCGCTGAACGCGGTATTCGTCGGGCGTCGCCCCACTGGCGAGATTTATACGCCCGAACTGGGCGAGCGCTTCCCGGCGCGCGATTGGATTTTGACGCGGATACTGTGGCTTTCCGGTTGCGAGCCGGGTTTCAACCGGCTCGGGGAGTGCGACACCATGCGCCGTTTCATCTATATCCATGGCACGCCGGATAGCGCCGCGCCGGACAAGCCGGATTCGCACGGGTGCATACGCATGGGCAACCGGGATATGCTTGCGCTGTTCGATCAAGTTGCGGCAGGAACGGCGGTGGATATTCTAGGAGCCTGTCGGACTTAAAGGAAATCGGCTGCAAATCCGCCTGGACGGTCCATATTTCACCGATTTTTTGGTCATATAGAATGGCTATTAACCAAAAAATCGGTGAAATCTGTCCTCGCCCAGCCGAATTTTCGCTTCGATTCTTCAAGTCCGACAGGCTCCTAGATTGAAAATTCACGCGGGCCGGGCGCAAAAACCTCCCCGCCCGCCAACCCCGGTTTGATTGGACTTGATTTGACGCATCATAAAATGACATTTATCATTCCTCAACAAAATAAAGGCAAAAACAGGGGTGTCATCATAATAATATTTATCGAGTAAAGCTTTAGCCCCGTGGAGGAGTGGCCTGAATAATGCAAAAAATACACGATTTAAAAATCTGGGTGCGTCTGGTGGCGATGACCTGGCTGATGTTGTTGGTTGCCTGGGCGATCCTGATCTTCTGGACGGCGCACCAGCAGAACGAATTCGCCATCGAGCAGGCGCGCGATTTTTCGAAAAGCGTGCATAAAATGACCATGGCCAGCCTGACCGGCATGATGATCACCGGCACAGTGGCGCAGCGGGCGGTTTTCCTCGACCAGATCCGGCAATCCGACGACATCAAGGAACTGCGCGTGATACGCGGCGACGCGGTGAGCAAGCAATTCGGCCCCGGCGCGTCTGATGAGAGCAAGACCGATTCCATCGAGCAGCAAGTGGTGCAGGACGGCAAGCCCTATTTCCAAGTGCAGGACGATGCCAAGGGTTCCAGCCTGCGCGCCATCATTCCCGCCGTGGCGCAGAGGAATTATCTCGGCAAGGATTGCCTGATGTGCCACATCGTTCCCGAAGGCACGGTGCTCGGCGCGGTCAGCATGCAGATATCGCTCAACAAGGCGTCCGTGGCGGTGCGCGATCTGACCATGAACATTATTTTCGTCGCAATCGGGTTGAGCATCCCGCTGATCCTGTTCATCTACCTGTTCGTCAAGCGGGTGGTGACCCAGCCGCTGGTTTCGATGACCGACGGCCTGCGCGACATCGCCCAGGGCGAGGGCGACCTGACGCGCCGCCTGACAATCCAGAGCAACGATGAAATCGGCCAAGCCTCCATGGTCTTCAATCAGATGATGGACAAGTTCCGCGACCTGATTCGTCATGTCAGCGTTTCGGCTTCTCAGGTGTCGTCCGCTGCCAAAAATCTGTCTGCCAGCGCCCAGCAGGTCGCCTACGGCACGACCCAGCAAAGCGAGAAATCGGCGCTGATCGTAACGGCGGTGAACGAGATAGCGGCCAGCATCGGCTCGGTCGCCTTGACCACGGAGCAAGTGCAGAACCACTCGCAGGAAACGCTGGACCGCTCTATCGAGGGCAACGAAAGCCTGTCCGTCCTGCTCGGCGAAATCAGCCAAGTGGAAGATTCCGTGACCGGCATCGCCACCTCGGTCGAAGAATTCGTGCGCAGCACCAGCCAGATCACCGCGATGACGCGCCAAGTCAAGGATATCGCCGAACAAACCAACTTGCTGGCGCTCAACGCGGCGATTGAAGCCGCGCGCGCCGGCGAACAGGGGCGCGGCTTTGCGGTGGTGGCCGACGAAGTGAGGAAGCTGGCGGAAAAATCGGCCAGCTCCGCCAACGAGATCGACACGGTGACCCAGCTTCTATCGCGTCAATCGTCCGTCGTCAACACCGCCATTCAGGAAGGCCGCCAGCATTTGAACAGCAGCCTGGAAGCGCTGGAAAATGCGGCGGTCGTGCTGTCCACGGCAGGCGAATCGGTGCGGGCGGTGACTTACGAATTGCTGAGCATAGTTTCTTCTTCCGAAGAGCAGCGCGCCGCCGGCGGACAAGTCGCCCACAACGTCGAATCCATTGCCGCGATGGCGCGGGAGAACGCCGGCGCCAACCAGCAGGCGCTGGCCTCGGCGCGCAATCTGGAAGAATTGGCGGATGGCTTGCAGGAGTGGGTGCAGCACTTCAAGGTCTGAAGCGCCACACCCATTGCCGCAGCCGCCCGATCTCGCCGGGATCGGGCGGCTGTCCCGATTGAATGCGATAGCGTAGCGCGATATACAGATCGGTGATGCGCGCAACGCTTGCCGCCAGATCCGGTCGGCTGCGACTGACGCGCCCGGCATAGTCGGCGGGGCCTTCCTGCGCCCCGCGCGTAAGCCCCACCCCCGCCAGCCGTGCGCAAAAGCGCTGGTAAGCGGCAACCGTCGCATCCTTGGGCTGCGCCCGCAGCCGCCACAACATCCCCCCGGAAAACACCAGCATCAACCCGCCGACCCCGATCAACAGCGCGTAAGCCATATCCCGCGTGGAATCCAGCTTCACGCCGAGCCGCGCCAGCAAGGCGGCCTGGCGCTTCGGGCCATAGTTGAGCACCCACAGATACCAGTTGTAATTCACCATATCCCAGCCGAAGCGGATTTTCCGCAGCCAGTCGAAATCCACCCGCGCCAGCATCGGCAGCGGTTCGCTTGCCGGTAGCGCCGCCAGCAGGCCGGCCTCCTGCTCCACGCGCTGCGGCGCGATGCTGGCGGTGGGGTCGATGCGCACCCAGCCCTGCTCCGGCAGCCACACCTCGGCCCAGGCGTGGGCGTCCGCCTGACGCACAATCAGATAATTGCCCATCGGATTGTACTCGCCGCCCTGATAACCGGTGACCACCCGCGCCGGAATGCCGGCGGCGCGCATCAGAAACACAAAACTGCCCGCGTAATGCTCGCAAAAACCGCGCCGGGTGTCGAACAAAAAGTCATCCACCGTGTGCGCGCCAAACAACGGCGGCGGCGACAGCGTATAGGCAAACGGTCGGTTGGCGAATAGATTCAACGCCATATCGACGACCTCGCGGTCGGATTTGGCGCGGCTTTGCCACGACGCGGCGAGTTCGCGCGCGCGCGGATTGTAGCCCGGCGGCAACTGCAAACCGTCCCTGCGCTGCTCCTGGCTCAGCTCCATGCCGGCCAGATAGCGCGGACGGGAAGTAATCTGATAGCGCAAGCGTTGCCGCGCCGCAGCGGCGGCAAGCACCTGAAAATCCTCCGTCATCGAACTGCCCGGCGGCAGTTCGAGCGGAAAATCGAGCGCGAACAGCCAGCGCTGATTGTGGGGTTCCAGCGTGATCGTGTAAACCACCGGTTCGCCCTGGACATTCAGGCTGATGGGCGCGGGATGGCGCGCCGCGCCGACCGTCCAAGTGCGCCCGTCATAGTGCCAAAACACCGGCCCGCGCCAATAGCGCAGCGGCGAAGCAGGCGCGACCCCGGCGAATTCGGCGCGAAATGCCACCGCGCCGGACAACCCGAGCCGGCTAATGCTGCCGGGCGACATGCTATCGCTCAAACCCGTCACCGCGCTTAACTGCGGATCGGGCTTGCCCCACAGCGGCCCTTGCACGCGCGGAAAAAGCACGAACAACACCAGCATCACCGGCAACCCCTGGCCGAGCAGGATCGCGGCAAGACGGATATTGCGCCGACCGGCGCCCGCCTGCGTGGGCTGGTTGAGGCCGATCAGCGTGGCCGTCACCGCCAGCACTGCCACCAGCATATACAGCCCCATCAGAATGCTCTGGGAATAAAAAAAGTTGGTGATAACCAGGAAATAACACAGGAAAATCATCACCACCCCGTCGCGCACCGAACGCAACTCCATCAACTTCATGCACAACATCACAATCAGCAACGCAACGCCGGCATCGCGCCCCAGCGTCGTGCCATAATTCGAGAGCACCCCAAAACCGGCCAACCCGGCCAGCGCCAGCAGCAGTTTTTTATCCGGCAGCTTGGTCCCGCGCCGCGCCACTACCCAACGCCAAACGCCCAACCCAATGCACAACGGCGTCGCCCACACCGGCAAATGCGCGACATGAGGCGCGATCGTCCACGCCAGAACGACCAGCAGCCAGGGAATATTGCGTTGCAGAGCGGGAGCGATGACGGGCATGGGCTAGGATTCCTCAACTGACGGGGCTGCGGGGGCGAATAAAAGCACGCTTGCGGATGAAGCACATCATAATCCTAAGCCGGACTAGCCGGAACCAAACAGACATTTAGACAGGATTGACAGGATGAACAGGATAGAAAACCCATCCTGTAAATCCTGTTCATCCTGTTCATCCTGTCATTGTTTTTTTGCGGAAAGCCGCTCCAGTGCTTGATGGATTGCGCCCTACGCGTACTGGTCAATTTTGAATGCGCAGAATGCCGTTCAGGTGGTCAGTTTTAAACGCGCATCAACAGTTCCATTATCAGGCAGCCTTTTTCAGGTTGGTAATTGCTGCCAGCAAGTCGGGTAGAAAAAGCACCGAATCAAGTTCGGGAAAAATACGTCCAGCCCACCGCCGAAAATTTCCGCTAAAGTTGGAGTACGGGTTCCAAGCTGAACTTGTAACCACGGTATGGAAATAACCACTCCTGTAGCAAGTTCCATCACAAGGCAGCCGTTATCGATTTTGGCGGATGACGCCCTTGCTGCGGTTGCAAGCCAAGCCGAGTTTTTTTCCGAACGCTCAATCATCTCATCGTATTTATCCATGTATCGCACTCCATTCAACTGAGCTTTCTAGGATTATCCTAGAAAGCTCAGTTGAACGGGCTGGAGTGTGCGGTTTTCCGGGTGCAGGGCAAGGCGCAACGACGCGGAATGGTCGTTCCATTCCAAGGAGTTGCAACGCCGCCATGCGCCCGGAAA
>JBAYVP010000305.1:0-6536 GCA_041674485.1 Sulfuricellaceae bacterium
TTCCGGGCGCATGGCGGCGTTGCAACTCCTCAGAATGGAACAACCATTCTTCGTCGTTGCGCCTTGCCCTGCACCCGGAAAACCGCACACTCCAGCCCGTTCAACTGAGCTTTCTAGGATAATGGAACGTTGGAACTGCCCCCTGCTTCCTTTGTGCAAGCCATTCACTCTTCCCGCCAAAAACCGATTGAATATTTTGTCCTTGCACATACTTTGCCGCAGCACTAGAATACATACCTCATAGTACACACAGAGGTTCAGCATGTCCACACTCGCCAGCCGCGTCTTCATGAACGGCAACAGTCAAGCCGTGCGCATCCCGCAGGAATTCAGGCTGAATGCCCGTCGGGTGGAAATTTCGCGCACCGAACAGGGGGACCTGCTGATCCACCCCGTTCCCGCAGATCGCGGTGCGGCGTTACTGGAAGCGCTGGCCGCCTTCGACGATGATTTCGTGGCGGCGCTGGAAGCCAGTCGTGACGAGTAACCGGCCATGCAGGAGCGGGAGTTGCTTTGAACCTAGAAACCTCCGTTGAACGGGCTGGAGTGTGCGGTTTTCCGGGTGCAGGGCATACCCGACAGCCTACGGCTCTTGTGCCCAAGCCGTAAGGCTGTCGGGTATGGGCACAAGAGGCGCAACGACGAAGAATGGTTTGTTCCATTCTGAGAAGTTGCAACGCCGCCATGCGCCCGGAAAACCGCACACTCCAGCCCGTGGCGCTGCTCACCAAACGGGTAACCCAAAATATATGACAAAGTTGTTTAGAGCCACTATGTTACGCATCTTGGCAAGCGGTCAACGGAGGTTTCTAGGTTGAAATACCTGCTCGACACCAACACGCTCATCTACCTGATCAAGAACAAACCGGCTTCGGTGGTCGAACGTATCAACGCGCTGGATGAGCATGTCATGCTGTGCATGTCGTTCTTCACCTATGCCGAACTGCTCAAGGGCGCCGAGCGCAGTAACCGCAAGGCTGACGTGATAGTCCGGCTGGAGCAACTGACGCGGCAGGTGCCGGTGATCTACGACACCGGTCGCAGCCTGTGCGAGCACTATGCGGTGCATTTCACCCGGCTCAAGGAAGCAGGCACACCTATCGGCGCCAATGATTTGTGGATCGCCTGCCACGCGCTGGCGCAAGACGCCACGCTGGTGACCAACAATATGCGCGAGTTCAAGCGTTTGGAAGGGCTGCGGCTGGAGAACTGGGTCTGATGGGGTGATGCGCTTTTCCCGAAAACAAATTTACCGTGGCTACCCGCAGCTCAGGGTAAATTTGTTCTCAGAAATTCATGATGAAAATCAATGATGGAAAACATTCATGAATCCCAGGCAAACTTAGCGTGACGCTACTCGACTCATGGCGGCAACCCATAAAGACAAAACCTTTTTCACCGCAGAGGACGCGGAGGACGCAGAGGAAACCCCTCATGCTTTTCCTCTGCGTCCTCTGCGGTGAATCAGTTTTTTCCGTGCCGAGAACAAATTTACCCTGACCCGCAGCTTAATAGCTTGGCTATGTGGTACGATATGTTGTACCATGTAAAGTACACAACCCTGTATGGCGCAGGCAGAAAAACCGCCACTCCGCATTCAACTATAGAGAGACATTGGAGATAGATCATGAACATCCTGACTTTCAGCGAGGCACGAGCCGGCTTGAAAACGGTGATGGACGGCGTTTGCAAAGACCACGCTCCGACGGTGATTACCCGTGTCAACGGCGAGCACATTGTGATGCTGTCGCTGTCGGACTTCAACAGCATGGAAGAAACGATGCACCTCCTCAGTTCGGCGAAGAATGCCAATCGTTTGATGGAGTCCATCGCGCAGCTTCGAGCAGGCAAGGCTCAGCCACGGGAACTGATACGCGATGAAGAACCGGAAGACGCAAAACAAGCAGCAGGCTAAATCCATCGCGGTTTCGTGGACTGACAATGCCTGGGAGGAATACCTCTCCTGGCTGGAAGATGACAGGAAAATCGTCGATGAAATCAACAAGCTTATCGAAGAATGTCGGCGCAATCCTTTCAAGGGAGCCGGCAAACCTGAACCTCTTAAAGGTGACTTGAGCGGCTTCTGGTCGAGAAGAATCACGAGAGAACATCGTCTTGTCTACTTGCCGGAAGACGGGACTATCTATGTTGTGGCTTGCCGCTACCACTACTGAAGATAGATTTGCTCAGCGCGGTTTTTTGCCTCGTGCTCATGCGCCGTATGGGAATGAATAGGTGAGTTTGCACAACGCTATAGTTCTTTGTTCTTTCTTAGCGCCTCTGCGGTTCAACTGATTTTTTAGGATTAATTGATGCTGACCGCCCTCTCGATGATATTCGCGCTGCTGCTGGATGCGCTGCTCGGCGAGCCGCGCCGCTTTCACCCTTTGGTGGGCTTCGGTCGGCTGGCGATACGGGTCGAAGCACTGCTACACGCCAACACCCGCTGGCGCGGCGCGCTTGCCGTGGCGCTGCTGTTGGCGCCCGCTACGCTGCTGGTGCTGTTATTGGTGAAAATACCGTTTCTCGGCAAGGTGTTGGGCATCGTGCTGCTATATTTTGCGCTGGGGTTGAAAAGCCTGCAACAACATGCGCGGGATGTCGCGCGGGCGTTCGATGTGGGCAGTCTGGAGGATGCGCGGGAAAGAGTGGGACGCATCGTCTCGCGCGACACCGCGACCCTGGATGAAACCCAGGTGGCGTGCGCCACCGTGGAATCGGTGCTGGAAAACGGCAACGACGCGGTGTTCGGCACGCTGTTCTGGTTTGCGCTCGCCGGCGCGCCCGGCGCGGTGCTGTACCGTTTGGCCAATACGCTGGATGCGATGTGGGGCTATAAGAATGCGCGTTACCTGCATTTCGGCTGGGCTGCGGCGCGCTTTGACGATCTGATGAATTACCTGCCCGCGCGCCTCACCGCGCTGACTTACGCGGCTCTGGGCGCGACGCGAACTGCGCTGGACTGCTGGAGAAAACAGGCGCCCGTCTGGGACAGCCCCAATGCCGGCCCGGTAATGGCCGCCGGGGCGGGCGCGCTGAAAGTCCGCTTGGGCGGCGCGGCGCGTTATGACGGGAAATTGCACGAACGCCCGGCGCTGGGAACCGGCGCGCCGCCCGTTGCCGCAGACATCGAGCGGGCGCTACGCCTGGTGCGCAATGGCGCGTGGCTATGGGTCGGCATCGTCTTTTTAGCCGGGGCGCTTTACCGTGCTTGAGCACGGCGGGCGAATCGGTGCGGCGGCGCGGCGTTACGGCATCCCGGCGGACGCCTGGCTGGATTTGTCCACCGGCATTAATCCGCGTCCCTGGCGCGTTCCCCGCATCCCCGCAGCCGCTTGGGCGCGCCTGCCCGAGGAAGACGACGATCTGGAAGACGCGGCGCGCGCCTATTACGGCGCGCCGCAGGCGCTACCGCTGGCCGGCTCTCAAGCCGCGATCCAGGCGCTGCCCAGCCTGTTTCCGCGTTGCCGGGTGGGCGTCATTGCGCCCGGCTACCTTGAACATGCCCATGCCTGGAGCCAGGCCGGGCACGAAGTGCAAACGTTGTCCGCAGTCGCGCCGATTGAGGCTGTGGATAACCTTGAAGTGGTCGTTTTAATCCAACCCAACAATCCCACCGGCGACAGTTTATCCCCTGACCGTCTGCTCGATCTCCATGCCCGATTAGCGGCGCGCGGCGGCTGCCTGGTGGTGGACGAAGCGTTCATGGACGCCACGCCGGAACGCAGTCTCGCGCCATTTTCCGACCGCCCCGGCTTGGTCGTGCTGCGCTCGCTGGGCAAATTTTTCGGCTTGGCCGGGGCGCGGGTGGGCTTCGCACTGGCGCAGGCCGATGTGCTCGAACGCCTGCATGAACGGCTAGGTCCATGGACCGTGACCGGCGCCAGCCGCTTTGTTGCCGCCCAGGCGTTGCGGGATGTGGCTTGGCAAACCGCCACCCGCGCCCGTCTGGTCAAGGACGCGGCGCGGCTGGCGGACTTGCTTGCCCGCCATGGCCTACCGCCGACGGGCGGCACCGCGTTGTTTCAATGGGTGATTACTCCCACAGCAGCCGATCTCGACGATTTCCTGGCGCGGCGCGGCATCCTGGCGCGCCGTTTTGACACGCCATCCAGCCTGCGTTTCGGCTTGCCGGGCAAGCGCACGGAGTGGCAGCGTTTGGATGTGGCATTGCGGGCATGGCAAGCTGTAGAGAGCTAATATGAATCCGCAAAAAACTATTGAACCGCAGAGACGCGGAGACGCAGAGAATCCGCCGGGAAAATCATGGTTCATCGCACCGCTTTTGCGGGTCGGGCGACAAGTCGTCCATTCCTGCCCACCCCGTTTCTCTGCGCCTCCGCGTCTCTGCGGTAAAGCTTTTTTACCTTCTGCTTGTCATGCATAAAATGAAAACACCCACCCTGATGGTGCAAGGCGCCACCTCCGATGCCGGCAAAAGCGCACTGGTCACCGGTCTGTGCCGAAGCCTCTTGCGCCGGGGCGTGCGCGTGGCGCCGTTCAAGCCGCAGAACATGGCGCTTAACAGCGCGGTGACCAGCGACGGCGGCGAAATCGGGCGCGCCCAGGCGGTGCAGGCGCAGGCCTGCCGGATCATGCCGCACAGCGACATGAACCCGGTGCTGCTCAAACCCAACAGCGACCAGGGGGCGCAAGTCATCATCCAGGGGCGCGCGCTCGCCAACATGGAAGCCGTCGCCTACCACGGCTACAAGCCCACCGCCCGCCGCGCGGTGCTGGAATCTTACGGGCGGCTGGCCGGGCAATATCAGGCGCTGATCGTCGAGGGCGCAGGCTCCCCCGCCGAAATCAACCTGCGCGAGGGCGACATCGCCAACATGGGCTTCGCGGAAAGCGTGGATTGCCCGGTGCTGATCGTCGCCGACATCGACCGCGGCGGCGTATTCGCGCATCTCGTCGGCACCCTGGCGCTGCTCTCGGAAAGTGAACAGGCGCGGGTGGCGGGCTTCGTGATCAACCGTTTTCGCGGCGACCTAGCTTTGCTGCAACCGGGGCTGGACTGGTTGGAAAAGGAAACCGGCAAGCCGGTGTTGGGCGTATTGCCCTACCTCCATGGCCTGCACCTGGAAGCCGAAGATGCGCTGGTTCAGGGCGAAAAACCGGCGCGCCCGGACGCGCTGCGCGTGATTGTCCCGACGCTGCCGCGCATCAGCAACCATACCGATTTCGACCCGCTACGCCTGCACCCGCAAGTGGATTTCCGCTATATCGCCCGCAATGAAGCGCCCCCACCGGCAGACCTGGTGATTCTGCCGGGATCCAAAAGCGTGCGCGCCGACTTGGCTTGGCTGCGCGCCCAAGGCTGGGAAGCTTATTTGCAGCGCCATCTGCGTTATGGCGGGAAACTGCTCGGCATCTGCGGCGGTTACCAGATGCTGGGCATGGACATAGCCGACCCGCATGGGCTGGAAGGCGCACCGGGGACGATGCCGGGTCTGGGCTGGCTGACGCTATGCACCGTGCTGGAGCCGGAAAAGCAATTGCGTAACGTTAGCGGCACATTGGTATTGGAAAACGCACCGGTGAGCGGCTATGAAATCCACGCCGGCGTCACCAGCGGCGCAGCGCTGGCGTTTCCTGTCGCGCACTTGGAAGGACGCAACGACGGCGCGGCTTCAGCCGACGGCCAGATAATCGGCACATACCTGCACGGCCTGTTCGAGTCCGTCCCCGCCTGCGACGCGCTGCTGCGCTGGGCCGGCCTGACCGCACCGGTCACGCCCGACTATCACGCCCTGCGCGAAGCCGGCATAGAGCGCTTGGCCGACGCCGTCGAAGCGCATCTCGACATGGCGCGCATAGCGGCCTTGCTCGGGCTGGATAAACCGTAAAAGCGGGAATTGGAGAATCAAGCATGAAAGAACTGATCCTCGGCGGCGTGCGCTCCGGCAAGAGCCGCCTGGCCGAAGAACATGCGCTGGCAAGCGGCTTGGCCGTAACCCTCATCGCCACCGCGACCGCAGATGACGAGGAAATGCGCCAGCGCATCCGGCTCCACCAACAGCGCCGACCGTCCGCCTGGACGCTGGTCGAGGAACCGCTGGCGCTGGCGGCTGCGTTGCGCGCCCATGCCGCACCCTACCGCTGCCTGCTGGTCGATTGCCTGACCTTATGGCTCACCAATCTGCTGTGCAGCGCCGACCAACGGCGCCTGCAAACCGAGCGCGACGCATTGCTCGCCGCGTTGCCCGGTTTGCCCGGCCACATCATCCTGGTCGGCAACGAAACCAACATGGGTATCATGCCGCCAGGCGAGTTGACGCGACGCTATTGCGACGAGGCCGGGCTATTGCATCAGGAACTGGCGCGACGCTGCAACCATGTCGTGTTAACCGTGGCGGGATTGCCGCTGATATTGAAGTAGGAGCACTCTCGGTTGCGATTCGGCGCCAATTATCCTAGAAACCTCCGTTGAACGGGCTGGAGTGTGCGGTTTTCCGGGTGCAGGGCAAGGCGCAACGACGCGCAATGGTCGTTCCATTGCAAGGAGTTGCAACGCCGCCATGCGCCCGGAA
>JBAYVP010000306.1:0-6535 GCA_041674485.1 Sulfuricellaceae bacterium
ACGGCTTGGGCACAAGAGGCGCAACGACGAAGAATGGTTGTTCCATTCTGAGAAGTTGCAACGCCGCCATGCGCCCGGAAAACCGTGCAATCCAGCCCGTAGCGTACTCACCAAACAGGTGAACGCAAAATAGATGACAAAGTTGTTTAGCACCACCCTATTACACATCTTGGCAAGCGGTCAACGGAGGTTTCTAGGATTATGGTGTATTTCCACGATAGACCGCGCTCAAACCCAGCCATTTTTCCATGGGTGTGAAATCGCGGTCGCGGTGCAACAGCGGCAAGCGGTTAATAATACAGAAAGTTCCTATCATCACGTCTATCGTCTTGCGCACGGTGACACCTTTTTTGCGCAACAGGCGATAGTTCTCGGCGCTTTTGAGCGCGACTTGCCGGCCCAACATTTCCCGAAACGGCAGCAGATTCAACAGCCGTTGCGCTTCCTGAAAATCGCGGTCAGAAGTAAAACCTTGCAGGACTTCGGTAAAAATGACATCGCCCATCAATATCGCTTCTTTTCCCAGCGCGGCATCCAGCAAGTCGGTTTCCGGGCAAATGACCCCGTTGAAATAGTCTATCCACACCGAGGAATCCACCAGGATCATCCTAAAAAACCTCTATTTTTCACGAAAACTCCTCAAAACACATCACACATTCTTCATGACGATTTTTTTCGTGTCTTTCGTGATTTTCGTGGGCGTACCTGAATTTTTCAGGATCATGAATCGCTACGCGAAGTGTCGAGATTGCCTTCCCATTTCAGTTTGCCGCGCGCCAGACGGATTTGCTCCTGCTGCCGGATTTGCACCAACAGGCGCAGGCCGGCTTCCACTGTTTCCCGCTTGCTGCGTAAGCCACCCAGGAGTAGAGCGCTTTGCATCAGGGTGTCATCGATGACGATATTGGTGCGCATGAACACCTCCACAATGTGTATTAAACCAATAAATAATACACAATTCTATGCCTGTTTTCCCGCAATGAACAGCTTATTTCCCGGCAGCCCCAACAATATCCGACACTGCCGCGCACACCCGCTCGACATCGGATTTTTCCATCGAGGGAAAAAGCGGCAGCGTAACGGTTTCGCGCCCGATTTTTTCGGCATTGGGAAAATCGCCTTCCCGGTAGCCCAGGCTGCGGTACAGGCTGAACAGATGCAACGCCGGGTAATGGATGCCGACGCCGATGCCCCGCGCGTGCATGGCATCGATGAACTGCTTGCGGGTGATGGTCAAGTGCGCAAGCGGCAGCAGCGGCGCGAACATGTGCCAGCTATGCCCCTCCTCGTCCCCCGAATGACCGCGAGCCGGCAACAGACAGGCATCAGAATCAAGACGCTCGAAATAATGCGCCGCCAGTTCGCGGCGCTTAATGTTAAAGCCGTCGAGTTGGGCAAGCTGCCCCAGCCCGACGCGCGCCGCCACGTCGGAAAGATTGTATTTCCCGCCCGCGACGCTGACATCCATTGCGCCTTCCGCATCGCGCGAAATGCCGTGGAAACGCAGCAGATCGAATTTTTTCACCTCATCGTCGAACGCAAAAGACAGCGCGCCGCCCTCTATGGTGGTCATATTCTTGTTGGGATGGAAGGAGAACGACACAATATCGCCGAAACTGCCTATTTTCCTGCCCTTCCAGCTCGATCCGACGGCATGTGCCGCGTCCTCGATCACGCGCAAGCGATGGCGCGCGGCAAGGTCGTAGAGCGCATCCATATCCACCGGCAGACCGGCAAAGTGCACCGGCATGATCGCACGGGTGGCAGGCGTGATCGCAGCTTCCACTTGAGTAAGATCGATGTTGCGCGTCGCCAGTTCCACATCCACAAACACCGGTCGCGCGCCAACACGCAGAATCACATTGGGCGTGGCGGCAAAGCTCAACGCCGGCGTGATCACTTCATCGCCGTGGCCGATGCCGCACACTTGCAACGCAACTTCCAACCCGCCGGTGGCCGAGGTCAGCGTGC
This sequence comes from Sulfuricellaceae bacterium, assembly GCA_041674485.1. Lineage (GTDB taxonomy): Bacteria > Pseudomonadota > Gammaproteobacteria > Burkholderiales > Sulfuricellaceae > JAGXQV01. The sequence goes on from JBAYVP010000306.1 coordinate 1,972, forward strand.
GCATGACGCGCCCGCCGTGGTAATCGGACAACGCTTTTTCCAGCGCCTGCACGTTGGGGCCGGTAGCCAACCAGCCGGAGCGCAATACTTCGACGACACCCTGTATGGTGGCTTCGTCCAGGGTGGGTTTGGTGAAGGGGAGATAATTCAAAGTGCTGAGTCCTGAGTTTTGTAGAGAGTGAATGAGAATGTTAGCGTCCAGCATAAACTTCACAAGTCCGCTCTGACCTGTAGTGGCAATTGCTGGCGTCTATCGGCCATGAAGTCGTCGGAAAGTCCGGCCAGCAGATAAAAAATTTCTTCCCCACCCTCGCCGCAGCTTGGTTTTTCGCTTCCCGTTCCGAGTGTATCAATCAGCAACAGCACCCGCAAAGGCAAGCCGTCTGCCACGGGGATTCCTTCGGGAATCGTGATGGCATGATGTTGCGGAATCGCTTCGAATTCGATGGCTTGCATGGTGCGCCTCCAAATATATTCCGTTCGGGTCATTCCGCGTAGGCTGGTGGTTAGGCACGAACCCCAGCATTTGTAATCTTAAGATGCTGGGGTTCGCAAGCTCACCCCAGCCTACACGCTATTTGCAACCCGCCGTTGCAAGCCAGGAGGGAATGTCTCCCAAATCCTGCACGCCACCGCCAGTCAACGGCCCGATATAGAGCACGCGCTGTTTGTCGTTGGAAATCCCGAGAATGGAATTGGTGTCGGCATATTGGCGGTAATAGTAAACATCCTGGGTCTGGGAGGTTGACGCGGGCGCAAAATATTGGGGGTAGGTTTTTTCCGCCCAGTTGAAGAGGCAGTCGGCTGGGGTGGAAGAAGATTCGACGGGATGTCCGCCGCGAACGAGACGAACGTAGTTGTTGCGCGACTTATTGTATCCTTCATCAAAGCCTGATCTGAAATCGATGCCCCACGCAACGCCCGAATCGCCCGCATAAACCGAAGCCGACCAAGAATAGTACATGGGCGGCGTATTCGGGTAAATCGTGCTGTTGGTAGTTGGATTAGTCAGGGTGAAATCCACCAGAGAGTGCAATTCTGCTAGCGTCGGCAGCCGCCAGTCGCTTTTTCCAGCAAAGCTGCCGGTCAAAGCCATGGCCGCAGCCCAAGTGGTGGCGGTCGCCGTGCCGGTACAGGTACTGCCGCTCCAGGTCTGGCCTTCGGTGCAACGCTTCCAAATCAGCGCCGTCGGCGTATGGGTGACGGTGCCATCACTATTGTCTACGTAATCCGTGGCCGGACGGCTCAAGGCCAAAAGGCCAAGAGATTGTCCGCCGCGAACAAGACGAACCTGGAAGTTGTACGTCTTAATGTAGGTGTCGTCGTTGCCATAGTCGAAATCGACGTACCACGCATCGTTCGAATTACCTGCATAAGCCGAAGACGACCAGAAGAAATTGGACGTAGGCGTAGTCGAGAAAATCACGCTGTTGATCGCTGGATTATAAGCATCTATCTCGGTGATAGTGAACAACTCACGAATATTCGGCAGCCGCCAGTCGCTCTTTCCGGCAAAGGTGGCGGTCAGCGCGACGGCTTGCGCCCAAGTGTAGGTTGTCGCCGTTCCGGTGCAAGCCGAACCTGTCCAAGTCATTCCTTCCGCACAGCGCTTCCAGACAAGCCCGGTGGTCTTGTGTGTCACCGTGCCATCGGTGTTGTCAGTGAAGTCCGATGTCGGCGTGGTGGCGGCATGGACGGGATTGAAGAGCGCCAGCGCCAATACCATCCAGACAAATAGCGCCGCGAAATGCGGTGACCGGCTTCTCGTTATTGTTTCGGATTTCATGATTCCTCATCCTTTCAAAGTTAAACGACGATAAAAGCATTCACATGCGTGGCCTTTGTTTCAGCTACGCGCCACCAGATACACCCCAACAATAATAATACCTATCCCACTCATGCGCATCGCCGACAGCGCTTCGCCGAACAGCCACCAGGCGGCGATGGCGTTGACCACGTAGCCGATGGACAGCATTGGGTAGGCGATGCTCACTTCCACACGCGACAGCGCCATGATCCACACCACTACGCTGACCGCGTAGCAGGCTAGGCCGCCGAAGATGTGCGGCTGGGCGCCGATCTGCCAGCCCAAACTGAACATGTTGTCGCGCGTGAAGCTGATTACGCCGAGTTGGTTGGTGCCCGCTTTCAATAATAGCTGCGCGGCGGCGTTGAGCAGCACGCCGGTGAGCACCAGGCCGAAGCTGAAGGCGTTCATGGCGTAGTCACCACCACGCGGCGGGTGTCGCGGGCGATTTCGCGCATCGGCAGTCCCTTGGTTTTAAATTCATCGTAAGTGCCTGGGGTCATGATCGCCAGCGCGTAGGGCGCGTTGCGCCAGACAGACTCGAAGCCGGCGAAATCGGGCAGCCATTTGTCCGGCTCCTGCGCGATGCCGAAGGCCATTTCATCCTGGTATTTCACCAGGGTTACGGTGCGCTTGATGTAATACGGCAGGGTTTGCTCATACATGCCGACGCTGTAGAACGGCGCGTCCGGTTTTAAATAGGGACGGATTTGCGGCGCCAAGTGGGCGGCGGAACTCGCCGGGGAAAGCGTGTCGTGCCCCAGCAACGCAAGCTGGCCGGCGAACAGGGTACACAATCCCAGCGCAACCAACCCATGGGTGACTCGTTCCCGCCGTAGCCAGTAAAGCGCGGCAATAGCGCCGACAGCCCACACCAGCGCAGCCACCTCCAGCCATATGGCGTATTGCTGGTACAGCGCCAGCGGCACTTCGTCGCTGGCGAACATCACCGAAAACGGCGACAGCACCAGCGCAACAGCGGCCAGTACAGCGACCGGCATCACCATCCAGAACAGGCTGCGCGCTTTTGCCTGGGGCAGGTATGCGCCGATCAGCAAGGCCAGCGCCGGGAAAATCGGCAGGATATAGGAAGGCAGCTTACTGCTCGACACCGAGAAAAACACGAAAATGAACACCGCCCACACCAGCAGGAAACGCTTGGGCTGAAACCGCCCCGGCTCAGGTTTCCAGGCGCGTCCCAGCGCCGGGAAGAGCATTGTCAACCACGGCAGGATGCCGAGCGCCAATATCGGGATAAAGGTATACCACGGATGGTAGCGGTTGTGCCCCTTGGTGAGAAAGCGCTCGAAATGCTCGTGAATGAAGAAGAAATGGAAAAATTCCGGGTTGGCGTTCGACACGGCAATGAACCAGGGTGCTGCGATGGCGAAAAACAACGGCACACCGGTGAGGAAATGCAAACGTTTCCAGATAGTGAAATCGCGCTGGATCAACGTATAAATCACCAGCACAGCGCCCGGCAACACCATACCGATCAAGCCCTTGCTCAACACCGACAACGCCAGCGCCGCCCATACGACATGCATCCACAGCCGGTTATCGCCCTCTGTGGCGCCTTCGCGTTGCGCCAGCAGGAAGCCGGCCAAGCCCAGAAACATGAAAAACGTCACCCCCATGTCGAGCGTGTTGATGTGCCCGATGATGGCATAAAGCAAGCTGCCGGCAAGCACCAGTGCGGCGTACCGACCAGTCGGCTCCCCCCACAGGCGGCGCGCACTGTACCACGCCAGCAGCAGCCCGGCGAAACCGGTCAGCGCGCTCCACAGCCGCGCCGTCCAGTGATGCTCGCCGAATACGTTGTAGGCTGCGGCGGTCGCCCAATATTGCAACGCCGGCTTCTCGAAATATTTCAGATTGTTCAGGCGCGGCGTCAGCCAGTCGCCGGAAACCGCCATTTCACGCGGGATTTCCGCATAGCGCCCTTCGTCCGGGCGCACCAGGTTGCGATAGTCAAGCGTACCGAACCAGACGAAAAGCACCAGTATCAGCAGGAATGCCGACAGGGGTTTGGAGTAAGAGGGAGGAGAGATCATCGGCAACATAAGCTTGAAAACGGCAGATTATAGCATCCGCCCCGCCGCCTTGAGCATCGGGCAAGGCGCAACTTCGGCGCTACAATCGGCCATATTGAGCTTTTGTCCGGTGCCTGATGAAAGCCACACAGGGAGAATTAGTTAACCGAGGTGGCGCTGAATTATGTCGAAGAAGGTATTGCGCCGACGTCCCGACTTGGTCGCCGCAGAACACCCCCTGTCCGCCGATCTTTCCCTCGCCCTCAGACCCCCAACGAAGAAGTCACGGAAACGCGAGTAACGCCCCGCCTATTGCATCTCTGCAATATATGGCTACAATGCAATATATGAAAGCCAAGTCCATCGCCCAGGCCAAGGAATTCCGCGATGACGGTTCGATTGTCGAAATCGCGGTTTGGGAGTTGCCTGAGCCGCTTGCACCATCGGTGCATCCTTACAAATATCGCCTGTTTTTCGGACGTCCCGGCATGTGCTTCGTGCGCTATGACAACGAGCACGGCAAGGGCGATCATCGGCATATAGGCGCTGAAGAAGCCGCCTACGAATTTATGCCTTGCGCGGGGGAAATTGTCCGGTTGGATGAGTAGCGCCACCTAATTTGATGGTCTGATGTTCAAGTTAAATGAGGGGGGGGCGTTATCTCCGACAAAATGCCAGCTACAAATCAGAACCTTGGGGCTCTGCCCCAAACCCCGCACTCGCC
>JBAYVP010000307.1:0-6523 GCA_041674485.1 Sulfuricellaceae bacterium
ATCATCGGCTCGATGGGTGCCGATGCCGCTAATTTAGTCCGTATTTTAGCTTCACCCATTTGGTGAGTCTCCTCGTTAACCTAAACCCCAATGGCTGTGTACTTTAGCAATGGGTTAGTACGTATCAACTGCCGGAAGTAGGTTTATGCCTCATCTGCCACGTTACCCGGCCTAATTGTAGCCATTTCCCGGTACGGCCAAGTCGCCATGCCGCAAGCAAGGCACCGCCGGCTATCCATGCGGGGTGGCTTCTGACAAAACGCAACGCAGCCAGCCCTTGGTCGACCCGCGCCAAGGGCAGACGCCACGGCTCGATGCTTTGTGCCAGCGTCATTCGTTGCGCCGCAGCCTGCGCAACCAGACGTTCGCGCCGTGCCGCCAGACGGATCAATTTATCGTTCATGATCGCCCTTTATGGCCGGGAAACAAGATGCTGCCGGTCTTTGAATAATTCCAGCAGGCTCGCCGCGAATATTTTAGGCCTTGTTTTCGCCTTGTGCATGGCGAACAAGCCTGCCCCGATACCGCCTGTCAAAAACAATCCGGCAAGCAACCCCAGCACCAGAATACGCTGCGTATCCCAGAATACGACCACGAGCAGAATCGCTGCCAGCACCACACCGACCCCGAGGCAAAATAATGCGACCAGCCCCAGCGTCAGCAACGACACGTAATGCGCCCGATCTTCTTCCAAGTCTGCGGATAGCAGTTCGAGGCGGGTCTGCGCGATGGCAACCAGAGTCGCGGCAAACGTGCTCAACGAATTGAGCAGCCCCTTGCTTTCGCCGGATATTTTTTCGGCCATGATGTCGTGGCTAGCGACGACCGATGAGCAAGCCGATCACCACACCAACACCTGCGGCGACGCCGATGGCCTGCCACGGGTTTTCATGCACATAAACGTCGGTCGCCTTGGCTGCCGCTTTGGTTTTGACCAACAGTTCCGCTTGCGCATCCGCCATCCGTGCTTTGGCAACCTTGAGCGATTCCTCCGCCTTGGCTCGCACCTCGACCAGCTTCTCGCCGCCCTGGTTGGCCGTGGCTTTCAGCAAGGCTTCGGCGTCGACTACTGCCACCTTGAAATCTTCGATCAATTGCTCTTTGCTAACTTCATATGTTGATTTTTGCATGATTTTCTCCGTTGTTAGTTTTAATAAAACACCCCGAGGTTAAGCCATGGTGGTATTGGCTGGTAGGTTGGCGCTGAACGCAGTGAAACCCAACATCATCCGCCCGCATGCGTTGGGCATCGGCCTTCAGCCTGATGGAACAACTAGCCATTCCACTAAGGAAACGCGGATTTATTCGGTTTTGTCGTTCCCGCGTAGGCGGGAATCCAGTCAAATCAAGCATCTGGATCCCCACCTTCTCGGGGATAATGAATTAATCTGCGTTTCCCTAAGCAATCTAAAAACGATTGCTTAGTGGCTGGTTATCAGCACCAACCTACGAAGCCGCTACAACCTCCGACCTCCAATGACACGCATCAATATCACCACGATCGCAATAACCAGCAAAACGTGAATGAACCCGCCTATGGTGTACGAGGATACCAAGCCAAGTACCCAGAGAATAAGCAAGACTATCGCAATAGTTTCAAGCATTTTTATTGCTCCTCATAAATCTCTTATCGTGACTACTCAGGTACAGCCGCTTTTCTCCTTCCCCCTCCCAAGGGGCTGGCGTTGTCGCTATTTTCAAGCATACGACTTCGACCTAAGTAGTTACAAATATTCAAGTGTTAACTGGCACTATGCTCAAGCAACCCTATGAGCTTATCGGGGCGCAATGTTGCCATTGCTATCGGAGAGAATAATCTCCACGCGCCGATTCAATTGGCGGCCTGCAGGTGTGTCGTTGCCGGCGATTGGATAGGCCTCGCCATAGCCGCGCGTAGTGACGCGGTCGCCGCCGATCCCCTTATCGATCAAGGCTGTCCGAACGGCATTGGCACGACGATCAGAAAGTTCCTGATTAAGGCTGTCACTGCCGGTGCTGTCGGTGTGGCCTTCAACCAATACGACGTGTTTCGGGTATTGCTTGAGGAAATCGGCCAGTTTCTGCACGTTGCGTATTCCGCCCGATTTGAGCTGCGCCTTGTTGGTATTGAACAACACGTCGCCCAGTGTAATGACCAGGCCGCGTTCCGTTTTTTTGGCATTCAATTCCTTGAGCTGCAATTCCTGCTGGGCAATGAGCGCCTGGTCACGCTCCGCGTTGGCCCTGGCATCCGCCAATGCGGCAGCCTGCTGATCGGCGGTTTGCTGCGCGATCTCCGCCTGCTTTTTGGCCGCATCAATTTCAGCCGTTTTCGCCTCAAGGCGGGTGCGATCACGTTGCGCATTGGCATCGGCAGCCGCCAATTCGGCATCGGCAGCCGCCAGGTCTGCGGCTTGCCCCTCGGCTTTTTCCTTTGCGATCATCACTTGCCGCTTGGCCGCATCGGCTTCAGCCGTTCTTGCCTCAAGGCGAACTTCAGTGCGTTTTGCGCTGGCGTTGGCAACCGCTAATTCAGCCGTCTTCCTCTTGGCGGTTTCCTGCGCGATACCCACTTGCTGGTTGGCCATGTAGGACAAATGATTGACGGCGTCAACGCCTTGTCCTTTGCTAAAGGCATCATCCGCTTTGATCAAAGTATCTCCTGCTTCTTTTAATTCAAGCGCAGCCAAACTCGTGACATTGGGGTTGGAACGTGCGCTGTTGTAGCTGCTATGCGCCGCAGTGAGAGCCGCATTTTGCGGCGGTGACGAGGAACCACAACCGGACAGAATCGCGACGGCAATCAGCGCCAGGGGAAAGTATTGTTTTGTTTGCATGATGAACTCCATTGTTGATTATTGGGCTTTACGGTCAATTTCTTTGCGCAGAACACGATTGTCTTCCTGCAATGCCTCCGCAGCTTTCTGCGCCTTGGCCGAACGCGCCGTCGTTTCCGCTAATCTGGCGTCAACCAATGCTTCTTCGGCCAACAGCCGGGCACGTGCATAATTTTTCTCTCCCATGGCCCGTTCGGCAGCATCCATTTTCTCCATCGCGGACTTGAGCTGTATCGGCGCAAATTCATTGCCACCGGCGCTGCTTGCATTATTCACCGCAGCCCTGGAGACAGCCATTTGCTCTGTGGGTGCCGGAACAGACGGCGTGCTCGCGCAACCCGCCATGAAGATCGCAGCAGCAACGGCCACGCCGATTTTGCCCATTTGATACGATTTGAGGCGGCTAAATTTATTCATTATTTTTTCCATCCATTGAGTTAAACATCGAACACAATCGTTGCAATGAACGCTGACTTGCGATTGAAACGATTTGCACTTTCTTAACCGTGGTAAAAACTAAAAGTAAGAGAGGCTTTAATTTATTTGCGCCCTGCTTTTAGTTGGCACCATTCATTCTTGACAGCGTTGATAATAGGGCGCGAGTATGGGATCGTCTGTGCGCTGTCGTACATTGCCGACGGCAGATGAATAAAGCAGAGGGTGAGCAGGCCCATCAAGGGCGAGTGTTGCGGGCCTGGTTCGTTGCATGCCTCAATGAACGGTCTGCTAAAACCGGCCCACAACACGACTGGAATAAGGCTGAATGAGCGTCATGAGATTGTCGCTACGTTAAGGAACGCAGCATTGATCTGGTATCCCAGCGGCTTCTCTTTGCCGCTGGGGCTGATGAGAGCGCCATACCACGTACGCGAACAAGAAGGGGGCGCTTGCGCGCCCCCGGATTTGCCACAACTACCTTTACCTTGCCTGCCTGCGCATCGCCGCAAAACCCACGATAGCCAGGAGCATGGCAAGCATGATCATCGCCCACTCAGAGAGTGTGGGGATGCCTGCAGCGCTAGTAGGGGGGATAACGGGAGGAACCACGGTCAACGTGGCGATAGCCGGCGCGGCATTGTTGCCATTGCTGGTCACCAAGGCGCCTGCGGGCAGCGTGTTGATGTAAGAACCGCCAGCGGCTGCGGTCACATTCACTGACACCGTACAACTGCCGCTGGCCGGGATTGAGCGCCCCGCCGGCAAAGTCACGGTCGAACTCCCCGCGACCGCCACTGGTGCCCCACCTCCACAGGTGGTGCTGGCACTCGGCGTAGGTGCAATCACTACCCCGCTGGGCAAGGTGTCGGTGAGCGCAGCGCTCAGGGTGGCAGCCGTACTAGAGGGGTTGCTCAAGGTGACGGTGAGCGTCGAGACACCGCCCGCATTGATGGTGGCCGTGCTAAAGGCCTTGCCGAGCGTGGGGGGAGGAACGAGGGAGACGACGGTCAAGCTGGCAACGACCGGCGCGGGGTTATTGCCGTTGCTGGTCCTCAAGGCACCGGCGAGCAGCGTGTTAATGTAAGAACCGCCGGCCGCTGCGGTCACATTCACCGTCAGCGTACAACTGCCGTTAGCCGGGATCGTGCCAGATGGCAAGGTCACGGTTGAGCTCCCGGCAACCGCTGCTGGCACCCCACCACAGGTGGTGCTGGCACTCGGCGTGGGCGCGATCACCACCCCGCTGGGCAATGTATCGATGAGCGCGGCGGTCAGTGTGGCAGCTGCCGGATTGGGATTGATCAAGGTGACGGTGAGCGTCGAGACCCCGCCCGCATTGATGGTGAATGGGCTGAAAGCCTTGCCGAGTGTGGGGGGTGTGCCGGGGGAGACGACGGTCAAAGTGGCGACAGCTGGCGCGGCATTGTTGCCGTTGCTGGTCTTCAAAGCATCTGCGAGCAGCGTGTTAATGTAAGAACCGCCGACCGCTGCGGTCACATCCACCGTCAGCGTACAACTGCCGTTAGACGGGATCGTGCCCGATGGCAAGGTCACGGTCAAACCTCCCGCAACCGCCACTGGCACCCCTGCGCCGGTGCAAGTGGTGCCGACATTCGGCGTTGCCGCGATTACCACTCCGCTGGGCAAGTTGTCTGTGAGCGCAGCGGTCAGGGTGGCGACTGCCGCATCAGGATTGCTCAAGGTAACGGTGAGCGTAGAGGTGCCGCCCACATTGATGGAGACCGGGCTGAAGGCCTTGCCGAGCGTCGGGGGAATCACTGGAGAGATGACGGTCAGCGTGGCGATGGCAGGGGCGGCGTTGTTGCCGTTGGTAGTCACCAAGGCGCCGATGGGCAGCGTATTGATGTAAGAACCTCCGATGGCAGCGATCACATCAACTGACAGAGTACAGATGCCATACGGGAGTGTATTCCCCGCTGGAAAGGTTATGGTCGAGCCACCCGCGATTGCGAGTGGAGCAACACCCCCGGGGCATGTGGATATAGCATTAGGCACCGCCGCGATTACCACCCCGCTGGGCAGCGTATCAATGAGCGGTGCTGTCAGCGTGGGGTTCGCCGAATTATTATTAGTCATGGTAATGGTGAGCGTCGAGACACCGCCCGCATTGATGGTGGACGGGCTGAATGCCTTGCCAAGTGTAGGGGGGATTATTGGTGGTGGGGCGGGCAGGGCGAATGAAGCGCAAGTAGGGACAGTAATATCATTAACATCAGTCTGGACTGTGCCCCCAAATGACAGGAGCCTTCCTACCACGGTTGCCGTACTTCCTACCGAGATAGCATTGGCAACACCATCAAGGATGCTTCCTACGAAGGCAGTGTTTGCTCCAAGTGTCGTGGCGCCGTTGGGAGCCCAAAACACATCGGATTCGCAGGCGCCGCCTGCCACGGTAACACTGGTACCGGCTGCCATAGTAAGGGTCGAACCCGCTCCCCCACTTGTCCTGAAGATGTAAACACCAGAGCCATTGAGCGTCACCGTGCCTGCGCCTACAGACATAGCGCCAGCGAAGGTATAACAACCAGGTGGGAAGATTCCAAGCCCAGAACCCACATTTACCGCGTTTAAAACCCCAGAGCCGAGAACTGTACAAGCTTGACCATTCAAAGTCGCCAAGGCGGCGGTAATATCTGCCCCCATTGTTGCATGAGCGGCAGTGCAACTTCCCCCAGGCGGAGTATTAGTATCAGTATAAGCGCCGGTAATTGTCGAGGCTGCCGTAGCTGATGGTGTAGTGGTGCACACATCTCCAGTGATCCTGGTTAGAGGGGCGGTGTTACCAATATTGGTAAAGGTGCTGGCAGCGATACCGTATGTGCTGGCCGTTCCAAGGCTTGGCGCGGTCGCTGCCAACGCTGGTGCGGAAATCAGAAGAAGCGCAGCACACCCCATGCTTGCCAGCAAGCCACGATAGCTTCGGCTGAAACTGGCGTTCGCTTGGGTAACTCTGGGGGCAACACACTGGTATTGGGTGACATGGGAGTTCTGAGCGTTCATGGCATGACCTTTAAATAATTGGTTGCCAATTTTCACTCCCTTATAGCAGCCGATCTGTGCGGTAGGACACATAAGGGCACCTCTAAAAATTCAGATTTTGTCACTCCGGCAAATTTTTAGAGGTTCCCCTAACGAATAGCGTTTATCCGCCGCCCCTCCCAAGCCTATTCAACGCGCCAACCTGCCGGCGGCGGATAAACCTCGTTGGACTGAACCTGTGGAGAGCGGTGCTTATGGGGATTGTAAGG
>JBAYVP010000308.1:0-6508 GCA_041674485.1 Sulfuricellaceae bacterium
ATGGCCTGGGTGTCGTCGCGCTGCTGGCTTGATCCTGCCGCCACGCGCCCCGCCGAGGCCGAGAGCCGTCCCGCCGCCTGCGCCAGTTGATCGACGCCGTCGTTGACGTTGCCGATGATTTTCGACAGGCCGCCCTGCATGACTTTCATCGCAGCCAGCAGACTGGAGTTATCGCCCGGCTTGGTGTCGACGCGCACGCTCAGGTCGCAATCGGCAATAGCATGGGCGATCTTCACCGCATATTCCGGTTCGCCGCCGAGGCTGGCGAGCAGGCTGCGCACTATCGAGACGGCAACGACGATGCTCACCCCGAGAGAAATTATCAGGTTCGCCAGCAACAACATGCTGGCCGTCTGAATGCGTTCTCTGGCCTCAGTCTCATGAGCGTCGGTGTGCTTGGTGGCAAGCACCACCACCTCGTCGATGATCTTGCGGTGCGCCGCATAATCCAGTTTCATCCGCTCCAGCGCGGCGACGGCGGCGCCTTCATCGTCTTTTTGCACGGCGGGGATGAATTCGTCGAACGCAGTCTTGTAAAAGGCTATGGCCGGTTCATGCGCCCGCCTGAGAAAAATATCCCTGAATTCGTTTTCCAGCGCACTCTTCTGCCAATATTCGTGGCGCGTGTCGTATTCGCCCTTCAACACTTTGAAACGCTCAATCAGCTTGTCCCGGCTCTCTTTTTCCCCGGCGCCGAACAATTGCAAGCTGACGAGATAGGATTCGATAATGTATTCCGGCGGGGGGAGAATGTCCGCGATCAGGTCCTTGCCACGGATGATGTTCTGGTAATGCGGCCCGTTGACTTTGAGTTCGTTGAGCGTTATGAACGACCCCGCGCCATAGACGACAAAACCCAGGATGAAAGTTGCGACCAGCACAGCGAAACGCTGCGATAGCTTGAGATGGTGAAGCAGTTTCATGTAGCCCCCCGTTGTTGTGTCACTGTAATGTTACTGTCATATCGCTGCAACATTACGGTAATATTGTTATGATACTGTATAAATAATTCGCCTTAATCCAGTGCTTATTCAAAATTTAACCTGATTGGCAAGATTTTCCGTTCATGGTTCGACAGAGCTTTACCACGAACGGAAAATCATAGGGTTGCCCTATCCCAGCCCGTTCGCCCTGAGAGTTTCTATCAAAAGGTAAGCAGGCTTAGACTGAAAAGAATCTTGCTAATTAAAGACATCCATTTGGCACCTCTTTATTGACATGCACCACTTATTTGCCTGCCAATTCGACAACTGTTGGACTTAAGCAAATATCGCGCCAAGTTTAAATTTAACAATTATCGTTATATATCATCACAATAGAAACAACGCCGGGCAACCGGCGCGCACAACATTGGTGCACGCCGCACCATCTCGCACCGGCGTCTTTCACGAAGCACCGGAAAGTCAAGCGGGTCTACCCCAACACCCAGGGTAAATTTGTTCTCCGCCCGGAAAAAACTGATTCACCGCAGAGGACGCGGAGGACGCAGAGGAAAACCCTCATGCTCTTCCTCCGCGTCCTCTGCGGTGAAAAAGATTTTGTCTTTATGGGTTGCCGTCATGAGGAGAGATTTTTTTGGATGCTGCGGTGGCATTTGGGAAAGTGTTACGGAAATTGCGGCGCGAGGTCGGCTTGTGGCAAAAAGAACTCGGTTTCGCGGCGGGACTGCAACGCAAATTTGTCAGCCTGCCGGAGCTTGGAAGAAAACAGCCGACCAGCACGACCATGCTGAAACTGACCAAGCCACCTGGTCGGCGATTTTCCGAAATTGCGCAGTTAATCGAGGCGTGTTTGGAGGCGGGAGAGTAGCGGCAACAACGCCGAGCTTGGCGTCTAATCCCGTATTTCCGGCCAGTCCGGGTTGGGCATTTCGGCAAACACCCGGCGCAGGCTTTCGCCCCAGTATTTGCGGATTGAGCTGAAATACGCATCGCCGTCGTCCACGGTGCGCGGCTTGGTGGGTTCCAGGCTATCCTTGCGGTACATCATCAGGTCTATCGGCGGCGCCACCGAGATATTGCTGCGGATGGTGGAATCGAACGACAGCATGGTGCATTTTGCCGCTTCCATCAGGCTGCTGCGATAGGTGATGACGCGGTCAAGTATCGGTTTGCCGTACTTGATCTCGCCGATCTGGAAATAGGGCGTTTCCTCGCTCGCCTCAATGAAATTGCCGGCGGAGTAGATGCTGAACAGGCGCGGACGCTCGCCCGCAATCTGGCCGCCGAACAGGATGGACGCATTGAAATCGGAATGATGACGGCGCAGGTATTCCGCATCCTCGTCATGGATGGCGCGCACCGCGCGCCCTACCACCCTGGCGGCATCGAACATATTGGGCGCGGAAAACAGGCTGTCCTGCCCGGTTTCCGTGCTAAGCCCGTTGCGCAAATGCTGGACAATCGCCTGGGAAACCGCCAGATTACCCGCCGTCACCATAACCAGCACACGCTCCCCCGGCTTGTCGAACACCGTCATCTTACGAAACGTCGCCACCTGATCGACCCCCGCGCTGGTGCGCGAATCCGAGGCGATCAGCAATCCTTCTTCCAGCAAAATCCCGACGCAATAAGTCATGTTGTTCCTTTTTTTTAAAATTCAGGGGCTAGGAGCCTGTCGGACTTAAAGAGTCGAAGCGAAAAATGAGCTGGTCGAGGGCAGATTTTCCCGCTTTTCAAGCCAATAGTTATTCATATTGGCTTGAAAAGCGGGGAAATATGCACCGACCAGGTCATTTTGCAGCCGACTCCTTTAAGTCCGACAGGCTCCTAGGGGCTAGCATCGTAGGCTGGGGTGAGGTACGAACCCCAGCATCATGAGCCAACCTCGAAATGCTGGGGTTCGTGCCTCACCCCAGCCTACAAGATTAGCCCTGCACCACCTGCACCGCCACCGACATATACTCAAAGCCGCCGCCCCGGCGCACGCCGACTATCGGGCTGACATCGCGGTAATCCAGCCCCACCGCCACGCGCACATGGGTGTCGCTGCGATGGCGCGTATTGGCGACATCGAAGCTGACCCAGCCTATATCGTCTATCCAGGCCTCCGCCCAGGCATGGCCGGCGACCTGGCTTTCGCTGTAGGCATCGGTCAGCAGATAGCCGCCGATGTAGCGCGCCGGTATGCCGAGATCGCGGCAGCAGGCGATGAAAATATGCGCGTGGTCCTGGCATACGCCAGCGCCGCCGGCGAACGCTTCGCATGCGCTAGTGGCGGAATGCGTGCTGCCCACGGTAAACACCACCCGCTCGCTGATCGCGAACATCAGTTCCAGCAAGGTGTCCAGCGGCGCTTTGGCGAACGCCGCGCGAAATGGTCCGGCGAACTGCCGTATCGCCTCGTCCACCGCCGTCAAGGGCGTATGGCGCAGGTAAATCTGCCGGGGCAAGGTTTCTTCCCGCCCGTCGTGGTGGATTTGCGCGGCGTCGGTCTCGATAGTTCCCGCCGCCTCTATAGTCAGTTCGCGATAGTCCTTGCGGCACACCAGCGTATGCACCCGATTGCCGTAACCGTCGTTCCAGGCCTGCAAGTCGCCACCGGCGCGCACCGCCCAATCGATCACGCGCTGCCCCGGATCGTTGCGCGGCGTCAGGCGCAGGTACTGGATGCTGGAACAAACCGGCGTGACGTATTGGTAAACAGTGCTGTGGCGAATGTTCAGGCGCATGATGTGGTGAGGAAATCCTTCTGGATGATGCCGCCCAATTGATTGTTGCGCTCGACGAAACTTTCCAGAAACTCGTGCAGCCCGCTCTGGAAAATCTCTTCCATCTTGCCGTAATGCAGGCGCGCATGCAGCTCGCCGGCCAGCCGCCCGCTTTCCAGCCGCCGCATTCCCGCCAGTTGTTCGAGGATAGTGCTGACCTGATCCATGCAGGCATGCAGGGAGCGCGGCATGGCATGGTTGAGCACCAGCAACTCCGCCACCCGCATCGGCGTAATGGTGTCGCGGTAGACCTTATGGTACGACTCGAAAGCGCTCACCGAACGCAACACCGCGCCCCATTCGTAAAAATCCAGCGCGCCGCCGACCTCGTGTTCCAGCGGCAGCATGACGTGATATTTCACGTCCAGCAGGCGCGCGGTGTTGTCGGCGCGCTCGATAAAGCTGCCCAGGCGCAGAAAGCGGAACGCCTCGTCGTGCAATATGGTGCCATAAGTCACGCCGCGAAACAGATGGGAGCGCGATTTCACCCATTCGCACAGACCGCTCAAATTAGCCTTGGTCAGGCTGGAACGGTCCAGTTCGACGACTTGCAGCCAAGTGTCGTTAAGGTTTTCCCACATTTCCGAAGTGATCCCGCCGCGCACCGCGCGCGCATTCTCGCGGGCGGCGCGTATGCAATTGAGGATGCTCGACGAATTATTGGCGTTCAGCACAATATTGTGCGCCACATTGCCGGCGGTGCGGTCGCCGTAAGTGCGCAAAAAAGCGGGCACATCGCAAGCGATGCGTACCACCGGGTCCCACAAGCGCTCCTCGTCCTCCGCCACATTGGGCGCCAGCGACATGCGGTAAGTAACGTCAAGGATGCGCGCCATGTTCTCGGCGCGCTCCATATATCTTGCCATCCAGTAGAGTGAATCGGCGGCTCGGCTCAGCATCTTATTTCTCCAATACCCAGGTATCCTTGGTGCCGCCGCCCTGCGACGAATTCACCACCAGCGAGCCTTCGCGCAACGCCACGCGGCTCAATGCGCCCGGCACCAGAGTCACGGTCTTGCCGGACAGCACATAGGGGCGCAAATCCACATGGCGCGGCGCAACCCCCTGCTCGACAAAAGTCGGGCAGGTGGAAAGTGCCAGCGTCGGTTGGGCGATGAAATTCGCCGGATCGGCGAGTATGCGCAACTTGTAGGCTTCCTGCTCCTCGCGCGTGCTGGTCGGCCCGACCAACATGCCGTAACCGCCGGAGCCTTGCACCTCCTTCACCACCAGTTCGGCCAGATGCTCCAGCACATATTTCCGGTCGTCCTCCTTGGCAAGCTGCCAGGTTGGTACATTGGAGAGTATTGGCTCCTCGCCGAGATAGAAGCGGATCATCTCCGGCACATAGATATAAGTAGACTTGTCATCGGCCACACCGGTGCCGATTGCGTTCGCCAGCGTCACCCCGCCGTTGCGCACCACCGAGAACAAGCCGGGCACGCCAAGCATGGAATCGGAACGGAACACCAGAGGATCGAGAAATTCGTCATCGACCCGGCGGTAAATCACATCCACCCGCTGCTCGCCCTGAGTGGTGCGCATATGCACCGCACCCTCCTTAACAAACAAATCCTGCCCTTCCACCAACTCGACGCCCATCTGCTGCGCCAGGAAAGCATGTTCGAAATAAGCGCTGTTGTAAGGCCCCGGCGTCAGAACCGCCACGGTAGGGTCGTAAACGCCCGGCGGCGCGACGGCGCGCAAATTGTTAAGCAACACCTCGGGATAATGCTCGACCGGCGCCACCGGATAAAGCTTAAACAGATCGGGGAACAACCGCATCATCATCTTGCGGTTTTCCAGCATATAGGACACCCCGGAAGGCGTGCGCAGATTGTCTTCCAGCACGTAAAACTGCTTTTCCTCCACGCGCACAATATCGATGCCGGCGATATGCGCGTAGATATTGCCCGGCAGGTCCACGCCCTGCATCTGCATACAATACAGCTTATTGGTCAATAGACTCTCGGCGGGGATAATGCCGGCGCGGATAATCTCCCGGTCGTGGTACAAATCGTGGAGAAAGGCATTGAGCGCCCGCACCCGCTGAATCGCGCCGCGCGACACGAAATCCCACTCCGCCGCAGTGAAAATGCGCGGAATCACATCGAACGGAATCAACCGTTCCGCGCCCTCCTTTTCGCCGTAAACCGCGAAGGTGATGCCCATGCGGCGAAACAGCAACTCGGCTTCCTTGCGCTTTTGCTCGAAGCGCTCGTTGGAGTTGTTTTCCAGCCATAGCGCGTACTCAGTGTAAGCCGTGCGTATCGTTCCATCCGACCGATACATTTCATTATGGGCTGCCTGGTGTTTCATGCTGCTCATCCGAGTGATAGAGACCTTCCCTTAACTGCAAGCATTGTGCCAGCTTGAAGCCGGCTCCATTTGCATTGTATTTCATGCAGTTGGACGACATGGTGCGGCACGGTGCACTGCACCGGAATAGTGCGCGTCGGGAAATCGCGCATCAGGATGGGGCGCGAGTGTTTCGCGTTTGCAAAGCAGACCGCGTGGGCACAAAAAACGTGCCCACCCGGCTGCAACTCGGCTGGGAAGTTTCAATCTTCGCCTGCCCCGAAGGACGGGCGCTACTAAGCGCGCGATAATTGGCGCAGTTTAGCGCGAGTTTCAATCCTCGCCCGCCCCGAAGGACGGGCGCTACTTTGCAAATCTCCTCTAGGAGTCTGTCGGACTTAAGGCGGATTCTGGTTTTCAGCGCCTTAAAAGCGCGAAAATTACTTGGATTTAACCGAATTTATCCCTTTTTTGGCATTATTTCCCTATTTCTACAAATTC
>JBAYVP010000309.1:0-6507 GCA_041674485.1 Sulfuricellaceae bacterium
GAAGAGAATGGAACAACCATTCTTCGTCGTTGCGCCTCTTGTGCCCAGGCCGTAAGGCCGTCGGGTATGCCCTGCACCCGGAAAACCGCACACTCCAGCCCGTTCAACGGAGGTTTCTAGGATAGGCTCAGACGCCCAAATAGTTTTGCTGGGCGCGCGTTTCGGCAAGCTTTTTGGCTTCCGCCAGCAGCCATTCGTCGGCTTGGCCCAGTCCCTGGTCTTTGGCGATGCGCAGGTA
Organism: Sulfuricellaceae bacterium; assembly: GCA_041674485.1. GTDB lineage: Bacteria > Pseudomonadota > Gammaproteobacteria > Burkholderiales > Sulfuricellaceae > JAGXQV01. The sequence continues at coordinate 239 of JBAYVP010000309.1, forward strand.
TTCCCCGATGCGGCTGTCGAATATTTCCTGGGATTCCGCCTTGTAGCGGCTGAGTTTGGAAGCCGCCGCCGGCAGCGGCTTGCTGCCGTCTTCCGCGATATGCAGCGCGTCTTCGCTGGGCATCAGGCGGCGCAGTTTCTGGATTTGCTTGAGGTGGTCGTCCTGCAATTCTTCCATCTGGCGCAAGTGGTTGTCCCGCAATTGCTGGGCTTCGCGCATACGCTCCTGCTGCATGTTTTGCATTTTGCGGGTGAAGTCGATTTCCTGAGCGAGCAATGCCGCTTCATGCTGTTTCAGCAATTCTTCCCGGTTGGCGTTTTCGATTGTCATCTTGCGGGCGAAATCGCGTTCCTGGGCGAGCAGCGCCGCGTCATGCTGCTTTTGCAATTCCAGCTTGGCGGCGTTTTCGGCGCTTAGCTTGCGGGTGAAGTCGAGTTCCTGGGCGAGCATCGCCGCTTCATGCTGTTTTTGCATTTCCTCCCTGGTGGCGCTTTCGATATTTTCGGCGCGCTTTTGCCATTGGTCGCGCGACTCGCGGGTTTCGCGCAGTTCGGCCTCGGCGCGCTTTTGCCATTGCTCGTGGGATTTGCGGGCTTCGCGCAGTTCCGTGGCGAGTACATGTATTTCGGATTTGGCGATTTGCAGCGATTTTTCGTATTGGCTCAGGGTGGACAGGGTATGCTCGAACGCCTTCATGATGTGGCGTCCCTTTTCGACCGACGAGAATTTCGTCCACTCGGACGGCTTGTTCGGCCAGGCAAGATTGTCCAAGGTGTCGGCAATGCTGCTCAACAGTTTTTCCAGCGATTCGATATGGCGCGCCTGACGTTGGCGCTCTTCGGAATCCGCCAGGGCGACGGATAATAGCTCCAATTGCCGGGACATGCGGTCGCGCTCGATGCGCACGGCGGCCAGCGTATCGGACAGGGTGGGGGCGCTGAGTGCTGAGTCCTGTGTGCTGGGGGCTGCGTCCTGCGCGTCGGGGGGCGCGGGTTCGTTGGCTGGAGCGGCGGTGCGCGGCTGGGCGTTGTGGGGCGCGGCATGGGTGTTCACCGCGATGTCGCCCAGTTCCACGCCGTTTTGCGCCAGGGCTTGCCTGAGTATATCCATGTCCTTGTTGCGCTCGGCGGCGTCGAGCAGGGTGATGGCGCGACAGCTATCCAGGTCGGGGCGCGGGTAATGGTGCAGATCGACGCGCAGGGTATGGCCGTCGCCGGTTTCGTCCCAATCTTGCAGAGTGGCGAGGCGCGCGCCTTCCTTGGTCGGCAGCGAGGATGTGGCGGCCCAGGCGGCGACGGTCTCCCATATTTTTTTGCGCTTGGCTGCGGTTTTTGCCTCAATCGCATCGAATACGAGGTCGTAGCTGGTGTATTGCAGGTTGCGCCCGCTTTCGCGGATCGGCCAGGCATTCTTGATTTCCCCGGCAATGCGGGTGACCGTGCCGCGCATTGCGGATTTGATCGCGCTCAGTGTGATGCCGCGCTGTTTCAGCTCGTCGATGACGCTGTCCATTTCCATGCCGGCGAAATGTGCATCGCCGCCCAGGTCGAAATGCTGGATCAAATAGCGTCGCGCGAGCGCATCGCGCAGGCTGTCGCGCTGCGCCAGCAGGACTTCCACTTCGAAGGGCGCGAGATATTCCTGCACCTCTTCTGCATAGGCCTTGTATGATTTTCCCTGTGCCTCGATCTGATAGCGCCGTCCGTCCGGGGTGAAAATGGTCAAGTTGCGTTTCAAATGGGCATTGTAGGCAGCGCTTTGCTGCTGAAAAAAAGGAATTCCCATATTCTGTGCGGTCCGTTTCGCCCTCAAAGGGGAGCATTTCGAGTAAAATCCGAGTTTTGAATTATATTCCAGAAAGCGAGAAGAAAACTTGGCTTCCCTCAGTTACCGCGACGCCGGGGTAGACATCAATGCCGGCGACCAGTTGGTGGAGAATATCAAGCCTTACGCCAAGCGCACCCTGCGTCCCGAAGTGCTCGGCGACATCGGCGGCTTCGGCGCGCTGGTGGAGATTTCCAAAAAATTCAGGAACCCGGTGCTGGTGTCCGGCACCGACGGCGTCGGAACCAAGCTCAAACTCGCCTTCATGCTGAATAAGCACGACACCGTGGGCATAGACTTGGTGGCGATGAGCGTCAACGACATCCTGGTGCAGGGTGCCGAGCCGCTGTTTTTTCTCGATTATTTCGCCTGCGGCAAGCTCGATGTGAATGTCGCCACCGATGTCATCAAGGGCATCGCAGCCGGTTGCGAACAGGCCGGTTGCGCGCTGATCGGCGGCGAAACGGCGGAAATGCCCGGCATGTACCCGGCGGGCGAATATGATCTGGCCGGCTTCGCGGTGGGCGTGGTGGAAAAAGAAAAGGTAATCAACGGCAGCACCATCCAGGCCGGCGACGCGGTGCTGGGGCTGGCTTCCAGCGGGGCGCATTCGAACGGCTATTCGCTGGTGCGCAAGATTATCGAACGTTCCGGCATCGACCTGAATAGCGATTTCCACGGTCGCCCGCTGCATGAAGTGTTGCTCGCGCCGACGCGCATTTATGTCAAGCCGCTGCTGGCCTTGATGGCCGCGCTGCCGGTGAAAGGCATGGCGCACATCACCGGCGGCGGCCTGCTGGAAAACATCCCGCGCGTGCTGCCGGAAAATCTCGCCGCCGTGCTGCAAAAAGACAGTTGGATTATGCCGCCGTTGTTTACCTGGCTGCAACAGGAAGGCGGCGTGATTGAAACGGAAATGCACCGCACTTTCAACTGCGGCATCGGCATGGCGGTGATCGTCGCCGCCGAACACGCCGAGGAAGCCATGCGCCAATTGGCGGCGACGGGCGAAACGGTGTGGCGCATAGGCCGCGTGGAAGCGCGTGGCGAAGGGCAGGCGCAGACGGTGGTGGTGTAGGAGGGTTTTACCATGAGCGTGGCGGAGTTGATTGCAATGGAAAAAAGCGGCTGGAATTCAATGTCCTTGCAAACAGCGCTCGCCGGGATGGAAGAGGATGTTTTTCCTGAATATCGGGAAAGCGATTTGGTTGAGCGTTGGTGCTGATAGTTGGTATCGCATGTAGGGTGGATAAGCGCAGCGCATCCACCAGCCATGTTCCACAGTACCGCCTCCATACAACAATTCGACTGCTGGGAAGGTGGATGCGCTACGCTTATCCACCCTACGCAATTCAAAATTACTAATGAAAAACATCGTCATCCTCATCTCCGGGCGCGGCAGCAATATGCAGGCGATCCTGGAAGCCGAACTGCCGGTAAATGTTGCTGCGGTAATTAGCAACAAGGCCGATGCGCCGGGGCTGGAAATCGCGCGCCGCCACGGTGTGCCGACGGTCGTGTTGAACCATCGCGACTATCCCGACCGGGCAGCTTTCGATGCCGCGCTGGCTTTGAGGATAGACGCTTGCAACGCCGACCTGGTGGTGCTGGCAGGTTTCATGCGCATCCTGACGCCGGGTTTTGTCGAACATTACCGCAATCGGCTGATTAACATCCATCCTTCGCTGTTGCCGGCTTTCACCGGCCTGGACACCCATGGCCGCGCCCTGGCGGAAGGCGTTAAAATCCACGGTTGCACCGTGCATTTCGTCACTAATGAACTGGATCGCGGCCCCATCATCGTCCAGGCCGCCGTGCCGGTGTTGGCCGGCGACAGCGAGGAAACCCTGGCGGCGCGGGTGCTGGCGCAGGAACACCGGATCTACCCGGCGGCGGTGCGCTGGTTCGCGGAAGCGCGCCTGGAAATCGGGGAGAACGGTACGGTGATGCTAAAAGGAACTGAAGCATTAAGCAGCGAAGCATTGCGTTCGCCATGGTGAAAAACTTTATTACTGTGTTTCTTTTCCTGCTGGCAATGCCGGTTTGGGCGGCTCCGCCGCAGGCGACCACCGCGACCTACCGGCTGACGAAACTGGGACAGTCGTTCGGCACGGCGCGCGAAACCTTCAAGCGCGACGCCAACCGCTACCGCATCGAAAGCGTCTCCAGTGCGGTGGGGATATTTGCGCTATTCGCCAAGGGCAAGATACGCCTGATCAGCACTGGCGAAGTGACCGCAGACGGCTTGCGCCCGCAACATTTTGAACACCACCGGGGCGACGATCCGGCCAAACGCATCGTCGCCGATTTCGACTGGGAAAAGCATAGCGCAACCCATCGCTTCGACGGCAAAAGCGAGAGCGCCGACCTGCCTGCCGACACCCAGGACCGCATCAGCCTGCTTTACCAATTCATGTTCCATCCGCCGCAGGGGACGGGAATCGAATTGGCGATGAGCAACGGCAGGCAGCTTAACCGCTATCAGTACAAAGTGATCGGCGAGGAAACCATCGTCACGCCCGCCGGACGCTTTGAAACCATACACTTAAGCAAACGCGTGGGCGAGCAGCGCGACGGCGCCGAAGTGTGGCTGGCCAAGGAACGGCATTACTTCCCGGTGCGCATCGCGGTCGATGAAAAGGACGGCGGAACGCTGGAGCAGGAATTGACCAGCCTGGAAATAACCGAGTAGGGCGGGCACAAAAAACGTGCCCACCACCAGTCTGATTCCTGATCCCTGATTCCTGCTATATGACGTTCCCGGATAAAAGATTGCTTTGGGCGGTGGCGGTGTCGCTGGTCTTGCATCTCGGCCTGTTGGTATTCGTTCCGCCGATTCCGCCGCCGAAATCCCATGCGCTGCTGATGCTGGAAGCGCGCCTGGAAAATACTGCGCCGCCCCCGCCGTTGGCGGCACCCAAGGCGCAGCCGCGCCCCACGTCGCGGCTGCGTCCCGTGGCGCACACCGAAGCGCTCAAGGAAACACCGCCCAGCGCGCCACCGCCGCCGGCCATAATACAACCGCCGCCGGAAACACCAGTCCCGGTTCAGCCGCCGCCACAGCTATTTACCATACCTTCTGAAATGCCGGTCATGATGGCGCAGCCGGTCTCGGAGATTCCGGCCACGGTTCAGCCGCCACCGGAGACGCCCGCCCCGGTTCAGCCGCCGCCGGAGACGCCTGTCATGGCTCAGCCGCTGCCGGTAATGCCGGTTGCGCTCCAGCAGCCGGCGGAAACCCCTGCCCCGGAAGCACCTGTTCCGGTTCAGCCGGAACCGGAAATACCGCCAGCCGTTCAGCAGCCGGAGGAAGCGCCGGCCCCGGAGGCATGGGTCGCAACTCAGCCGGAGCCGGAGACGCCGGCTGCGGTTCAGCCGCCACCGGAAGCGCCGACCCCGGTTCAGCCTGAGCCGGAGAAACCGCTCCCGGTTCAACCGCCACCGGAAACACCGGCCCCAGTTCAACCGAAGCCGGTTCAGCCAAAACCGGAAGCGCCGGCCAAGGTTCAGCCACCGCCCCCCGTCGAGCCGGTCGCCCCGAAGCCGGTGCAAGCGCCGCCCGCCCCGGCGCGGACCACCCTGCCGGTGCGCGCCGAGTTGCGCTATGACCTGTTCAAGGGGACGAACGGCCTCAACGTGGGCCGGGCGGTGCAACGTTGGAAGCGCACCGGCGACACCTATTCGCTAAGCAGCGTCGCCGAGGCGACCGGGCTGTTCTCGCTGTTCTATTCCGGCCAGCACACCCAGTTGAGCCAAGGGAAGATCACCGCATCCGGGTTACAGCCGGACAGCTTTTCCATGCAACGCGGCAGCGCCGAAAAGAAAGACGCGGCGCGCTTCGACTGGGCGGGGAAAACCCTGCACCTCAACAGCGAAGGGCAGGAAAGCAGCGCCAAACTGCCTCCCGGCACGCTGGATATGCTGAGCTTCGCCTACCAGTTCGCCTTTTCGCTGCCGGAATCGGGTGACATCCGCATCGAACTGACCAACGGGCGCAAACTGGACAGCTACAGCTACCGCATCGTCGCCGAGGAAAGCCTGGAAACCCCGCTGGGCAAACTAAAAACGCTGCACCTGACAAAATTGCACGCCCCAGGTGAAGATGGCACGGAAATCTGGCTGGGGATGGACTATCATTACCTCCCGGTAAAAATCCAACAAATCGACAAGAAAGGCGACAGCGCGGAGCAGGTTATTAACGAAATCCGCTATGAATAAAACCTGACGGGGCATGGAGCCGAAGCGGAATCCGGGAGCACCTACTGGGGCGCAAAGTATATATACGCAGCCGCCTTTTCCTCAATTTGGCAGCGTTCCGGATAATTACAGCATTTTCAATCAAGAACAATTACAAAAATTATAGTTACAGCCTTTATGCTCTAATGCAATAACAAACGACAACAAATTGTCGCTTGTGAAGTTGCGATTTTCAAGTGAAGGTCGCA
>JBAYVP010000310.1:0-6505 GCA_041674485.1 Sulfuricellaceae bacterium
GGCTGGATTGCACGGTTTTCCGGGCGCATGGCGGCGTTGCAACTTCTCAGAATGGAACAAACCATTCTTCGTCGTTGCGCCTTGCCCTGCACCCGGAAAACCGCACACTCCAGCCCGTTCAACGGAGGTTTCTAGGTTGAACAAATTTCTGATCGTATCGCTGGCATTTTTCCTGGGGACGTTTGGCGCGTCGGCGGATGATTTTCCTGACTATGGGTTTTCTTCCAGCGATACGATTTTCGCCGCGACTTTTAATGGTCTCGACGGCAAGCCGGTGGCGCTGGCGGATTTCAAGGGCAAGCCGCTGGTGCTGAATTTTTGGGCAACCTGGTGTCCGCCGTGCCGCAAGGAAATCCCGGAGTTGGTGGAAATCCACAACCGTTTTGGTGCGCGCGGCGTGGTGCTGGTCGGCGTGGCGGTCGAGGAGCCGACGCGCGTGCCGGAATTCGTCAAGGCCAACGACATCAATTATCACGTTGTGGTGGGCAACGACCAGGGCATCCGGTTGCTGCAAACGCTGGGCAACAAATCCGCCGGATTGCCCTACACCGTGGTGCTGGACCGCGCGGGCCGCATCGTCTTCACCCAGCGCGGCGCAGTGACGCGCGAGCGCCTGGAACAGGTGCTCGAACCGCTTTTATGATGCATATTCCTTGCATATCTCCGCTTGTCATCTGATCCCCTACTACTTGCCGCTACGCCATCCCTGGCGTAGCGCGCGCGGCATTTTCACGCACCGCGCCGGTTGGCTGGTGCGCCTCGAATCCGATAGCGGCCTGGCCGGCCATGGCGATTGCGCGCCGCTGCCTGAAGCCGGCAGCGAAACGCCGGAGTCGGCGCTGGCTTATCTCCAGATTCAATTGCCGCTGCTGCACGGCGGCGAACCGCAAGCGGCTTTGGCCGACTTGGGTGGAACACATGCGCCCGCCGCCCGTTGCGCGCTCGAAACGGCGCTGCTGGATTTGGCCGCGCAGCAGGCCGGGGTGGCATTGGCGCACTGTTTGAATCCGTGCGCGCCGTCGGCGGTCAGGGTCAATGCCGTGCTGGGGGCGATGGATGATGCTGTGTCGGCGCGGGCGCGCGCGGCGTTGGAGGCGGGATTTTCCGTGCTGAAGCTGAAAGTCGGCCTGACCGCGCCGGACATCGAGTTGGCCGCGCTGCACCATCTGGCCGGGGGGTTGCCGCCGGGCGCGGTCTTGCGCCTGGATGCCAACGGCGCGTGGCGCCTGAATCAAGCGCAACGCTTTATCGAGCAGTTGGATGGATTGCCGGTGGAATCGCTGGAAGAGCCGCTGGCGCGACCGAATATCGCCGGATTGCGCTATTTGCAAGCGCTGGCGCCGTTTCCGCTGGCCGTGGATGAATCGCTGGCGAGGCTGGGCGCGGATGCGCTGTTGGCAAGCGCCGCAGTGCGCCGCCTGGTGCTGAAGCCGATGGCGCTGGGCGGTGTGCGCCCGGCTTATGCGCTGGCGCGCCGGGCGGCGGAGGCGGGCATGGAATGCGTGGCGACCAGCACTGTGGATAGCATGGTCGGCGTAGCCGCAGCAATGCATCTCGCGGCTGCGCTGGATAACGAGTTGGCGCATGGCGTGGCGACGGCCTCCTGGTTGGCGCGGGATGTCGCTAAGCCGCTACGTTTGGAGAAGGGCTGGGTGTATCTGGATAACGCCATGGCTATAGGCGGATTGGGGGTTTGCCCGTCGCAAGCTGAAAACTAAAGTTGCATAAAAAATCTTTGTAAATTGATGTAGGTCAATTTAGCGAGGCGCGCCATATTGCACACTGCAAGGCTGCGGAAGGCCGGGATCCGTTACTTGATCTGGATCAAGGTTGTTCGGCGCTTTTTTTTGCACACTGCTGTGCCATATAGCACAGCAGTGTGCGCGAATTTTTTGTGTAACTTTAAGTGAATGGAGGCGTATATGAAGCTTTTCAGTAAAAAAACCGCTTCGCTGCTGATTGCTGCGGGGTTGGGTTTTGCTGCTGCGAGCAGTGCCTGGTCGGCGGAATCCCTGCAAGACGTGATGAAGCGTCGCGGGCTTTCGCAACAGGATCTACTGGCTGCGTCCAAGACCTATGTGCCGACCGGCAAGCGCGACGATTTCATCGCGTTCAGCTCCGGCGGCCAAAGCGGTCAGGTGATCGTGTACGGCATTCCGTCCATGCGCATCATGAAATACATCGGGGTGTTCACACCGGAACCCTGGCAGGGTTATGGCTTCGATGAAAGCTCGAAAAAAGTTCTGGCTGAGGGCAATATCGACGGCAAGCAAATCACCTGGGGCGACACCCACCACCCGGCGATTTCCGAAACCGAAGGCAAATACGACGGCCAGTTCCTGTTCATCAACGACAAGGCCAATCCTCGCTTGGCGGTGATCGATCTGCGCGATTTCGAAACCAAGCAGATTGTGGTGAACCCGATTTTCAAATCGGAGCACGGTGGTGCTTTCGTCACGCCGAACACCGACTACGTGATTGAAGCCGCCCAATACGCCACGCCGCTGGCGAACAAGAAATTCGTTCCGCTGGAGCGTTTCAACGAGGAATATCGCGGCGGCATCACTTATTGGAAGTTTGACCGCAAGGAAGGCCGTCTCGACCCCAAGCATTCCTTCTCGCTGGAATTGCCACCGTATAGCCAGGATTTGTCCGATGCCGGCAAAGGCCCATCCGACGGCTGGTCGTTCACCAATTCCTTCTGCGCCGAACGTTATGTCGGCGGTATCGAGAAAGGCCGCCCGCCTTACGAGGCTGGCTGTTCCGCGAAAGACACCGATTATTTGCACATCATCAACTGGAAAAGAGCCGCTGAACTGGTGGCCCAAGGCAAGGCCAAAAAGATCAACGGCCATGACGTGATCATGATGGAAACCGCGATCAAGGAAGGCATCCTGTTCCTGGCGCCGGAGCCGAAAAGTCCGCATGGCGTGGACGTGACGCCCGACGGCAAGTTCATGGTAGTGGCCGGCAAGCTGGATACGCACGTTTCGGTGTACAGCTTCGAGAAAATCATGGCGGCGATCAAGGCCGGCAAGTTCGAAGGCAAAGACCCGTATGGCATCCCGATAATCGCCATGCAGGATGCGCTGGACAAGCAGGTGCAGTTGGGCCTGGGGCCGTTGCATACCCAATACGACGCGAAAAAGTGTATCGCCTACACCTCGCTATACGTGGATTCCCAAGTAGCCAAGTGGAATTACTGCGACGGCAAGGTGCTGGATAAAATCAGCGTACACTACAACATTGGCCACTTGAACACCATGGAAGGCGATTCCATGGATCCGAAAGGCCGTTATCTGGTGGCGCTGAACAAGCTGGCAATCGACCGTTTCGTGCCGGTCGGCCCGTTGCACCCGCAAAACCACCAGTTGATCGACATTTCCAACGACAAGATGCAGTTGCTGTACGACATGCCTTTGCCGCTGGGCGAGCCGCACTATATGGTGGCGATAGAGGCGGCCAAACTGAAGCCCGCCGTGCGTTACAAAGTGGGCACCGACAGCCGCACCGACAAGCCGCATCCGGGCATGGTGAGGGCTGGCGAAGAGCATACCGAGAAGAAGGGCAACAAGGTCGAAGTGTTCGGTACGCTGATCCGCTCGCACATCACGCCGGAAACGATAGAAGTGGAAGTGGGCGATGAAGTCACCATCAACCTGACCAATCTCGAACGCGCTCAGGACGAAACCCATGGCTTCACGGTGAGCACCTATAACGTGCATGCTTCGATTGAGCCGGGCAAGACCGTCCAAGTGAAGTTCAAGGCGGATAAGGAAGGGGTGTATCCGTACTATTGCACCGAGTTCTGCTCCGCGTTGCACCTGGAGATGCAGGGTTATCTGCTGGTCAAGCCGAAGGGTTACAAAGAAGTCCAACATGCCGCGCAGAAGGCGATTTACAGCAAGGCCGACTACGACAAGCAGGTGAAGAAGATTGCCGACACCCAGGCGATTATCGACTCCGTGGTGGGCTTTATAACCAGCGTTAACTACAAGGACTTCCCGGATGTGGTGGCGATGGTCGAAGACGCGACCGACCAGTTGGGCAAGATGCCGGCAGCCAAGGCCAAGCACGAGGAAGCGGCCAAGAAGGGCGATTGGCAGAATGCCACCCTGTGGGCCGAGCAAGTATGGCAATACCAGGTAAAAGCCGCCGACCTGGGCTTGCGCGCCAAGACGTACCTGGAGCAAAACGGCGCCAGAAAAGTCGGCAAATAGGCAGATATACTTTGCGCGGCCACGATTTGCGGATTTAGCCGCGTCTCGCGGGATGCGATTGCTGCGCAAATTGCTTGTGTGGCATTACCACACAAGCAAGTTGCAACGCGGAAGCCGCGCCCGCGAGACGATGGATAAATCCGCAAATTGTGGCCGCGCAAAGTATACCTCGCTGAATTTATGCAATATCCGGCTTATGGGTATGGCGTAAGCCCTTGCATCGCAGTCGATTTCACTGCTCCAGCGCCGCCCAATAGCTGCGATGACAGAACAGGCTTTCTTCCCGATTCACCCGCACCTCGATCAGTTTAGCGCCCGGTTGCGTCAAGGCCAGGGTCAGCGCTTCCTCAAAATCCTGCACTTCCGCCACGCGCCGGAAAGCCAGCCCGTAAAGCAGCGCCATCCGCTCGAAATCCAGTCCGGCAGGCGTCAGCCACAGCCGCTCGAAACTCGCTAGTCCGGCCTGTGGCAGGTAGCCGAAAATCCCGCCGCCGCCGTTGTTCAGCACCACCAGCGTCACCTCCAGGCCGCGCGCCGCGAGCAGGCCGCCGCTGTCGTGGCAGCAGGCCAAATCGCCGAGTAGCGCAACCACCTTCCTTGTCCCGCTCTGCGCCATGCCCAGCGCGGTGGAAACATTGCCGTCGATGCCGCTGGCGCCGCGATTGGCGACGATGCGCAGCGGTTTTTCCGCACTCCCGGAAAAACTGTCGAGATCGCGGATCGGCATGGAATTGCCGCTGAACAATAGCGCGTCGGCAGGCAGGCAATTCAGCAACACCCGCACGATTTCCGCCTCCATCGGCAACGGCGCTGCACAGTCGGCGGCGCGCTTTTCCTGCTGAATAAAATCCGCCATCCAGACCGGCGCTGCCGCGTTGCACTCCATGCCGAGCAGCGCCTCGCACAGCGCCGCCGCGTCGGCATGGAACAAATCATTGCTCAAGTGCAGCGGGTCGGGCCAGCGTCCGTGCGGCTCGACCAGAATGTGCCGCGCCGCATCCTGCGCCGCAAGATATTGCTGCAAACTCTTGGACACCGGCAGCGCGCCGAAACGCAGCACCCACGCCGGGCGATGGCCGGCGGCAAAATCCCGGTTGCGCAGGAATGCATCGTAACGCGTCAGAACGCGGCTGCGATCATGGGAGCCGAAACGCAAATTAGACAACGGATCGGCCAGCAGCGGGCAATCGAGCTTGGCCGCCAGCGCGGCGACGGCAGCGGGAAACGCGTCGGGATAAACCGCAGCGCCGCACACGATCACGCCCGGCTGGCCGGACAATTCCCCGGCCAGCCTAGCAACCGCATGGCCGGGCGGCATCAAGCGGGGATAGATGGCTGGCGCGTTAGCCCAAGCGCCGGCGAATTCCGGCAACATCGTCGGTGTCAACGGTTCACGCAACGGCACGTTAAGATGCACCGGCCCCGGCATCGGCCAGCGGCTTTCGTCCACCGCCTGGCGGGCGCGTTGCGCCACATGACGTAGCGCCGCCAATGAGCTTTCCGCGACGCCGAGATCGAAAGCGAAACGGACATGCCCGCCGAACAGCCTGGCCTGATCCACCGTCTGATTGGCGCCGCATTCGCGCAATTCCGGCGGTCGGTCGGCGGATAACAGAATCAGCGGCACGGCGCCGTAATTCGCTTCGATCACCGCCGGAAACCAATTGGCCGGCGCGCTGCCCGAAGTCCCGACCAGCGCCACCGGACGGTTGTCCGCCTTGGCCAGTCCCAGCGCGAAAAACGCCGCGCTACGCTCGTCCAGCACCACATGAGTGGTGACGCCGGGATGATGCGTACACGCCAGCGCCAGCGGCGTCGAACGCGAACCGGGCGAAATCACCGCATGAACAACGCCCGCCGACGCCAGCCCGTCGATCAGCGTCAGCGCCCAACGCATATTGGTGGCGGCGAGGTCGTTATTTTTCATCATGCTTGATAGTCCATGAGCTATGCCTTGCGCGTAGGGACGCTCTGCGTCCCGAATCATTAAAAAATCATTAGGCTCTAATGCAATAACAAACGACAACAAATTGTCGCTTGTGAAGTTGCGGTTTCAGGTAAAGGTCGCAATTTCTGATAAGAATTTTTCACGCTTTAGACGCGAAGCCGCGAAGAAGTGGGGGCGAGTTAAGAGTGGGCGGTCTCATTCCCAACGCGCAAAAAAAGATACAGGTTCGGTTCTCTTCGCGCCTTCGCGTCTAAAGCGTGAGTCGGTTTGGCTGTTCGCCAAAAGCGAACCTCCTTTTTCCAGTGCAGTCTGGAAAAAGGCCTAGGAGTCTGTCGGA
>JBAYVP010000311.1:0-6495 GCA_041674485.1 Sulfuricellaceae bacterium
AACAACTTTGTCATATATTTTGCGTTCACCCGTATGGTGAGAACGCTACGAGCTGGATTGCACGGTTTTCCGGGCGCATGGCGGCGTTGCAACTCCTTGGAATGGAACAACCATTCCGCGTCGCTGCGCCTTGCCCTGCACCCGGAAAACCGCACACTCCAGCCCGTTCAACTGAGCTTTCTAGGATGATGGACGGCAAATCTATCCCTGTTGGAGGTCATGTATTTAAGGGGGGCTGACCCCTTTATTTTTCTTTATTTTTATTTCATTTTTCACCGCAGAGACGCTTCAGGCGCGGAGAAATATAACGGATGGTAAAATCATACCATTACCCTACAAAATCTCTGCGCATCGGCGTCTCTGCGGTAAATGTTTTTGGTTCCGGCAATAGTCCGGCTTAGGTTAAACCTTATAACCCATCTGCCGCGCCAGCAACACCACCGGATGCACCACTTCGACATCCAGCCCGGCGCTGCCCGCCCCTGCGGCCAAGTGCAGGGCGCAGCCGAAATTGGAACTCGCGACGATACGCGCGTCGCCCGCCTTTATCGCCGCCACTTTGTCGGCCAGCAATTGCGCCGACATTTCCGGCTGGGTCAGGCGATAAGCGCCGCCCGCGCCGCAGCATTGGTCGTTGCCGGCCAGCGCCGTGATTTGCGCGCCGGGAATGCGGCGCAACAAGCGGTATAACGCGGCCTGGCCATGTAGGACATGGCGTAGCGAACACGGCTCGTGCAGCGCAATTTTTTCATGCAGCGGCAGTATTTCCACCTCCCGCCAGATTTCCTCATTGGACAGGAAAGCGCCGATTTCCGTCACATTGCGCGCCGGCGCCGCGCCCTCCCGGCCCAGCGTTAGCGGATATTCGCGCAACGCCGTGCAACAGCCGGAGGCCGTCACGATGACGGCATCCCAGTTTTCGCCGGTGAACGCCGTGCAATTTTCCCGCGCCAATGCGTCGGCTTTTGCCGCTTCGCCTTGGCCGGCGTGCAGCGCACCGCAACATGTCTGCCCGCTCGGCACATCCACGGTGTACCCCAGCTTGTTCAGCACAAACACCGTAGCGTTAAGCGTCTCGACATCGAGCACGCGCGCGACGCAACCGAGAAACAGCGCCACCCTGCCACGCACCGCGCCCTCGGCAGGGTAGGTCGATTGCCAGACCTGCCATGCGGGCATCGGCGGCAACGCTTCCGCCAGGCGTCCTATTTTTGCCCAGCCAAAACGGCTCGCCCAGCGCGCCAAAGTCCGCCCTCCCAGCCGCTCCCAGCCGCGCAACGCCCATGCGGCCTGCGCCAGCCCGGCAGGTCTGGCTACAATGCCGTCGAGCACCATCCGGCGGAATAAGCCTTTCAGCGCGCTCCGTCGTCTGAAAGGCTGCACCGTGCTACGCACCCGGTTGACCAATTGGCCGTAGGACACATTGTTCGGACACATATCCTCGCACGCGCGGCAGGACAAACACCGGTCCAGGTGCTCGAAAAACCGGCGGTTGGTCGGCAATGCACCATCCAGCACCGCGCTCATCAGCATGATGCGACCGCGCGGCGAATCGGCTTCGTTCAAAGTCTTGCGATAAGTCGGACAGTGCGGCAAACACAACCCGCAGGCAACGCAACGCCCCGCCGCTTCGAGCAGCGGTTTTTCAAGAGAGGGGGAATTGGGGGTTTTCAGCATGGCACGGCGCATCTTACCCTTCGCGATTCAAAATTGCCAAAACGACGACAACTTTTCCCGAATATCTGCAATGTTCCGACGAGCGAATGGCCTTAAAAATTCAATGGCAAAAAGGCGCGAATACGCTATTATTCCGCCCTGTCCGCGTTTATCCATTCGAGACATTATTGCAGGCGGTTCACGTATCCAGTCTTTTTTCAAATCGGCAAGCACCTACCTAAGGGGATTCAAAAAAATGAACAGCACCATACGCAGCACTTTCACAGGCAAGATGACACGGCTCGGTTTAGCCGTGGCGCTTGCGCTGGGCGCTCATGCCGCCGTGGCGGCGGAGCACCCTTTAACCAAGGTCAATTACGACGCGGCAAAAAACGTCAACGTCGTCGATCTGGTGATGAGCATAGACTGGGACTTCGACAATCCGCCGACGGGCCGGGACAAGAGCTTCATCGAAAATATCCTCAAACAGGCCACGCAAAGCTATTACACCATGACCGAAGGCAAGCAGATGCTCGGCAAGGTGTACGTGTACAAGAACAGCCAGTTCATGGACAACACCGACATCCAGTACACCGCCAAGGACGGACGCGCCAATGCGCACGTTGCCGGCGTCAGCAATTGCAAGGCCTGCCGCGTCCAGATGTTCGCCGGCACCAATGAAACGCCGGATGCCCACGGCAAGACCGTGGCGCACGAATTCGGCCATTACATTCTCGGCGTGTCCGACGAATACCGCGAGGAAGGCGGTACATCGACCAATCCCGGCTCGCCACAGGATGGCGACACGCCCAAAGACAGTATCATGCACAACCATCTGGCATTCGTGAATTTAAGCACCGCAAGTGATTATGCCGACCCCGCAGCGCAAAAGACCGCCCAGTATCGAACATTCGGCAAATCGGCCTGGGAAACCCTGGTTTCGCCGCCGGAAACCGACCCGAACGGCGGCCCCGGACGCACCTATTTTGATCCCTTCAAAAACTTCACCGCGCCCACCGCCGCCACCCTGACGAAACCCACCAGCGGCTGGGAATCTGTGCTTCAGGTGGTTTACATGGGTTCCAGCACGTCAACCACTGCTGACGGCGGCGGCGCGCAAAACGGGCCGATCAATATTATCGTAATCGACACCACCACTTCCAAGAAGGTGCTGGACGCTCAACTCAACGCCGCCCAGCAGGTGATCAACGCCGCCGGAGACAACAACCGCATCGCGGTATACGCCTATCCCTACGCCAACATGCCGGTAGCGCCCCTAACCTCCCTGGCGCAGGGCAACACGCGCAGCAACATCAAGGACGCCATCGCCAAGATCGCGCAAGACGCAATCGACGACGACAACACCAACGGCGACCGCCTGTTTGACTGGGCGGAAACAACGCTCCCCGGCTATTTTCCGAGCGGCGCCAAATCGACCAACGGCTTGGGCTATTATTACCGTTTGTACAGCGGCACGAACAAAGGCCTGGGCGTGAAAGACGGGCGGCTCGCCTACTACGACGGCATAACCGTCGCCGATGTCGGACCGATTAGCCAATGGCTGCCCCAAGCGCGCCAAACCTTGTCGGCCACCCTGCAAAAAGGCCTGGATGCGATCAAATCGGTGCGTACCGATGCCGACACCCCGATGGTCACGCTATTCACCACCGACACCCAGACCGTAGACAACGATGTCGCCAAATCCCTACAGGATGCCAAGGTGGCGGTCAACCCCGTGGTGCTGACGACTGCCAAGGGCACGGTGGCGGGACGCAACCGCTTCAGCTCGACCACGCCGAACACCATGTCGCTCTATGATCTGGCCAAGGGCACCAAGGGCTTGTTTCAGGAAGCCGGCAAAGTCGCCGACCTCTCGCGCAACGCCACCAAAGCCGCCAACAGCGCCGAAGGCGACAATTTCGAGTCGGTCACCGAGACCATGAGCGACCCCCTGGCCGCAGGCGCCGGCGCCGACGCAACCGCGCTTATCTCCAGCAGCGACATCGACGGCGAAATCACCTTCCAGGCCTATTGGAGCGACGAAGACAGCGGAAAAATCAGCTATGCGCTGACCGCCCCGAGCGGCGCGAAAATCACCCCCACCAGCCTGCCGTCCGGCATCACCTACGCCAGCGACGCCGGCGAAGGCACAGCGACCTATACCGTCGGCAAGAGCTACGCCGGCAAGACGGGCGCCTGGACAAGCACGGTGACGGCCAGCAAAGACACGGTGGACAGCCTGTTTCAGGAAGTCGCCGTCAAATCCAGCCTTGCGGCAGTAGTGGACATCTTCGGCGGAAGTCACGACGACAAGCGTAGCATGACGGCCGTGGTCGAAGTCAGCGGACCGCTGCCCGTCAAGGGCGCAAGCGTAGTCGCCGACATATATTCGGCGGACGACGGCAGGCTGGTCAAGTCGGGGCTGGCCTTCAAGGACGACGGCGTCGCCCCCGACATCAAAGCAGGCGACGGCAGATACACCGCCAGCCTCGCCGATTTACCCGTGGGAGATTACGAAATCGCCGCGAAAATCAGCAACGACGGAACCGCCGTATTCACCACAGCGAACGCAACGAAAAAAGGAATCAACCAACCCGACGTCGTAATACCCGCCTTCCAACGTAGTGCGATGGACAGCTTCAAGAAAGAACTGTAACGCCCCGTGCGCAACCCGGCTGCAAGCCGGGTTGCGCCGACTGCTGTGGCCGGGAGGCAACCCCGGCGCAGGGACTAAAGTGGACCCCTAAGTCAAGACAATATCGGGTGTATTCCTCATTTCGCTCCCCTCGGGAAACAGCTTCCCCGGATTAAGAATGTTGTTGGGATCGAATACCCGCTTGATGTTGCGCATCAATTCCAGCGTGGCGGGGTCGATTTCGCGGGTGACGTAAGGGCGTTTTTCGCGGCCTACGCCGTGTTCGCCGGAGAGGGCGCCATTGAGGCGCAGCACCAGGTCGAAGGCTTCGCTCAGGCAAGCTTCGGCGCGCTGCATTTCGTCGGCATCGTCGGGGTGGACGAGCAGGTTGATGTGGATGTTGCCGTTGCCGGCGTGGCCGAAATTGGCGTTGGCGATGCGGTGTTTAGTGCTCAATTCGCGCAAGCCGTTGAGCAATTCCGGCAGGCGTGACACCGGCACGACGATGTCTTCGTTGATTTTGCGCGGGGCGATGTCGCGCAGCAGCGGCGACAGTGCTTTGCGCGCCGCCCATAGCGATTGGGTGTCGGCCACTGCGGCTGCCTGGATCAGGCCGGGGTTTTGGCAGGTTTGTAGGATGCGTTCGGTGGCGCGGGAATTTCCGTCGCCGCGCCCGCACGCGGTGAATATGTTGCATGATACAGATGCATCTGTATCATGCAATGCATGAACCTAGAAACCTCCGTTGACCGCTTGCCAAGATGTATAACATGTTGGTTCTAAACAACTTTGCCATCTATTTTGCGTGTACCCGTTTGGTGAGAGCGCTACGGGCTGGATTGCACGGTTTTCCGGGCGCATGGCGGCGTTGCAACTTCTTGGAATGGAATGACCATTCCGCGTCGTTGCGCCTTGCCCTGCACCCGGAAAACCGCACACTCCAGCCCGTTCAACGGAGGTTTCTAGGATGAAAGCCGGATTGATTTACAACAAACACGAAACGCGAGCGGATGGCATCCGCTTGGATATGGTGATCCGGCAATTACCCATCGCCACGGTGGACAGGCCGCACGGCTACAAATATCGTCTGTACGCCGGGCGGGAAGGCAAAATGCTGGTGCGCTACGACAATGAAACCGGCAAGGGCGACCACAAGCACATAGGCGAGAGCGAAATCGCTTACCGCTTCGTGAGCCTTGCCCGGCTGCTGATGGACTTTATTGCGGATGTGGAAGGATTGAAATGAAAGCGGTGATCGGAATTACGGATTGGGAACAGACCAAACAGGAATTGCTTGATCTTGGCCGCCGCGCGGACGCCGGGGAAGATTTACCGGAGGCGGACTATCACTTGGGGTTTCCCGATGCGGCGCATCTGCTTTCGGAGTTGCCGCCGCGCAGGCTGGATACGCTACGCGCCATCAAGTCCCTTGGTCCGGTATCCGTCTATGCGGTCGCCAAGAGTCTGGCTCGGAATTATTCCAACATCCATACCGACGTGCAAAAACTGCTGGAACATGGCTTGGTGGAAAAAACGGAAGACGGGCGGATTTATATGCCGTGGGAGGATGTGGTGGTGAGAGTGAATGCCTCGTTGCTGAAAGCGGCGTGATCATGTCGGGTTAATTGGACTGCGCCCCCTAAGATTATAGCTGAACAGGGTTCCCGTCCCGCGCGGGTCTTCGTTCGGCGCGCCGTTCCCAAAGGCGTCGCTGTCCCAGCGCCACACCGGCTGATTGCTGGTGTTGGTTACGACCCGTGGGCTGCCCAGTTCGTCCGGGTTGACATAGTAGAGGCTTGCACCCGCTCCATTCGGGCGCAAGGTCGCCACCGGCAGATCGCCAACCCAGACGGTCTCCTGAATCAGGTTGCCGCCGGTGTAGGGTAGCGCATTGCACCGAATGATATATGCGGCGCAATGCCCGTTGGTTATTGCGCCCTACGCGGGCTTGACACGTTGAGTGTGAATCGGTTGAGCCTTATTCTTTACCTAAACTAACAGTCAAGCGGACGGGTAAGCCGATCCTGTCAAGTGCAGCTAAATTTTCTTTGCTTAATTCAAACTCGCATTCGCCCTCGCCATTGAGTCTGGTCAGCTAAATTGATGGACTGATAATCATGTTCGGTGATGGCAAATATTCAAAACAAGCCCAGTCTGCATGGTTGTAAGCGCGAAAGTGCCGCACTTACAACCACGCACCATCG
>JBAYVP010000312.1:0-6455 GCA_041674485.1 Sulfuricellaceae bacterium
TCCGGGCGCATGGCGGCGTTGCAACTACAAGAGAAGGCAATGGAATGACCATTGCGCGTCGTTGCGCCTTGCCCTGCACCCGGAAAACCGCACACTCCAGCCCGTTCAACTGAGCTTTCTAGGTTCAAGAAACTCGCGCGCGGCGACGATGCGGCACCGTAGCGCCGCCTTGCCTGGATGTGGGCGGTGGAAATGGGTGCGCAGGCCGTCGCGCTCAAAAGTGACCGAAGAACCGCTGCCTTCAACGATCCGGCAACCCACGGCAACCAGCAGGGATTCAATCCGCTGCCATTCGATGGCGCCGTTGACCGGATCGGAGAAGAGCGCCTCCAACGTCTTGCGTTGTTTGCTGTTCATCCCTCAAACATTAGCAGAGCGCGCAAGCATATGCAATCAGTATTTGATAGCTGCTTTCGGCGACGACGCAAGGTAAATTTGTTCTCGGGGAAATGTAGGGTGGATAAGCGTAGCGCATCCACCTTTCTACGCCGATTCGGTGGATGCGCTACGCTTATCCACCCTACGACTTGCCCGAGATTAATGAATGCCAGGCATCATTGATTTTCATCATGAATTTCCGAGAACAGATTTACCCTGGCGGGATGTCCGGCTGGGGTTGCGTTCCGTGCGCAAGTCTCTTCCCCCTTGAAATTCCGTTTGCCTACCCTGATTTTGGTATACAGGCTATCATTATCAGGAGGCGTATCATGAATCTGGTTTGTCCCCGCTGCACTGCGGTCAACCGTGTTCCTTCCGAACGTTTGGGCGATAATCCCAAGTGTGGCAAATGCGGCGCGTATATACTCGATGGCGCACCGGTGGAACTGGCCGGCAACAGTTTCGCGACATTTATCGGCCACGACGAGATGCCGATAGTCGTCGATTTCTGGGCGCCCTGGTGCGGGCCGTGCAAGACCATGGGGCCGGTGTTCGCCCAGGTTGCGGCGCAGATGAAAACCCGCTACCGCTTCGCCAAGGTCAACACCGAAGCGGAACAGCGCCTCGCCCAGCAATACGGCATCCGCAGCATCCCCACCCTGGTGCTGTTCAGGAATGGGGCGGAAATCGACCGGGTGTCCGGCGCGCTGGATGCCGCCAACCTGAAAAACTGGCTATCGAACCGCTAAAAAACGGTAGAATGCCGTTTTCTCAACCCTATAACCTTGCCTCGCCACAATTTACCGATTTAGCCGCGCTTCGCGGGATTGCAAAACGCAAATTGCGCCATGCAGCCATTCTGCACAAGCAATTTGCAACGCGGAAACCGCGCCCGCGAAGCGATTAAATTGGTAAATTGTGGCGAGGCAGGATATAAATATCCGGAACCAGAAACATGAGCGAAGAACAGTTGCAGCCCGCATTCAGCATAGAAAAAATCTATATTAAGGACGCTTCCGTCGAGGTGCCCAACTCACCGCAAATTTTCCTGGCGCGCGAAACGCCGCAGGTGGATATCCAGATACACAACCAGGGCAATACGGTGGAAATAGGCGTCTACGAAGTCGTGCTCACCGTGACGGTGACTGCGAAAATGGAAGACAAGACCATGTTCCTGGTGGAAGTGGGACAGGCCGGCGTATTCCTGCTGAGCAACATCCCGCAGGCCGACGTTGCGCTTATCCTCAACGTAACCTGCCCCAACATCCTTTTCCCTTACGCGCGCGAAGCGGTGTCGGATCTGGTGACCCGCGCCGGCTTCCCGCCCGTCATCCTCAGCCCGGTCAATTTCGAAATGATGTATGCGCAAAAGCAGGCACAAGCGCAACAGCAGGCACAGCAGTCGGATGAGCCCCCCGCTGTCACGCACTGAGCGCACTCAGGCAGGCGGCATCCTGGCGCTGGTTGCGCTGCTTGCCGCATTGCTGCCGGGCATGGCTGCGGCGCTGGAATTCCGGTCGGTGGCGGTGGAGCGCGCCGTGCTGTACGACGCGCCTTCCCAGCAGGCGAAAAAGCTGTACACCGCCGATAAATACTACCCGGTCGAAGTAATCGTCAGCCTTGAGTCGTTCGTCAAGGTGAGCGATCACGCCAGCGAGTTGTTCTGGATAGAAAAGAACCAACTGGACACCTACCGAACCGTGTTGGTGACGGTCCCGCGCGCCGACATCCGCGCATCGCCCGATAAAAATGCGCCGCTGGTATTCCAGGCGGAACGCGATGTGGTGCTGGAACTCGTCGAGGAACCCCGCTTCGGCTGGGCCAAGGTGTTTCACCGCGACGGCCAAAGCGGATACGTCCAGATATCCCAAGTGTGGGGGGTATGAATATCGCGGTGCTCGGCGCTGGCGCTTGGGGCACTGCGCTGGCGTTGAATTTATCGGCGAAACATGCCGTTTCCCTATGGTCGCGCAACGTCGCTCATCTTGCCGAACTGGCGGCGGAGCGCGCCAATCGGCGCTATCTGCCGGGCTTCCCTTTTCCCGATTCCCTGCGGCTGTCCGCCGCTTTCGACGCAGCACTGGAAAACGCCGAACTGGCGTTGGTGGTGACGCCGACTGCCGGCTTGCGCCTGACGCTACGCGAAATCGCCGCCCGCGCCCCCGCGCTGCCGGTAATCTGGGCCTGCAAGGGCTTCGAAGCGGAGTCGGCGCGCCTGCCGCACCAAGTGGCGGACGAAGAACTGGTTGCCGCTGTACCGCGCGGCATCCTGTCCGGCCCGAGCTTCGCCAGGGAAGTGGCGCAAGGCCTGCCCACCGCGCTGACCCTGGCGGCAAACGATCCCGATTTCGCGCGCGCAACGGCAACCCGTTTGCACAGCGCCAGATTGCGTGTTTATAGCAGCACCGACGTGGTCGGCGTGGAAACCGGCGGCGCGGTGAAAAACGTCATGGCTATCGCCGCCGGTATTTCCGACGGCTTAGGCTACGGCCACAATGCGCGCGCTGCGCTGATCACGCGCGGTCTGGCGGAAATCACCCGGCTCGGCGAAGCGCTCGGCGGACGCCCGGAAACCTTCATGGGGCTGACCGGCGTGGGCGACCTGATCCTGACCTGCACCGGCGACCTGTCGCGCAACCGCACCGTCGGCCTCAAGCTGGCGCAGGGGAAATTGCTGGCCGACGTGCTGGCCGAACTGGGGCATGTCGCCGAAGGCGTCAACACCGCCGCCGAGGTGCAACGCCTGGCGCAACGCCTGCAAGTGGACATGCCGCTCACCAACGCCGTCTGCCGTGTGCTGTTCGACGGACTAGCGCCGGGAAAAGCGGTGGAAGCCCTGCTTAGCCGCGAGCCGAAGGCGGAAATTCTTTAGTAGTTATTCATGCGACCGACTGTCGCGCCATTGTGCCGGCGCAAGCCGTTACAATGGCGGTGACGCCCTTCACGGGTAAATAAAATCTTTCATATCAATCAAAAGACAAGCGAGGGCGCGCGTCAATTTATGCAATATCCGGGTTAAAGCGTCTCTGCGGTGAAAAATCCGGGTTAAAATAGCGGCATTTTCCGTTCAATTTGATAAAGAATACCCCATGCAAATCGTCTGTCTCGACCTCGAAGGTGTGCTGGTCCCGGAAATCTGGATCGCTTTCGCCGAACGCACCGGCATTCCCGAGCTGCGCCGCACTACCCGCGACGAGCCGGATTACGACAAGCTGATGAAATACCGGTTAGCCATTCTCGCCGGGAAAAAACTGGGGCTACCGGACATCCGCGAGGTGATAGGCGGTCTTGAACCGCTGCCGGGCGCACGGGAATTCATCGACGCGCTGCGCGAAAACTTCCAGGTAGTAATCCTGTCCGATACTTTTTACGAATTCGCGATGCCGCTAATGCGCCAGCTCGGCTATCCCGCGCTGTTCTGCCACCGCCTGGAAGCGGACGGCAGCGGCAGGCTGGTCGATTACCATCTGCGCCAGCCCGAGCAGAAACGGGAATCGGTGAAGGCGTTCAAATCGCTGAATTTCAAGACCATAGCCGCCGGCGATTCCTATAACGACACCGCGATGCTGGCCGAAGCGCACGCCGGCATCCTTTTCTGCCCGCCGGACAACGTGGTGCGCGAATTTCCCCAGTTCCCCGTGACGCGCGACTACGCCGCGCTGATGGAAAAGATCGTCGAGGCCAGCGCGCGCATCGGCGAATAAGGCGATATTCATTCCTGAAAATCACCTAACATGCTATCGTTAAACCTTGCTTCCTGTATCGCACTCAATTACCGAGGATATGCCATGCGCCGCCTGATAATCGCCCTGTTGTTCAGCCTGACCCTGCCGGCCTACGCGCAAAGCAACACGCCCGCAGATTTGCAACCCTTGCCGGAACCGCCCCCGCCGCCGGATATGGTGTTCGATTCGTCGCTCGAACCCCAGATCACCATCGTCAAACGCGGCGAAGATACGGTGCAGCAATACCGCATCGGCGGCATACTTTACATGCTCAAGGTGACGCCGCCACATGGGACGCCCTATTACCTGGTCGATGAACGGGGCGACGGCCAGTTCACGCGCCATAGTCTGGATTCCGGCGTGCGCGTGCCGCAGTGGGTGTTGTTCAATTTCTAGCTGCATGTTGGGTGAAGCGCAGCGCACCCAACAGACCCCCCCCGAAAAGCGGCTGTTTGATGGGTGCGTTGCGCTTTACCCATCCTACGTCCACCACGACAAGGTGATACTCATGGAAATCCG
Source organism: Sulfuricellaceae bacterium (assembly GCA_041674485.1). Taxonomy (GTDB): domain Bacteria; phylum Pseudomonadota; class Gammaproteobacteria; order Burkholderiales; family Sulfuricellaceae; genus JAGXQV01. Next base: position 4,623 of record JBAYVP010000312.1, read on the forward strand.
CAAAGTTAACGCTGGCCAAGGCTGGCGCTGGATCGCCGACGGCTTCGGGCTGTTCAGGAAAAATCCGCTGATCTGGATTGTGCTGTTCGTGATTTATTTCCTGATCCTCATGGTGTTTACCATTATCCCTCTGGTGGGGCCGCTGATCATGTCGGTGCTGGCGCCGGTGTTCACGGCGGGTTTCATGCTTGCGTGCCGCGACGTGGAAAAGGGCAACGAGCTGGAACTGCGCTACCTGATCGCCGGTTTCATGCACAACACCGGGCAACTGGTGACCGTCGGCGGTCTTTACCTGATAGGCTCCATCGCCATCATGGGATTGGTGATGCTCGGTGGCGGCGGCGCCATACTTAGTGCTGCGGCGATCAACGGCTTGCAAGGCGGACAGCCGCAGGACGTGGCAATCGGCGCAGTGGGCGGAATGCTGGTGGCGCTGCTGGTCGCGCTGATGCTGCTGATTCCGCTGCTGATGGCCTACTGGTTCGCTCCCGCGCTGGTGTTCTTCAACGACCTGTCGGCGCCGGATGCGATGAAAGCCAGCTTTACCGCCTGCCTGAAAAACTGGCTGCCGTTCACGGTCTACAGCTTGGCCGGTTTCGGCCTTTCCATTATCGCGATGATCCCGTTCGGCCTGGGGTTGCTGGTGCTGGTGCCGGTGATCACCGCATCGCTCTATACGGGTTACAAGGATATTTTTATTCCCGATGTGGTAACGGCGGAATAGCCGCCTTTTCATAAGGACAACGATGAAAATTTCCAACCCCTCGGCGAACACCGTCTGCGACGAAAGCGAAATTTACGAGAATCTGCTCCGCCTGGAGGGCGCGCACATCCTCGAACTGGGATGCGGCAAGGCGGACAAGACGCGCGCCATCGCGCAATACGGCAAGGTTGCCGCGATCACCGCGCTGGAAGTGGATCAGGCGCAACATGCCAAAAATCTGGAGATAACCGACCTGCCCAACGTCAGCTTCCGCCTGGGCGGCGCTGAAGCGATTCCCGCTCCCGACAATCAGTTCGACATCGTCCTGATGTTCAAGTCGCTGCACCACGTGCCGCTTGATATGATGAACGCGGCGCTGGCGGAGATTCGGCGCGTACTCAAGCCCGGCGGCTTGGCTTACCTTTCCGAGCCGGTCTACGCGGGGGATTTCAACGATATTCTGCGCATGTTCCACGACGAAAAGGCGATGCGCGCAGCCGCCTTTGCCGCCGTGGAGCGCGCCGTGCAGCACGGCATGTTCGAACTCGTCGAACAGAAGTTTTTCAGCACGCCCGGTCATTTCGACAATTTTGAGCAATTCGAGGAGCGCATCCTGAAGGTGACGCACACCCAGCACCAGCTCACGCCCGAACTTTACCAGGCGGTGAAGGACAAATTCATGCACCACATGACCGCTACGGGCGTCGAATTTCTCAACCCGGTGCGCGTCGATTTGCTGCGCAAGCCTGTTTGATTCTACGCTCAGGATAAATTTGTTCTCAGAAATTCATGATGAAAATCAATAATGGGAAACGTTCGTGAACCCCGGACAATCTTAGCGCAACTTTGTTCGACTCTGCTTGACTTATGGCGGCAACCCATAAAGACAAAACCCTTTTCACCGCAGAGGACGCGGAGGACGCAGAGGAAAAGCATAAGGGGTTTCCTCTGCGTCCTCCGCGCCCTCTGCGGTGAATCGGTTTTTTTTCGTACTAAGGAACTGTCCAATAATCCTAGAAACCTCCGTTGAACGGGCTGGAGTGTGCGGTTTTCCGGGTGCAGGGCAAGGCGCAACGACGCGCAATGGTCGTTCCATTGCAAGGAGTTGCAACGCCGCCATGCGCCCGGAA
>JBAYVP010000313.1:0-6444 GCA_041674485.1 Sulfuricellaceae bacterium
AGCGATAGATGAACCGTCCGGGGAAAAAGCGACGCAGTTAACCGGGTCACCATGGACGTCGAAGCGTCGTAGCTCCTTGCCGGAAGCTGTGTCCCAGAGGCGAGCGGAGTTGTCATCGCTTGCGGTAGCGATAGATGAACCGTCCGGGGAAAAAGCGATGCTGAAAACTGTGCTGCCATGGCCGTCGAAGCGTCGTAGCTCCTTGCCGGAAGCTGTGTCCCAGAGGCGAGCGGAGTTGTCCGAGCTTGCGGTAGCGATAGTTGAACCGTCCGGGGAAAAAGCGATGCAATTGATGCTTCCCAAATGGCCGGCGAGCAGGTAGGCTGGCAGGGAAGGTGGGGTGGGCAGGCCTGAAGCGGCGCGCGGCCAGGTTAGGCTATTTTGCTGGGGGGCGGCGCGGGGCGCGGTGATCCGGCGCAATTGATCCGCAGCGAAATTCACGCCCGCCAAGCGCGCCCCGGCGAGGCGGGCGTAACTGAAATCGGCGTTATCCACCTTAGCCCCATCCAGATTCGCCTCCAGCAGGCGGGCGAAGCGCAGGTTGGCGCGGGACAGTTCCGCCCCGGACAAATCCGCGCCACTCAAATCGGCATCGGCCAGTAGCGCGTTTTTCAGGTCGGCCTGGTGCAAGGCCGCGTTGCTCAAGCCGGCATGGGTCAGCTTGGCGCGCGTCAGCCGCGCCGCGCCGAGTTGCGCGCCATCCAGCTTTGCCCCTTCCAGATTTGCCGCGCCCAGGTCGGCGTGCGCCAGCCATGCGCCGCGCAGGTCGAAACCCGCCAGTTGCGCGCCGGGGAGCTGGAGCGGCTGGTTTTGCAGCAGTTCCTGCATGGCGCTTGGGTTGATGACGCTGTTCCCGTCCCGGCACAGCGCGGCGGCGAGGCGTAGCGCGTTTTCACCGGTCTGCCCGGATGCGCCGCAAGTCAACAGTTCGCGCAGCCCGGTGGTCATTTTTTCGCGTGATTCCACGGCATTTTCACCGACTGCCAGCAATTCAACGGCGAATTGCACGACCGGCGCGCTGATGGCGGGGACGGCAAGGGCATTGCGCAGTGCTTCCACGCCGTCCCTGGCGCTACGCAGCAGGTAGCGGGCGAGGAAATATTCGCGAAAGCTTTTGTGGGAAAAGCGGTAAAAGCCATCCGGGCTGCGCACCAGGAAGGCGGCGCTGCGCATTTCCAGGTCCACCCTGACGTGATCCAGCCTGGGGCGGAAAGCCAGGGTTTTCTGTTTGCGGATCCACTCCAGCAGTTCATCGTAATGGGTGGCCTGCCCTTCTTTGCGCCATTGGTAATCGGCCAGGGCTTCCAGCAGTTGGATGCGCTCTTCGCGGGTGGTGCGCAAGCTGTTGCTGGCGATGTCCAGCCATTTTGCGGTGTAGAGCGCGTAAAGGCCGGCCATGTTTACGGTTTCCCGTTCGTGCAGGCGGGGAAAGGCGCCGACCAGCATGTCGAGCAGCACCGGGCGCTCGGCGAGGTTGAGCAGTTCCCCGGATTTTTTGCCGTGCAGGAAATGCCGCGCCTTGGCGGCTTGTTGCGCGCCGAGACGGCGGGTCAGATAGTCGTCGATCTGTTCCGGCGTGAACATGGGCAATTGATCGAAACCGGCGCCCATGCCGCGCGCGTAAACCCCCAGCAACGTATCGGCGACGATGTTCCCGGCGGGGGCGAGAAGCTCGCTGTCGTTGCGGAAAAATTCGGTGCGGCAGGTGATCAGAACGCGGCGCGCGCCGGGTGGGAGGGCGGGTTCCGATTTTGTTTCCAGGGATTTGCCGGTTTTTTTATGCGCAACGGGTTCGTCCATGTCGCCACTGTGTCGCGGCGGGGACGCCGCTCCCGCAGCGCGGTTTTCTTCGTCGAAATCGCGGGTTTCCGCTCCGGGAGGGCGGCTGATTGCGGCAAGCATGGCGAACTGGTGTTGCGGATCGACGCCTGCCGCGGCCAACCCCATTTCGTCGAAGGAATCCAGCAGCAGCAGCGCGCGCCCGCGCTCCACCATGCGCAGGATGGCCTTGACCGGCGGGCGTTCGTTGTGGCCGTAATCGCTGAGTGCTGCGGCCACCAGGTCTTCCAGCGTGGTGAGGTTGGGAAATTGCTTGAGGTCGATGACGATGGGCGCCGGAATCTCAAGGTCGTCCACGGCGTCCAGCTTGCGCCGCGCCAGCTCGTAGCCGAAGCGTTTGACGAAGGTGGATTTGCCGGTGCCGAAATCGCCCAGCACCACCCACAGGCGTTCTCCCCGTCCTTGTGCCCAGGCGCGCGCGGCGTCGATCACGCCGACGCCGTGGCGGGGCAGGGTTTGTTCGATGAAATAGCGGGAAAGGTCGTTTTCCTCCCACTGGCGGCAGAGCGTCCGCAAGTAGGGGACGAAGTCGTATATTTGGCGCTCCAGATCGTCCAGGGTGTAGAGTTCCAGGCGATGATCCTTGCCCCGCGTGCGGGCATCCACGCTGAACCCGTTGCGCGAGACGACCATGCCCTGGATGCCGGCGGATTTGGCGGTGTCGCCGCTGAGCCAGCCGCCGAATTTGTCTATCGCTTCCGCAGATAACGGTTTGGCCTCGTCCTTGCACTCGATCCAGTAGGTCAGTGTGCGATGGCCGGCGCGGATGCGGGCGGTTAGGTCGATTTTCATCGATTGGGTGCGTTGCTCTTCTTCCACTTCATAGCCCAGCGCGCGTAGCAGTTCCGCGACTTCGCGCTCGAACGCCTTGCCCTGGGCGGTGGTGCTGCGTTTGCCGGTTTTGGTCGGGAGGTCGGTTCCGGTTTGCGCCTGTTGTTGCGTCAGGCGTTCGTGCAGGTGGGTGGCGACGGCGCGATAGGCCAGCGCCAGCGCGCCCTGGTCGTAGGGATCGGCAGCAAGGAGCTTTTCAACGTATAGCAGCTTGCCATCGAATGGGATTTCCTGACGGGAGCTGTCGCTGAATTCGCGCTCGAACAGTTCATCCCACACTTGGCGCGCTTGGTTAAGCAGGAGTGGGTCGTCGCTGGGAACAGGCGATGCGACCAGCAGCAGGCCGAGGTCGGGCAGGGGATGGCGCAGTTCGAGAATGTCCGGGGTTTTGTTGACTTGTTTCAGCGCTGTCCAGGCTTGATTCAGGCCGCGCGTGCTCTGCCGGGTGTATTGCCCGACCAGCACGGTGAGGTGGGGCAATATGCCGGTGAGGAGGCCGCCGATGTCGGAAATGCCGGTGCGCGAGTCGATGAAAATATAGTCGTAGTCGGCGAATTGCGCCGCAATCCGGCGCAACAGTTTTGCGCCGCGCGTCACATCCTGGTGGAACCAGTAAGCCCAGTCGGTAAGGTACATTGCTGCCGGGTAATCCGCGCCGAAAGCCGGCAGGATGCCGAGATTAGCGAATTGCGGGGCGCTGTGGACGAGCTTTTTCACCGATTTGAGCGTAGCTTCGCCGGGTTCGTTGCCGTCGGTGGGCAGTCCCTTCATCCATTCGATAAAGCCGCGCACCGGCGGCGGATCGCGGCGCAGGCCGGGCAACAGGTGCAAGCCGGGGGCTTCGATGTCCAAATCCCACAGCAGGATTTTTTTGGCCGCGAAAGGTAGCCCGCTGGCCTCCGGGTGCGCCAGCGCGGCGGCGACGTTGGCCATCAGGGTGGTGCGCCCTGCGCCGCCCTTGAAGCTGTAGAAGGTGACGATGGGCGGGTGGTTCATCTTCCGTAAGCACCAATCAAAATACCGGCGGGCGGGGTTGTTTTGCTTAAATGATAAACGGTGCGGTCGACGGCGGCATCGGCTGCGATGAACGGCGACGGCATCGCGGCCATACCCGGTGGCCTATCAGTCTGGGCACAAGAGACCGTTCCTATGGGATTGGGGGCGGTGTTGATGTAACCTTTCACGATAACATGTGCGGCTTTCTCCCCCAGCCTGACCCGTTTTTCCTTGCCGCTACGTTCGCGGGCGACGAGCAGGTTGTCTTCCATGATGTTGAGCACACGGGTGAGGTTGGCGGGTTTGATCGGCTCGCCGTCGGCGTCGCAAACCTGTTCCAAGAGTTCGGCGAGTGGCGCTGATTTGGGGTGGCAGCGACCGAGGTAGCCGATAATTTCGCTCACCCACTTGTAGCCGGCCAGGTTTTTCACGGGATTTTGCTGGATGGCGTAAAACCGGTAGCGCACGGTTTCACTCAACGCGCGCCAGCGCGCGCGGAAAATTTCCCGCTCTTTGAGAGATTCCGGCAAGGTCTGGTCAGCCCATCCCAGCAGGTCGTCCAGGCTTTTCAAGTCGTTCACCGCGTCGCTGCGCGGCATCAGCAGGGCGGTGCGCATGATGAAAGCGTTATCGAGCACGGCGGCGATGGCGGGCGTCCACGTTGCGCAAGCGAGGATGGCCTGTTCCAGCGCGGCATCGTCCTGTTCCGCCAGCCATTGGGCGGAGCAGTTGGCGAGATCGATGGGGGAAGCGCTCATGGTGTGAATCGTGATAAATTGAACGGATATTTCATTTTACAACAATTTATACAGAACGCAATGGCGGCCACATGCTGTGGGGCGGTTTGTTGCTGCGCGGTGCGCCTTTTTCCTGCACGAAACCGGGGTGTTGGCTATCGCTTTCCGGCGTGATGTTGGCGACTACCACGCGCGGATAGAATTCCGTCGCCAAGACGGCTGCGCGCGCCTTGTGTCCTTTGACAGTGCTGTTGTGCCCCATGCTGGCGACCAGCAGCAGGTCGCCGGAAATACGGTTCCACGGAAATTCGGGGTGATGATCGCGTTTGTCTTCATCGCGTTGCAGAAAATCCAGGCAGATGGCGGGCGACCACAGCCCCGCCGTCGTATTGATCACCAGCAGGCGCTTGCCGGGAACGATATTTTCCGTGCCGTGAGAGCGAGACGTGTAGGCCAGCCATTTGTCGAATTCGCCCAGCTTCAGGCCGTCGCCACGAAACAGTGCGCAACGGTTGGTGCGGTTTCCCTGGCCGTCGTCCTGATGAAAACTGCCCGCGATAACCAATCGGAACACATGCTTGTTTTGCCGCAGCCAGGCGACCAACTGCCGGTGCATTGCCGCAGTGACGGAAAGCTCGGGCATGAGGACGACATGAGCGCGCCACCCCCGCGCTTGTTCAACCTAGAAACCTCCGTTGAACGGGCTGGAGTGTGCGGTTTTCCGGGTGCAGGGCAAGGCGCAACGACGCGCAATGGTCATTTCATTGCAAGGAGTTGCAACGCCGCCATGCGCCCGGAAAACCGTGCAATCCAGCCCGTAGCGCTCTCACCAAACGGGTGAACGCAAAATAGATGACAAAGTTGTTTAGAACCACCATGTTATACATCTTGGCAAGCGGTCAACGGAGGTTTCTAGGTTCAAGGGCGTTTACGATGCTTTGCCAGCGCGTGGCCGGTTCGTGCAGGCCGGTGCAATGGAATGCGCCGGAAACGGTTTGCAGATCGAGTTTTACCCGGTCGCAAAATTCGGCGGCAAAGACTTTGATGCGTTGGCTGGGAATGGGATGATCTATCGTTTCCGGCAGGTGGACAAAATCGACCTCGATAACCGTGCCGCTTTGCCGCTCCAGAGGCAAATGGCGGGGAACCGGCCAAAGCGGGTAAAACCAGTGGCGCGGGTTGTCGGCGGGCCATGCCTGCGCGGGTTGGCTGACGGGGAAAAGGCGGTATTCCACGCCGTCCAGAGCGACCATTCGCCCAAGTTGCCCGTAACCTTGCTGATGGGCTATCCAGGCGCCCAGCAGTCGCACCAATAGCCAGGGATCGCTATCCGCGTGAGCGAGCAGGACATCATCGTCGAGAGTCGGTAATTCGGGACAGGGATGCCGGGGCAAGGCGATTGCCGCTTCGCTCTTGCTTTCCACCAGCCGGCGGAAAAGGCTGAGATAGGCGATTTGGTAATCGCCACGCCGAATTAGCCCGGATTCAAGCGTATTCATGCCTGCCATGGATTACAGACCTCCCGGAATCAAGGCAAAATGAGCATGGGCTTTTGGATGTTTTTTGGCGCATAAATCACATTTTTGTTTCTGGTTTTATTATAAATCAATATGTTGCAATTTGCGTTCGCGATAAAATTGTCCAATAATACACGATTGTTTGTAACTGCTCAGGGGGCAGGGGCTACTTACAAGGGTAGGTTTTTGATAAAAGCTCATTATCTTAAGCCGGACAAGCCGGAACCAAACAGGATGTAGGGTGGATAAGCGAAGCGCATCCACCGAACGGTATCCCGAAATGTTCAGGTGGATGCGCTGCCGCTTATCCACCCTACCAAAGAGCCGCGCCAGTGCTTGATCTACGACACATTCTTCGCAAGAAATGTAAAGACTTGGCCGATAAGTTACTAAACCGGACAAGCCGGAACCAAAAAACATACTCACGCGAAGCCGCGAAGACGCGAAGAAAAACCAATACAGGTTTGGTTTTTTTCGCGTCTTCGCGGCTTCGCGTGAGAAATTCTTCTCACATGAACGCAAAA